>LCPL01000013.1 GCA_001003605.1 Parcubacteria group bacterium GW2011_GWC2_48_17
AGGAGGTAGAATGTTCCGCTACATTTTGTTTCCCTCAATTTTAGTGCTGGGCTGTAAAAATAGGGAGCCGTTCTTGCGGCGACCATATTTTCAAAATCCCGTATCAATTTCACTAAACTTGCGAGAACCACCTGATTAAATTTTTAGGAGGCGAACTTCAATATTCTTCAAAAATATCAATCTCTTTCAAATTTGGTGCTGGGCTGTAGATAAACATACGAAAATACGAATTATACCAATCTACGAATAGATGTGAATAAGAAAGCGAAAACCGCAGAGAGGCGGTTTTCGTTTATCAGGTTTCATGTTAAGGTGTTTGTATGCTTCAAGATTACATTGCAACTTATCTGAAAAAGGCAAAGTACGAACGTATCAGCGGCAAGCAATTTTATGCCGAAATAAAAGAACTCCGCGACGTTTCCGCAACTGGGAAATCACGGGAGGAGTGTCGCAAAAACCTTGCGAGCACTTTGGAGGGATGGATTATTTTCAGATTACGTCGTAACTTACCGATACCATTCTCTTTCAATTTTTGATATACTACGTTGTATGAAAAGGCAAGGTAAAAAAAAGCAAGTTTCTTATCTAACTTTTGATACCAAGATAGACACGATACAGAAGAAGTATGGCGTCGATTTAGATGTTGACCCGGACAAAAGACTTGGCGAGTTTCTTCGTGAAAGGGGATATCCCTCGCTTGCAAAAATGCTTCAGGAGGCATGATAATTTGCTATGTCTCAAGAGGCCAATTTCGCTTTTGTTACCGATACGGTACTTCAGAGAAATCTCGATATAACTTTTGAGCATTTGATTGAATTACTTTCCCTCTCAGAATCCGGCAGGTACACCGAAACGCTCAAAAGCAGTTTCAGAAAAACCGTTATCGTCTACACCGCTTCCATCGTTGAAGCTCTTTTGCTTTGGACATTAAAACAAAAGACAAGTGAAGAGGCATTGGCAAAACGCCAAACCATATTCAAAGTAAGCAAGGTCATTTATGAAATTAATGCAACTGAACGAATCGTTCTGGGTAAAGACGAGGTAAAAGTAGAAAAGTGCCGATTTGAAAAGTTAAACCTCGACCAAGTAAATGATCTATGCAAAGAACATGGAATTATATCCGATTCGATGTTCAAAGATGTCGACAGGGTGCGGGTACTCCGAAATCGCCTGCACATCAGTACGCTCCCAAAAGTAGAGGAAGATTATTCAAAAAGCGATTTGGAATTTGTGTTTTCGGTTGCAAGAACGGTAAAGAATCTTGCGAAAGCCTGATTTACGAGCGATTACCACCACTCCGGCCAAAAGCCAGGATGATTTTGCCAATTTGTTATCCACCCCCCCCTTTAACAATTGACAATATTACTTTATACTTTCAGGTTATATACGCACGCTCGGTATTATTGTTAACCTTTATACATATGCAAAAAAAGCTAATCGGCTTGAGCTTGTCATTCATTCTCCTTTTAGGCCTTGCTCCCTCGCTTCTCCAAGCGGCGGCGCTTACGCAGGAGCAGATACAGGCCGTTACCGCCATGGTGCGCTCTTTTGGCGCGTCAGAAACGGTAGCAAAAAATGTTCAGATGTCTCTTGAAGGAAAGATTACCGGCAAAGCCACGCAAACCTCCGCGCAGACACTCCCGAAAACCGATAGGCCAGTTTCAATCTTTCCCCAAGAACCGGGGGATGTAGACCCAGGTTCGGATGATACTGCGTGCGTTGCTTTAACCACCAACCTTCGGTATCGCGCAAGCGACCGGACGACTGGCGGGCAAGTGTCACTCCTCCAAGATTTTCTCCAGACGAAAGGATACTTTAATCAGGAACCGAGCGGTTTCTTTGGAGTTCTGACATTGCAAGCCGTTAAGAAGTTTCAGAAATCCGTCATGCTTTCACCAACCGGATTCGTGGGGTCGCTTACCCGCGCGAAGATTAAAGGGCTGACCTGCGACATACCACCCCCGATTGCTTGCACAACGGAAGCCAAACAATGCTCAGACGGTTCCTGGGTCAGCCGCGTTGCGCCTAGGTGCGAATTTCAAGCGTGTCCGTCAGTTGTGCCTCCCATCCAACCCTCCATCACCGTCCTTAGTCCTAACGGCGGCGAAACTTGGGCGAAAGGAACAAAGCAAACAATCAAGTGGCAAGACAACACTATTACAACTGTACCAACTTGCACCAATCCTGGTTGGGATTGTCCGCAATATATGCCTCCCGCTCCGAGGTCCTACGATATTAAGCTGGCGACTTATTATCCGCCCTGTACTGGACCAATGGCGTGCATTGCTTCTTCGCCACAGCCGTACACAATCGCTAAAGGGGTAAGTGGGTATTCGTATATCTGGAATGTCGGCTTAGTTAGGGACCTTTATGACGCACTTGCTCCTGATGGCTCATACACCGTTCAAGTTTGCCAATCCGGAACTAACACCTGCGACTTAAGCGACTCATACTTCAAGATTTATTCGACAGGTTCTAACCTCCCGCCGGTAATTGACGGAGTGTCCGGACCGACGACATTAAATGTTGGAGAAATGGGTACCTGGAGCGTCAAAGCCCACGACCCGGAAAACGGCAACCTTTCTTACCTTGTCAATTGGGGCGATGGCGTTAATTCTGGCAGTACAGGCACAGTCGCAACCTCTCCCATGTCCGTATCGGCTTCGCAAACTACCACCTTCACTCACAGCTATTCCACCGCCGGCGCCTACAAAGTTATGTTTACCGTAACAGACAACAAAGGCCTCACCGCGCAGTCAAGTATTTCGGTGCAAGTAGGCAATACTACCCAACCCTCCATCACCGTTCTCTCGCCGAATGGGGGGGAGAGTTGGCAGAAGGGAACAGCACAGGAAATCAAATGGTATGGAGATGGGCGGGTTAATATAGATATAAGCAACTATCTTTCCTGTTGGGAAACGGAGCCGGCATGTATGGCGCCCGCGGTTATTTATCCGATAGCGAGAGATGTGAGCGTGGAGAGGAAAAGGAGCGGCAATGTTTTCAACTGGACTACCGGCAAGACCGCAAGCGGCGGCGATATTCCCGCCGGGGAGTACAAAGTTACCGTTTCGTCAGCTACAAACGGAAGCGTTACGGACCAAAGCGATTCCGCTTTTACTATCACCGCGCTCTCTACCCAACCCTCCATCACCGTTCTCTCTCCGAATGGGGGGGAGGTATGGCCAGTCGGTTCAACGCAAGTAATAAAATGGAATAATACCTCCGGCGGTCCAGTGAACCTTACTCTAAGCAACTATCTTTCTTGTTGGAGCGCGGTTCCATCCTGCGGCGCACCAGCAGTTCTTTACCAATTGGCGAATAATCTTTACGGTTCTAACTATTTCTGGACTACCGGCAAGACCGCAAGCGGCGGCGATATTCCCGCCGGGGAGTACAAAGTTACTGTTTCGTCAGCCACAAACGGAAGCATTACGGACCAAAGCGATTCTGTTTTTACCATCACCGCGCCCTCCACCCAACCCTCCATCACTGTCCTTAGCCCGAATGGGGGAGAAGTATGGCCTGTCGGTTCAACGCAGACGATTAAGTGGCAGGACTCTTACACCGGATGCACAACCAATTCCAACGGAGTAACCGCGTGCGTGGATTCAGCACAGAGAACGTACAACATTACTCTCAGCAATTACCTCTCCTGCTGGACATCGGAGCCGGCGTGTATGGCACCGGCAATACTCTACCAGATTGCCATCGGTGTCAGCGGCTCTTCCTACAACTGGACGGTCGGCAAGGACAAGAACGGGGGCGATATTCCCTCGGGTCAGTACAAAGTTACCGTTTCGTCGGCCACAAACGGAAGTGTTACAGACCAAAGCGATTCTGTTTTTACCGTCGTTGCTCCTGCTCCAGTCACTCCGCTCTAGCCCTCGCCGAATTCAGCCAAAAGAAGAATCTTAATCTCGCTAGCATCCTGGCGGCGATTGCGCAACTGATTGAGGCGTTCAAATAGGTATAACATACCGGGAATCCCACGACAGCTGATTTTGCCGACAAACTTGATGGGACGCGCGCCCAGCATATTAGGTGGGTTTACTTTTTCTTCATGGTCTGATAGTGTTTCTGCCACTGTTGCAGAATGGATGTTAAGGATGATACAGGAACCGCCGGCTTACCCATTGCGAATACTTTGGGCTGCCGCGTTCACACTCATATGAGATTTCTACTTGGCACAAAAGTGCATATGACGCAGGTCTGGGACGAGCGGGGAGACGCCCGGCCGGTTACGGTCGTATCCGTCTCTCCCAATGTAGTAACGCAAATCAAAACAGTTGAAAAAGACGGCTACAACGCGGTGCAACTGGGCTGGGGGTCGCGGAAACCAAAAAATGTTAACAAGGCGATGAAGGGACACGTAAAAGAGCTTGGAAGCTTCATGGGCCTTAGAGAATGGCGGCTCGCTCTTCCGGCAACGCAAAATGTCGGAGATAAGATTGGCGTGGATGTATTCAAGAAGGGAGATGAGGTTACGGTAAGCGGCATTTCCAAAGGAAAAGGATTTCAAGGAGTCGTAAAACGGCACGGATTTCACGGAGGCAGCCGCACGCACGGGCAAAAACACAGCGAGCGCGAACCGGGGGCAATCGGCGGAGGGGCTCGTGCCGGCGGACGCGTTGCGAAAGGTATGCGCATGGCAGGACGTATGGGCGGAGAACGCGTTACGGTAAAAAACCTTCAAGTCGTTCAAGTAATCCCGGAAGAAAATCTAATCCTCATTGAAGGGGCAGTGCCTGGGAGACGCGGTACAGTGCTAGAGATAAGAAGCGTTTAGCGTTTAGTGTTTTAGTGGGGACCCTATTCTCTACTAGACGCTATACGCTAACCGCTAAACGCTATGGAAAGTATTGTTTACAATCAAGAGGGAAAAGAGGTCGGGAAGGTTGTACTTCCGGATACCGTATTTGGCACGAAGTGGAACGCCGACCTTGTGCATCAAGTTTCGCAATCAATGCTTTCAAATAGACGAAGCGGCACGGCTCACACCAAGACTCGCGGAGAAGTGCGCGGGGGCGGCAAAAAGCCATGGAAACAAAAAGGAACCGGACGTGCGAGGCATGGTTCTACCCGCTCTCCTCTTTGGGTTGGAGGCGGTGTCGCGCATGGCCCTAGGAGCGATAAAAATTATGACCGGAAGGTCAACCGAAAACAAAAACGGCAGGCGCTCTATTCAACGCTTTCGAAGAAACTGTGCGAAGGGGAAATCCTCTTTCTTAACGGTATTGCAATGCCGGAGATTAAAACCAAGGCGGGGAAAGAAGTGCTCGGCAAGCTTTCAGGAATTAAAGGATACGAATCAATCAGCAAGAGCCGCAATGCCGTGCATATCATCATTCCGGGAAAAGATACGAATCTTGAAAAGAGCTTTCAGAACTTCGGCAATATTTCAGTGGGGCAGGCGCGTAATTTGAATCTACTGGATGTGCTGACGTATAAGTATGTGATTATCGTTAATCCAGAAGAGAGTATTAAATCTTTAACAAATACCAATGATAACTAATGCATACCAATCTGCTAATACCTGCGAATAAGAATTAAAAACGCGCACATTAGTAGGTATTTGTAGATTAGAATATATTCGTAGATTAGTATCTGTATATGTCATTTCTCAACTTACGAAAAACGAAAAAGGAATCGCCCGCGCCGGCAAAAAAATTGGTCACGAGCGAGATGTCGGCCAAAAAGATTGTTATGGCTGGAGTGGCGGCAAGCGCGGCAAAAGGAAAAGGAAGCTTCAATCCTGAAGTGCTTCGCCGACCGCATATCACCGAGAAAGCTTCCGCTTCCTCGGAGCGCGGCGCGTATGTGTTCAAGGTTTCAAAAACAGCAAACAAACGCGAGATTGCGCAAGCGGTAAGCCATTTCTACAAAGTGACTCCGCTCAAAATAAGGACAGTAAATATCCCGCCGAAACGCATTATTGCAAAAGGTCGTCCAGGTGTTCGTCCAGGAGGAAAAAAAGCGTATGTGTATTTGAAGCCCGGACAAAAAATAGAACTGGTATAACGCAAAACGTGTAACATATAACGAAAGCAGAAGAGAAGTCTCTGACGCTACACGCTACACGCTACACGCTACACGATATGAAGACCTACAAACCCACAACCAAATCCCGCCGACATATGACCGGCATCAATTATCGTGAGTTTCTGACCACGAGCAAGCCGCATAAATCGCTCGTGTTCGGCGAGAAGCGGCATGTCGGACGCAACAACTACGGGCGCATTACTGTTCGGCACCAGGGTGGCGGGCACAAGCGCCTGCTCCGTGATGTTGATTTTACATACGACAAAATTGACATCCCGGCACGTATCGCAAGCGTAGAGTATGACCCAAGCCGAAGCGGTTTTATCGGCCTCGCGGTGTACGCCGATGGTGAAAAGCGATATGTCCTCCTCCCTCAAGGTGTGAAGGTCGGCGCTACATTCCTGGTTTCAGAAAAGGCGCAGGTAGCACCAGCGAATCGCCTGCCGCTTAAAGCGATTCCCGTCGATACATTTGTGTACAATGTGGCGCTCAGACCCAGCGGCCCCGCACTCCTTGCCCGCTCAGCCGGTAACGCCGCGAAAGTAAAAGCCCAGGAGGGAAACTATACATTTGTAGAACTTCCTTCTACGGAGGTTCGAAAAATAATCAATACAGCATGGGCGTCTATCGGCGCGGTGTCCAATGAGGAAAATCATCTAGTCGTTATCGGCAAAGCTGGGCGCAGTCGCTGGCTCGGCATTCGCCCGACCGTTCGCGGTTCCGCCCAGAACCCGCCTGACCACCCATACGGCGGAGGAGAGGGGCGACAGGGACGGGGACTCCGTCGTGCAAAGACGCGCTGGGGCAAGCCGTCAGGAAAGGGGCAGAAGACAAGGACGCCCAAGAAATACTCTAACGTTTTTATTGTCTCTCGCCGCAAAGTCGGCTCCAAGCGTGGAACCGCACTAAACTAACCTTAAACTTAAAAAAGAGCCGCCCCGGGAACGGGACGACTTTTTGCTTTGGCAAAGCCATATTATCGAATGGCCGCCTTCCTAAAAAAGGCGGATATCAAGACAAAAACGGGACCGGACGCAAACCCGATCCAGGCTTCCTGAGGGTTGCGGAAATACTCGTCATAAATGGTTGAATCCGCCAAGGATCCTTTAAGCAGGAACAGGGACAGAAAACCGACAAACAGGGTTACGCCAAGAGAGAACAAGAGCCAGAAGATCATGGTAGAGAATTCGTTTCTCATAAGCTGGTTTTTGAGTTTGAACGTATGTGAACTTTGGCCAGCCTATATTTCCCAAGGATTAAAGTCAAGAACTCCACCGTTTCGAGTTGTTGTTTGACTTTTCGCCCTTATTTCTGCTAGTATTGCCCGACACGCGGATACACGTCGAGTAGGAACGCAGATAGACGCGGATATGAAAGTCGGCGTCTTCTGTTTTTATCAGCGTGAATCAGCTTATTATCTGCGTAAATCAGCGTCTTCGATGACCCGTTCGCTTAAAAAAGGACCATATATTGACCAGCGCGTGATTAAGAAGCTCGCGGGGAAACGCCCGGAAACAGCCGGACCTATTAAGACATGGTCGCGCGCATGCGTTATCAGCCCGGAAATGCTGGGATTCAAATTTTTGGTACACAATGGCAAAGATTTTCCCGAAGTACTCGTGAGTGAAGATATGGTCGGACATCGCCTGGGGGAATTTTCTCTTACGCGGAAGTTCGTGAGGCACGGAGGTAAAATGCAGAAGGAGCTTGAAATGAAGAAAAAGGAAGCCGAAACGGCCGCGGCGCAAACGGCCAAAACCGCTGGGGATGCGGTAACTAAAAAGTAGCCGCAGAATTATGAAGTAAGAATTCAGAATAGAGGGTCTTAATCATAATTCATAATTTCATAATTCATTGTTCATCATCCATGCGCGCTATTCTCAATAATTACCGCCAATCTCCCCGCAAGATGCGGCTCGTCGTGAATGCCGTCAAGGGAAAGACGGTGGCGCAGGCGGAGGCTCTACTTTCTCTCATGCCAAAAGTTGCCACAGTGCCGCTTCGAAAGCTCCTTAAGAGCGCAATTGCGAATGCCAAGGAGAATCAGAAAGTAACCGACACAAATGAGCTGATTATCAAAGATTTTCGAGTAGACCAAGGCGCCGTACTCAAGCGCTCAATGCCTCGCGCGCACGGCTCCGCCTTTCAAATACTCAAGCGCACAAGCAAAGTCACTCTTGTTCTCACTGAAAAACAAGGAACGAAGTGACTATGTTTTTCGTGACCCCGTTAAATCGCCGCTTTGCGGCGCCCGCTCCGCGGGTTTTAACGGGGTGGCGATTTTCAAAACTCGCTTCGCTCGTAAGAAAATCAGCCATGTCCCACATCGTTCATCCATATTCATACAGGCTAGGCATAATCAAGGACTGGAAGTCTAGGTGGTTCGGCGTGAAAGGGGAATATCAGAAGATGCTTAAAGGAGACATTCTTATTCGCGAGTTTCTGGAGAAAAGTCTCCGCGGCATGTATGTAAGCGACATTGGTATCGAGCGCGGTCCTAAACTTTTTCGCATTGTCATTCGCACATCGCGGCCCGGAATGCTCATCGGCAAGAGCGGAGAGGGAGCGACCAAACTAAAGAATCAGATTTCGCGCTTTGGTAAGAAAAACAAACTTTCAGGCATCGAAAACATGAAGATTGATATAGAAGAAGTGCGTTCTCCGGAATCTAACGCGGCCATCGTGGCGCACATGATAGCCGAAGGGCTTGAAAAACGCCTTCCATTTCGCCGCGTGATGAAGCAGACGATTGACAAGACGATGGCCAACCGCGACGTTAAGGGCGTGAGGATTTATCTCGGCGGGCGGCTCGGCGGCGCGGAAATGGCTCGAACCGAGGAACTCAAAAAAGGATGCATTCCTCTACAAACACTTCGCGCCGACATTGACTACGCGAGGGAACGAGCTCATATGACGTACGGAGACATCGGCATCAAAGTGTGGATTTATAAAGGAGAGATCTTTTCGGAGAAGACTCCGAAAAGATAAATCCGAAACACGAAGCACGAAATCCGAAGCAAATTCCAATGCTCAAAATACAAAATCACAAACAAATCCGTTTTGAATTTATGATTTAAGATTTAGATATTGTTTCGAATTTCGAATTTAGGATTTCGAATTTTAGACTCTCGAAGGTCAAACTATTTTAGAACGTTAGCAAAATATAAAAATTATGTTGTTACCGAAGAAGGTTAAGTACAGAAAATGGCACACCATGCGCCGAAATCCGGAGAAACCGCAAGTTGAGACGCGCGGCACGGAGGTATCTTTCGGCTCTTTCGGGCTGAAGGCTTTTTCAGGCGCACGCGTCCGTTCAAACCAGATAGAAGCGGCGCGAAAAGTCTTGGCTCGAAGTACAGGCAAGGCAGGAAAAGTCTGGACGCGCATCTTTCCCGATATGCCGTTTACCCAAAAGCCCCCTGAAGTCGGTATGGGAAAGGGAAAAGGCGACCCTCAAGGCTATTGTTTCGAGGTAAAGCCTGGCCGGATAGTCTTTGAAGTCGATGGCATTGATGAAAAGACGGCAAGAGAGGCGCTAAGGAAAGCTGGCACAAAGTTGCCCATCAAAAGCAAGGTCATCGCTAGGTAATGAAGCTTCCTAGCTGATTAGCTTGTTAGGAAAGTTCTCTTGCTAAAAAGCTAAAAAGCTAATAAGCTAAGCAGCCACTATGGATTTCAAGACCAAAACGGTAGAGGAGCTCACTCGGTTAGTTTCAGAAAATCGCCAGAAACTTCAAGCTTTCCGCTTCGCCATGGCCGGCAGTAAGCAGAAGAATGTGAAGGAAGGAAAGGGACTGCGAAAAGAAATAGCGCGAATGCTGACGGAATTGAGTGGGCGCAAGCGAGAAAAATCACAGTCGCAAACCCTAATATCTAAACTCTAATCAAACTCAAAGATTAAAGTTCAAACCAGCTCTCTTTTTTGAGTTTTGGAATTTGAACTTAAAACTTGATTAGAATTTAGAGTTTAGGATTTAGAATTCAGCCAATATGATTGCCGAAATCAAAAAAACCAAAGGAAGAACTCTTACCGGCATCGTCGTATCCACCAAGATGAAAGATACCATCGTGGTTGAAGTGGACCGTTTTATTGCGCATCCCAAATACCGAAAGTATATGAGGCACACGAGCCGTCATAAAGCGCACGATGCCGGTAATACAAAAAAGGAAGGGGAGAAGGTGGCCATTATCGAATGTCGTCCGATGTCGAAGGATAAACACTTTAAGATTGTATAACGCAAAACGTGTAACGTATAACGACGGCAAAAGAGGGAACTCTGGCGCTACACGCTACACGCTACACGCTACACGCTATGTTGCAACCTCGTGCCATCGTTAAAATAGCTGATAACTCCGGCGGAAAAATCGGACGGATTTTCAAAGTACTCGGCTCATCCAAGAAACGATATGCAGAAATTGGCGAGGTTGTGGTGCTGTCCGTGCAAAAGGCGGAACCGCGTAAAACTGTAAAAAAGAAAGATGTGCTTCACGCCGTAGTCGTCCGCCAGAGAAAAGCGTTTAGGCGAAGGGACGGTTCTTACATACGTTTCGATGAAAATGCCGTCGTTATACTTGAAAAGGGGAAAAAAGAACCGCTGGCCAAACGCATTTTTGGCCCAATCCCGCGCGAACTCTCAGAAATGGGATTTAATTCTATAACATCAAAGGCCGCCGAGGTGGTATAACGCAGAACGTGTAACGTATAACGTAAGGCAAAAGAGGGAACTCCGGCGCTACACGCTACACGCTACACGCTATACGCAACACGATATGAAAATACGCAAAGGAGACAACATCATAGTAATCGCTGGTTCTGAGAAGGGCAAAAAAGGACAAGTCGCGCGCGTACTCAAAGAGCAGGGTACGATTATCGTTGAAGGCCTGAATCTTTTGAAGCGTCACCAAAGAGCGCGAAAGGCCGGTCAAAAAGGGCAGGTTGTAGAAAAGGCAATGCCGATTCACGCGTCAAATGTGGCGCTTTTGGAGCACGGCAAGCCGGTTCGTGTCGGCAAACGACTGGTCGGCGAGAAATGGATTAGGGTAAGTCGGAGGACAGGGAAGGAAATATAACGCAAAACGTGTAACGTATAACGTAAGGCAAAGGAGGAAACTCCGGCGCTACACGCTACACGCTACACGCTACACGCTATGAAATCAGTAAAAGACAAGCAAAAAGAAGCATTCAACCACCTAAAGGCAAAGATGGGGTACACCAACGTCATGCAGACTCCAAGACTTCAAAAGATAGTCGTAAGCGCCGGCGTAGGGTCATTTAAGGACAAAAAAAAGATTGAAATAGTTGAAGACCGGCTTTCTAAAATCACAGGACAAAAGGCGGCCAAACGCGGAGCTAAAAAATCAATTGCCGCCTATAAAACAAGACAGGGAGATACTGTAGGAACAGTAGTAACTCTCCGAGGTCCGCGCATGTATACTTTTCTCGATAAACTTCTCAATATCGCGCTTCCTCGCACCAAAGACTTTCGAGGTATTTCGGCTAATGCCATTGATGAGATAGGAAATATTACTATCGGCATCAAGGAGCACACAATCTTTCCAGAATCTCAAGATGAAGACCTGCGTGATGTATTTGGTATGGGAATCACGGTAGTCACTACCGCGAAGACCGCCGCTGAAGCCAGAGGCTACTTCGAATATCTTGGATTTCCGTTCAAAAAGAGCGCGGATAGACGCTGATTTAAGACGCAGATTTTCGCTGATAAAAACCGCGAGGACTCTTCCCTGAACGCTTTTTTGTTTGACCTGGTAGTGGATTTGGGGCTTAATGGTACTTTTGTAAGGCTATAAAGCGCCTCCAAGAGTCAGACTCTTGGGGACTTTCCGCTAATCTCCCTGGTGCCTTCCTTCCCGCTGTGTTCGTAGGTCTTGATATAAAAAAGGCCAGTGGTTTGAGCACTGACCTTCGGTGTCGTTACTATCAATCTAGAACCTTCACCTTCGGTTCAGACCAATCCTCGATTTCCTCAAGCGCCCGACGAACTTCATCAGAGGCGCGTGACTGTTCGAAGCTGAGCGTGAACTGCAGACGTTGTCCATCAAGTGCTACGGAGTTGATCCCCGTCAGATTAATCTGTTGCTGGCTGAAAACTCTGGAAATCCGTTCCAAGAGTCCCGGCCGACTTTGCGCTTTACCGAACTCCAGGGTTACCGAATTTTTGCCATAGAGCGTTTTCAAGACTCCGATCAGTCTCATAAACAATTCATTGGCGTCCTTAATTACCTGCAGACCAAAGTACCCGCGCGTTTTGACAAACAGTTCGTCAAAAGCTTTTCGATCCTTTTTGCGAATTAGTTCGATCAAGCGCTGCTCAATCTCAACTCGACGCTCTAGCATTGTTAAAGTCTGTGGGTTCTCCATTAGGATTGAGGCATAGAGCCTTGGATCTCCGTTCAGGAGTCGACCCATCAGAGCGAACATAATTCCATAAAAAGGACTCGTGAATTCAAGGCTTTCACTTACAGAGACCTCTGATTCAGCGATCAATAACGCACTCGCCAGATTGCCGAATTGGGGATTGCCTTGAACATATAACATATAACCATCATGAGCAGACGGTGTACTCCATTTGATCTTAGCGCCTGTTGCCGCGAGCATATTCACAGCCCAGGTTTTCCAGTGTGGCAAGGTAAGCCGGACCGGGCAGGCCACGACAGTTTGCCCATCAAAGCCAACCTCGGGCGCAGACATCGGATGTAGTCCAATGACTTGAGATTTACTCTCAAGCATCGCATCAACAGTTGGCCCCTTAACAGACGTAACGTCCATCAAGAGTCGATCTTCTCTGGTGTAAGGCAAAACCGAACGAATCGCCGCTGGCGTATCTTCAATCGGCAGTATGGAGAAGATGACCACGTCAGCTCGCTCAACCACCTGAATGTTGCTTAACCCGGTTGGTTTTTTCTTGTCAGAACCGATAACCGAACAGCCAAGTTGATCAAAGAATCCCTTGAGCATCTGACCGAAGCGACCGTTGATGCCGATAATGCCGACGACGACCTGTCTGACCGTCGCCTCGTTTTGAAGAAGCACGAACGTCGTCTTATTGTCCGGGACATCTTGAATGCCCTCGGCCAAAATCTTCAGTCCGTATTCCTCAGCCGCTGCCTTTGGAGCAATGGCCCCAATTTTCACATTGGGTCCGAGCTTGGCTACAGCTTTTGCTGCATTGCCGGTCGAGTCGCGCCTACTGCGTCTGTCGGGAGTGATCCCGATCGAGTCGAGGTATTTGCCGCACTGTTGGATTGCTTTCTCGTGCGACATCACACGTTCGAGCTCTTCAGCTCGTCCGACGTGTTGAGGTGCCAAGAGGTAATGGTTGATCTGAAGGTCGAGTCGATCTCGCTCCTGCAGGTCATATCCAGTTTCCCGAAACCCGGCCAGGTGCTTTGTCACTTCCGTGACTTCGCCCGCGATCGAGTTTCGAATGGGAACAACCGCATAGGCCGGTCCCTCGGTAAGACGCTTGAACACGTTCGGGTGAGTGCCACAAAAGACGATCTCACAATCCATTTCTGACCAACCTTGCCTTTGAGCGAAATCCCGCGCCGCCTCGTGTCCATTAGTGAACGCATCGAGGACCAGAATCTTCTTTTTCATCGGATTTTTCTTTTGGTTTGATTGTCAACATGTGAATTCTTGAAAAAAGTTATCATGAACTTTAAATTTTGTCTAGGTTTTTTGTTTGACAACAATATTTTTTGCGTTAGACTGCGCCTAGCATTGACCTATGAAAACAGCAGCTGCGCGAAATGAGTTCTTTCCAAGGAAGTTTTTCGTCACAAAGGATCTTGTCCGGTTTCAGCCAGACACTCCGCTCGCGAAGGAGCGGGTTCCGACCGTCTTGAAAACAAGCTCTCGTCTCACCCCGCTTGGAGCAACATTGCATGTGTGGGCTGAACTTATCCACGAAGGAGGTGACGATCCGATTGGACACGATCGACTATATGCGCACCTCGTGCTCGTCGTGCGACCCATATTCATCAAGAATCCGCCTTGCAAGCTGCTCGACACAGAGTGCGATTCTCCTCAGAAGCTAGGTGCATGGGTCTTGACGGTGAAAAAGGCTTTTCTTGCAGCGAATGGCTTCGCGTTTTGGCCCGGTTTTTCGGATGAGACCATTGAATCCGTATTTGCGCCGCTTTTCGACGCGGTAGCCGAGCTTCATTGCCGTTTCAAAATAGAGCATCTCTCCCGAGCCATTTTGTGGCAAAAACATTGCTCGAGCGCAGTGGGTGAGATGCCGCCCGCGCTCAAAAACCGATTCACTTTGCGTTTTTCCTAGCTTTTGCTATGGAAACCACACACAACGCTGGCCACAAGACCGGCGTTTGACTTTTAACCCCTATTTAGCTAGTATTTCGGACACCGCAGACAATGCCGATAAAGACGCAGGTATACATAGACGCGGATGAGAGTCAGCGTCTTCTGTTTTTATCAGCGTAAATCAGCGTTATAATCCGCGTTAATCAGTTTCATTGTGGCCAAGACCTCTACCAATGCGCGCGCTTTAAAGAAGCCAAAATTCTCTACGCGTATCGTGCGACGATGTTTTCGCTGCGGCCGCAAGCGTGGGTTTATGAGAGATTTTGGTCTTTGCCGCATTTGCTTTAGAGAATACGCCAATGAGGGCATGATACCAGGTGTTAAGAAGTCAAGTTGGTAAATTCGCAATGCGTATAACGCGAAACGTGTAACGCAATAAGAAAAAAGAAATTCTTACGCTACACGCTACACGCTACACGCTACACGCATTATGCAAGATCCTATTTCAGATTTTCTAAATAAGCTCAAACTAGCGAGTCGCGCTCGCAAGGATTCGTTTGCCTTCCCATCCTCAAAGATAATCTTGGCAATCGTTGCCGTTCTTGAGAAAAAAGGATACATAGAGTCTTCCAAGAAAGCAAAGAAGGGGCATCAAATCGAAATCAAACTCCCGTCTGGCGTAAAAGCGTTGCCTGTCAATTCGATAAGGCGTGTTTCGCGCCTTTCAAAGCGAATGTATATCAAGGCGCGTGAAATTCATCCAGTTAGACATGGTTCCGGCACGGCAGTACTTTCTACCCCGAAAGGCGTGCTATTGGATACTGACGCGCGCAGTGCCAAGGTTGGCGGGGAGGTGCTGTTCGAGATATGGTAAGAAGAAGCGTTTAGCGTTTAGCGATTAGTCAGCAAAGACTTCACTAGACGCTAACCGCTAACCGCTAACCGCTTTATGTCACGACTTGCAAAAAAACCAATAGTCATTCCCGAAAAGGTGGCAGTTTCGGTAAGCGGAGTGTCTGTGACCGTAAAAGGTCCTCTTGGCACGCTTACGCGTTCTTTTTCTCCCGCGATATCAATAGAGCAAAAGGACGGCACTCTTCTTGTATCTCCAAGAAACGAAGCACTCACCACGAAAATGCTGATTGGCACAACTGTGGCGCATATGCAAAACATGATAAAAGGAAGTCAGGAAGCGTTTTCGAAAAAGCTAATAATTGAGGGCATCGGGTTCAAAGCTGATATAAAGGGCAAGGATATCGTGCTCTCTCTTGGTTTTTCACATCAGATAAAAGTACCGATTCCGGAGAACCTGAAGATAATATCTGAAAAAGGAGTCATCTCGATAAGTGGCGCGGACATTGAAGCGGTAGGTGCTTTTGCCGCTAGAATTCGGGCTTTAAAAAAGCCAGAACCGTATAAGGGGAAAGGGATACGGTATGAAAATGAAGTAGTGCGCAGGAAGCAGGGGAAGAAAACGACCTAAAGAAGCGTTTAGCGTGTAGCGGTTAGTCAAAAAGACTTCCACTTTACGCTAAACGCTAAACGCTATGGCAACATTAAAATCAAAACTTGAACAAAGGAAAAGACGACACCGTCGTATTAAAGCGAAGATTTCGGGTACGGCAATTCGTCCTCGCCTGTCGGTGTTCCGCTCCAATCGCTGTTTATACGCTCAGCTTATTGACGATGAAAAGTCGATAACACTCGCGGCTGTTTCTACCGCTACGATACCTCACACCTCCTCTAACGGCACAGGTGGCGCGCGTGCTCCAAAAAGCGCCTTTGAAAAAGCAAAAGCCGCGGGAAAAGCGATAGCGGAGAAAGCTAAAAGTAAAAACATACACAGCGCAGTTTTTGACCGCGGTGGTTATCTTTATGCTGGGGCTATCAAAGCGCTCGCCGATGGGGCGCGGGAAGGAGGATTATCATTCTAAGCTTACTAGCTGTTTAGCTTTCTAGCTTGCTAGGAGATTCAGAAGCTAAAAAGCTAATAAGCTAGTCAGCTAACAAGCTAAACACATGGCAGACGAAGTAACAACTCAAAACACACAGCCAAAGGCGGTGCCTCAAGCGAGTACGAAAACGCTTCTTTCATCGCGTCCAAGCTTTACCGGTGGACGCCGAGGCGGCGGAGGCGGCCGAGGCGGTATGCGCGGTTCCGACCGCGGCTCTCGGCGCGGAGGCGGACAGCGCGAAGAACGCGCGCGTCCGGAATTCGACCAAAAGACGCTAAATGTTCGGCGCGTCGCGCGAGTTGTCGCGGGAGGGCGGCGCTTCAGTTTCAGCGTACTCGTTGTTATAGGCAACCGCAAAGGCTCCGTCGGAGTAGGCACTGGAAAAGCGGGAGACACGGCTCTAGCCATAGAGAAAGCTACGAGAGACGCGAAAAGACATCTGCTACGCATCACAAGAACCGCGAACAACTCCATTCCGCATATTCTTGAAGCCAAGTATTCAAGCGCGCAGATAGTAATCCTTCCCGCCCAAAGCAAAGGACTCATTGCCGGAAGTGCCGTGCGTTCCGTGCTTGAACTTGCTGGCATTACCGATGTGAATGCAAAAATTCGGTCTGGGAGCAAGAACAAACTCAATATCGCCCGGGCAACCATCGCCGCTCTTTCGTTGCTCACAGCCCCACAAGAGAAATTCAAAGATTCAAATTCGAAATCCTTATCAAATTCCCCAACCACAAACTCTAAGATCTAAACTCTAATCAAACTCAAAGATCAAAGTTCAAACTAACTCTCTTTTTGAGTTCTAGAATTTGAACTTGAAACTTGATTAGAATTTAGAGTTTAGATTTTAGGATTTTAAAGAGTTATGCAATTTCACACCCTTAAACGAATACATAAAAACAAACGAAGCGTCCAAGTCGGGCGCGGGGGGAAACGCGGGAAGACCTCCGGACGTGGAGGCAAAGGCCAAACGGCTCGCGCCGGACACAAAATGTATCCGCAAATCCGCGATATGATTAAGCGTATCCCGAAGCTGCGCGGACGCGGCAAACAGAGTTTCAAGAGTTTCCAAGAAAAATACACGCCAGTAAATCTAGAAATAATCGAGAAGGCGTACGAACAAGGAAGCGCTGTAAGCCCAAAGACGCTCATTTCTGCCGGAATCATCTCTCTTAAGAGCGGCAAAATCCCCTTGGTCAAGATACTAGGCAGAGGTTCCGTTTCAAAGAAATTCACCGTATCCGGCTGCGCCGTTTCGGCTTCGGCAAAGGCGGCCATCGAAAAAGCCGGCGGACAGGTCGTATAACATAAAGCGTGTAACGTATAACGTAAGGCAAAAGAGGGAACTCCGACGCTACACGCTACACGCTACACGCTACACGCTATGGATTTTCTACAAAAACTAAAACTAATATGGAGCGACATGTCGCTGCGGAAGCGGCTGCTTTTTATCGGCGTAATGTTAATCGCTTTTCGTCTTCTTTCCGCCATCCCAATTCCGGGAATTGACATAGCTCAGCTTGAAAGCTTCCTTGCCAACAATCAATTTTTCGGACTTCTGAATATCTTCTCCGGAGGTGGCCTTTCCAACCTTTCTATTGTTATGCTTGGAGTCGGACCGTACATCACCGCCTCAATCATCATGCAACTCCTCACCATGATGTTTCCCAAACTAAAGGCGATGTATCAGGAGGAAGGAGAGTCGGGGCGGGCGAAATTCGCTCAATACTCGCGGCTCCTTAGCATGCCCCTCGCGCTCATTCAGGCTTTCGGCTTTTTAGTATTGCTTTCGAGGCAGGGAGTCATCACGGACCCAGCTTTCTTTTCTACCGCAACCAACGTCATCATAGTTACCGGCGGGTCCCTTTTAATGATGTGGATAGGCGAAATGATGACTGAATACGGCATAGGCAATGGCACTTCGCTCATCATCTTCGCGGGTATAGTCGCGTCTCTTCCGAGCGCGCTGGCACAACTTGCGTTCGCGTTTGACCCAAGCGATGTACCTATGTATCTCGGCTTTCTCGCGCTGTCCGTCCTTGTTGTCTTCGGCGTTGTCGTGGTTACCGAGGCCGAGCGCCCGATTCCTGTGACCTATGCCAAGCGCGTGCGCGGCATGAAGGTCTATGGCGGAGTTTCAACCTATCTTCCGCTTCGCGTAAATCAGGCGGGCGTCATTCCGATTATTTTCGCTCTCTCTATCATGCTTTTTCCGCAGATGATTGCCACAGTTCTTTCCGCGTTTGACAACACTATACTTCATGCAATCTCTTCGTTCCTAAACACAATCTTTTCAAACAGCTGGGTCTATTCCAGCCTCTACTTCATTCTGGTTTTCCTTTTCACCTATTTCTACACCGCGGTCACATTTGACCCTGATACCATCTCGACCAACCTCCAGAAAAACGGAGCCTTCATTCCCGGAGTGCGCCCGGGTGCAACAACCTCTGCCTATATCGCTTCGGTTACCACGCGCATTACGCTCGTCGGGGCGACCTTCCTTGCTATAGTCGCGGTGCTCCCGCTCGCCATGCAGGGTCTTACTGGCAATGCGTCGCTCGCCATCGGCGGTACGGCGCTTCTCATTGTGGTCTCGGTCGTGCTTGATTTCATCAAGAAAATTGACGCGCAGGTGTCGATGAGGGAGTACTAAAGACCAGCTTATAGCTGATAGCTTTTAGCTTATAGGAAGAAATTCTTGTAACTAATAGCTATAAGCTATAAGCTATAAGCTATGTCTCCTCTGACTTTCATCTTCGCCGGCCCGTCCGGCTCCGGAAAAGGCACACAGGTTGACCTTCTCAAGCAGTATCTTCAAACGAAGACGCCAAAGATACCGCAATTCAGCTCTTATACCGGAGATGGGTTTCGGGTGCTTATGAACGGCACGACGCTCGCTTCTAAGCTCGCCAAGGAGATTCAGGAGGCGGGAGGCCTTCAACCGGAATTTCTTGCCGTGTATCTATGGGCAGACAATCTCATCAAGAATGTTACGGGGAAAGAACATCTCTTTATCGACGGCTCACCGAGGAAAGTCGCCGAATCCATGGTGCTTGATTCAGCTATGCAGTTCTTTAAGCGAACTTCTATTCATTTGATACTAGTGAACGTATCTCCTGCCGAATCGAAACGTCGTCTCCTCCTTCGCTCGAGGCATGATGACGGCGTCAAGGAAATTGACCGGAGACTCTTTTGGTACACGACCGAGGTGGTGCCCGCGATTGACTACCTCAAACGGCGTCCCGGGTATGTCTTTCACGACATTAACGGTGAGCAGACGCCGGAGGAAGTACACCAAGCGATTATGAAATCGCTAGAATTATGAATTAGGAATTAAGAATTATGCTTTTTCATACTTCATACTTCATACTTCATACCTCATACTTCATGACTTTCCCCACCATCATTTCTCTCGGCGGTTCCCTCGTCGCCCCCGACGGCATTGACCTCGCGTTCATCCGCACCTTTCGGGAACTCGTGTTGGGCGAAGTCAAGGCGGGGAAGCGCTTCATTATTACCGTCGGCGGAGGTAAGGTATGCCGGCGCTATCAAGCCGCCGCAAGCGAACTTGGCGTCGTTCATCAAGAAGCGCTTGATTGGATAGGCATTCGCGTGCTCTCGCTTAACGCCGAACTCATTCGGGCGATTTTTGGCGAGTCGGCCCATCAAAAGGTAATCATTGAACCTCCTGAACTTCGGACTGCTTCAAAACCAGTCGTGATTTTTGGCGCAAAAGCGCCCGGACACAGCACCGATTTTGACGCGGTAGAAGCTGCGCGCGAGACAGGAGCGCGCAAAGTCGTGAATCTCTCAAACATTGACTTCGTTTATGACAAAGACCCGAGGAAATTTCCTGATGCTAAAAAGACAGAACGCGCGACATGGAAAGAGTTTCGCGCCATCATCCCACCTCCGGAAAAGTGGAGTCCGGGACTTAATTCGCCGTTTGACCCAATCGCAGCCAAGCGCGCCGAGGAACTTTCGCTTGAGGTGGTTATCATGAACGGTAATAATCTTAAGAACCTGGAAGACTATTTGGAGGGAAAGGCGTTCAAAGGGACAGTCATAAAATAGCTTGTTAGCTGATTAGCTTCTTAGCTTGCTAGGCGAGTCCTTCCGGTTAAACAGCTAAACAGCTAGTAAGCTAAAAAGCTGATGACAATTTCAATTAAAACTACAAAAGAGATTGGCATCTTGCGGGAAGGCGGGAAACGCTTGGCGGAAATACTCCATTCAGTTGCAGCGGCAGTGCACCCAGGTGTTTCCAGCGGAGAACTCAACGAACTGGCTGAAAGACTCATTAAGGAGAGTGGAGACATTCCCTCGTTTTTAAACTATTCGCCGAAGGGGGCGAGACGTCCCTTTCCGGCGGCGCTCTGCGTTTCCATAAATGATGAGGTGGTACACGGCATTCCAAATGAAAAGGAGAAGATTTTGCGTGAAGGAGATATCGTCGCGCTTGACCTCGGTTTGAATCATAAGGGCTTTTTTACCGACGGTGCCGTAACGGTGGGGGTTGGAAAGATAGACGCGCGGGCGGAGAAACTTATTGAGACTACCAAAAAGGCGCTTACAGTAGGCATCGAAGCGGCGCACGCCGGCGCCACGACGGGCGACATAGGTTTCGCGATTGCGAAATTTGTCAGACCTCTTGGATTTGGCATCGTGCGGGAGCTTGCGGGGCACGGAGTAGGATATGACGTGCATGAAGAGCCGTTCGTGCCTAATTTCGGCAAAAAGGGGGAAGGTATTGTACTCAAAGCCGGCATGGTGCTCGCGATTGAGCCGATGCTAAATGAAGGCGGCGCCGGAATAAAACTTGACCCTGACTGCTACACTTATCGCACCAAAGACGGGTCCCGTAGCGCGCATTTTGAACATACGATTGTTGTAACTCCAAAAGGAGCGGAGATTTTGACACAGATGTGATATACTCACGATGCTATGGAAAAAACTAAAAGACCGACAATGCGGGTATCTACATGGGATATGAGCGGGGCACAACGTCTTGCTATTTGGCGGCGTGCCAAAGCGGTTTTAAGCAAGAGGAAAGGGGCACTGCTGAAAGAATACCGAAAAATGCGACGCGATGAGAAGTAGGTGTATCGTATATGCTCACCCTTGATACCAATAGCGTCATCTATTATCTCGAAAATGATCCAGTCGCTGTTCCAATTATGGAACAATCCTTGGTCGTGCACCCCCGACCCTTCTTGGCAACGATTACCGAACTCGAACTTTTCAGTTTCCCTTTTCTTACTCCAGTAGAAACTTCAAGAATTGAAGAGTTCGTCTCGACTTGCGTCATTGTACTGCTTGATTCCCAAATCGCGCGTATCGGCGCTAGACTTCGACGAGAATATCGACTTAAGACAGCCGATAGTGTTGTTGCGGCCACCGCGCTTTTTACCAACTCGACGCTTTTGACGCGAAATGTAAAGGACTTCAAAAGGATTTCCGGTCTTTCCGTACAACCCGTTTGACCTGCACGGCCCCCATAGCGCGCATTTTGAACATACTATTGTCGTGACTGAAGATGGGACTGGAATCTTAACAATGATGTGATACACTTTTAGTTATGGCAAATAGGCAAGAAATGGCGCCGGATATACCGAATAAAAGAGAAACCGCGGAAGAATTGAAGCGCATCAAAGAAGAAGCGAAGATTTTTTCAAATCCGCTTATCGGGTCCGCTACAGAACAACTTTCTGCGCTTTCGCCGAAAGAACGCCGTAGCATTAAGAAGGGGATTGCTACTCGGCAAGCAAAGATTGTTAAGATTCTGGGCGAATTTGAAGCCGCATCAACTCCAGATGCGCTAAAGGAATTGCTGTCTACTACAGAAAGACTCGAAGAAATGATGCAACTTCTCGGAGAACAGGCGGAAATTGCTGAAGAAAAATCGCGAGGAACGATTGCCAGTCAACCGTTTAAGGAGAGCGTCTTGGCGGCTAGAGAATTCGGACACGCTGTATTAGAAAAGACTCAAGCAAAGGAGCCCTTTGTCCCAGCGGACCTCATTCGTAAATTAAGGGAGTTGATTCTTTCCGCAGGCGAGCAAACGCGTCCTGCCCCCGACGCGACGAGTCAGGAATCCAGTGGAGAAACTAATAACAAAGGGGAGGAGCCCGAAAGAAAACAAGAAACTGTTCAAAAAACTCCCACATTTGATGATATACAGACTGTAGAGTCGCTTGTTGAACGGCTACGCAATACCTCGGATTGGAAGACCGAAATTGAATATGCAAGAAACAAACCTCCGGATACAGTCACGAATCAAGACATTGCGAAGGTGCTTGAGAAACGAATGACTGAATTTGAGGCTATGTGTACTGCAAAGGACCCCAAGATAGAGCAGGAAGCCAAAAGGTTTGTTTCAGTTTTCGTTAACCCATCGTTGCGAGATGCGGTGCGAAGAGTACTTATCGCAAAAGGTTATCTTACGCCAAGAACACCGATAACTCCACGTTCGACAGAACAACAAGAAGCGGAGAGGATGAATACACCACATCGCTTTTCAGACATACAAACGCTAAATGAGTTAGACCGTTTTCTCCTAGACGGGACGACAGAGTTAGATGTCCTTGTTGAAAAGAAACGACGGTGGTTAAAAAGTGAGGAAGTCGCAGCAATGATTTATAACAAAGTTAGTGCATTTGACAAAGAAAAGAAAAAGAACGGCATCGCTCCCCAACAAGAAATACAAGGATTTTTATCTTTGTTTGGAAATGAGGAAGTAAGAGAGGCAATTCAGCGGGCTTTTGCGGACCGAGGGCTGCTTGAATCCAGTTCTTCTGCCCCGCGTGTGCCTGTGGAAGGAGTGCCACAACAAGTTTCTGGCGATAGAAGAGACGAGAAGAGCAAACCGAGGGAAGAATCCTTTTTTGGTCCTGCACTTCGAGAGTTTCTCAGCACTTTAAGGGAGAAGATACATAGTCCTGAATATGCCAAAAAGGGACAAGAACTCGGGATTGCATATGGTCAATTAGTAGGGCGGTTTCAGTATTTTTGCAGTGAGGCCTTTGCGAAGAAGGGAATTCAAGAAAGAAGACGAGAAGTTGAAGAATTTCTAAGCGCCGCTTCACCAAGGTTCCACGATGCGCTAAAGAGAGTTATCGAAGAAGATAAAATTGTGGAAGGTGTAGGCCAGAGGATTTTTTTTACAGGCTCGGAGACGAAGTCGAAAGAAGCACGCCCAAACATGCCACCTGTTTCTTCTGTAGCACAACGCGCTTTTAGAACACCCGAAGCACCAAAAGCTCCTGAAGTGCAAAAAACTCCGGAAGCGAGAAGAGCGGAGGCGCTTGAGCAGTATTTCGGAGAGGTGGAAAGCGGGATGGACCTACTGCAGAAAATTGTCGAAATGCCCAGTACTGCCGCACTGCAAAAGGCCTTCGGGTCGCCGGAGGAACTTAACAGACTTTCAGGAGAACTGATGCTAAGAGTTCTTGAATTTTTTGACTTGGTTGACAGTTGGGATTCGGAAAAAAGAAGTCGAGGCGAAATTGGAAAATCAACGGAAGACTTCATAGCTTCCGCGAAGATTCCATTCGGCTGCCAAGTCGCGTTTCGAACTATCATGCGTTATGCTCTTCATACTAAACTTGGACCGGTTGTCGAAACACTCAAGGCTCCTCCAAAGGTTAAGCCAGATGCCTTCGCGCCAAAGCCTCCGCCGGAAGGTGGAGTGGGGATAAGCGCGGGAATTGAAGCGCCTCGTTCAGGTGAACTTTCCGTCGAGGAAATCGTGGCGAGCGCAAAAGCCATGAAAGCCGCCAAAGTCATGAAAGCGGCGGAAGACGCAAAAGCTAAAATCACCGCCTCGGTCGGTGCGGGCGCAAAGACCTCATCAGAGACCAGCGAGAAACCAACACAAACAACTTCATCCGCAGAAAGAGAACAAAGGCCGCAGGACACGTTTTTGGAAAGACTTAGGTTACGAGCCGAGGGACGAAAGAGGGCATCTTCACCAACCCCAGCCACTTCTCCAGCCGCCCCTCTCAAACCAGAAGCTACATCCACGGTTCCGTCTTCTCCGAAAGTTGAATCAGTTCCGATTGCACCTGCTTTGGTCTCTGAAAAAGCCAACGAAGGTTGGACTCGCGAGAAAATTGAAGCGCTTACATTTGAAAATTTAGCCGGGTTAAGCGATGACGACCTACAAACCGCCTTCAAAGATATCGGTTTTTCTATTTGGTTGGCGATCGCAGTTCATGGTATGCCAGAAGACTTTATACGAAAAGTACGCGGCTTTGCGAAGGACACCGAAGTTTTTGACGAGTGGGTTAAGAAATCTGATTCTCCAGAGGAAATCATCAAGGGTAGGGGGAATATTCTAATGGATGTTAAATTTAAACTCTTAATGGCATTGCAAGAGCGTGAAAACCCGCCAAAACCATAGAGTCTTGAAGCGCAAAAATTGCATTTTCAGCCGTCGCTTTGAACTTGCCAAAAAGCTCTACATTCCATATTCTTATTCCATACTTCATATTTCTTCCTCTTTCCTATATCTACCTTCTACTTACAACCTTCTAACTTATGGACACACCACACCCCGCACATACGCCTGAAACTTCGGGAGAGCCGCCGGAAGTCAAGGACATTGATGAAATGCTCAATGAGCGCGGTTTCGCGGCGTTTCTTGAGAATTATGACGATGCGGAGAGTTTTGAGGTGACGGAGGAAAACAAAGAAGAAATCGCGGCGCGCTTCCGCGCCTTTGAAGCTAGTACAACCGTTGTCAAGCAGTTTGAGAAAGTGATGGATGAAAAGCTTCAGACCGAGGGAAAAGGCAGAATGAAGCCAGAGGAGCGGAAAGCATATAAAGAACATGTGGCGGAACTCGCGGCGAAAAATCCCGACGAGCTCCTTCGCCTTCAGAGTGACCTCCGCGCGCTAGAAGAGGCCCCCGAAAAGATTCGCGAAAGGGAGGCAGAACTCGCGCGCCTTAAAGAAAGTTGGAGCACCGATAAGGTTAAGGCCGGTATCGCCGAGCTTGCGGCAAAGAAAGCAGACATTGAAAAGTCGCTTAAAGAAGCTGATGCAACAAAGTTTTCTCGCATGCAAAGAGCTTTCTTCACTAACTTTGGAGCGCGGTTTAGCATGGGTAAAATAGCCGGACATCTGGATAAGAAAATAGAATTGACCGTCGAACTTCAGGAGGTGGATTCAACCATTAAAGCAGCAGAGGAGGCACTTTCATCTTCTCCTGAAATCATGGCCGGGACAAAGCGCGCGCTTAATGAAGCAACTGCAGGACTGGAATCCGCCCAAGAAAGCGTATTCGCGTCCAACAAAGTGGCACAGATGGTGCGGGAGCGACTTATTTCCGAAGCGCATAAAAGATGCGAGGCCTCGCTTGAATCAACGGATATCGGTGTACTGCAAAAGGCCGCGGAGCAGTTCAGGCGAGACACAGAGCTTGCAAATAAGCCAGGTTCAGATTACTTAGGATTTACTCCCGATGACGCTACATCGTACGAAGAACTGCTCACTGACAAAATAAAGGAAGCTGTCGCGCAGGGCATCATGGGGGCGCTTGAATCCCTTCCTTCCGGCGCCACGCAATCGCGGCTTGAACGGGCGCTCCGGAAATTCACGGAGCTTGCGGAAAAAGAAGTCGGGTTTTTTGACAAGGACACGAGCAAAGAGTTTGTGCTTGAAACGCTTCGCGCGGCGGAGCAAGATGCTCGCACTAAGTCAAAAGGCAGCGGAAAAAGCATCATGTTAAAGCACTTAATCTCTAAATTATCAAAGGCGGGCGTCGGTGTAGCATAAATGTATATGACTAACTTACTCACAGCATTCGAGCTCTTGCTTCAAGCGGGGAAGCTCCAGGAAGCCAAAAAAATGCTAGGGGCTCTCGCCAGCCGCGATTTAACGCCAAAAGAGAAGGCAGAAGCGCGCATTCTCCAGACCCGCCTTCACATCAAGCTCACAAACGCCATCAATCAGGCCTATATTGACACGCTAGATGCCTCAATAGAACAACTAAAAACCCTACAGGCCAAAGGGCGCGCCTTTTTTGAGAAGGTGAAGCTGGCAAAAACAAGGGCAGAACTTGCAAAGTAGAAGAAATAGCTTCTAGCTTCTAGGTGTTAGGTTTCAGGAAAAGACAAGAATGGCCTTTGAGGAGGCTTTTTGTTTTGTGGTATCATAGTTTGCATGGAAACAGCAGGTGTGTCATCGGCTGAAAAACGATTTTCCTCTCCCGAGGAAGAGCTTAAGTTTTTGCGCGAAGAGGTAACGCGCAAGGAAAAAGTACTTGCCGAAAAAGGCGCAGAGCCAGAACGAGGAAAGGTAATAAGTGAGACAGTAAGCGCTTATGCGAAAGCGGTTCCAGCCGAAGTACTCCATCCTAAACTGGAGCTTTCGCCGAAAGAGCGAGAAACGATAGTACTTGACCTTAGTCCGGAGCCGCATGACAAGCAGATAGAATCGCTGGTCGCCACACTCCAAGAGAGTGGTGTTCTAAACACGTTTAAGGTCGTGGAGAAGATGAATAATCCACATCTTTATGATGACTTTCACCGCTTTTTAATTCAGTACATAGGAGCAGGACTGCCTATAAAAGGGCTTCCGGAGAAAAACGCTTTATGGCGTCCGCTCCACATGACGCTCTTTGAAATATCTCTTCCAGAAGCCACTAAAGAGGAGGCCGAAAAAGAGCTCAAGACGCTCATCGCCGGTATGGAGCAATTTTACGCAGGAATGCTTTCCGTTGCGGATAAAGGAAAGGAGGATGCCTACTTTAGCGTTGAGATAGCCAACGCGAACGGTAGCGATGAAGTCATATTTTATGTATCGGTTCCTACTGCAAAGAAAGCGTTGTTTGAGAAGCAGTCAAAGTCGCTTTTCCATAACGCCAAAATTCGCGAGGTCAAAGATGATTACAATATCTTCAACGCAGAGGGCATTTCGCTCGGCTCCGCGGCCACGCTCGCTAGAAATCCAATCTTCCCTCTGAAACTCTATGAAGAATTTCAGGTTGACCCGCTTAACGTACTCCTCCACAGCTTCTCCAAAATTGACCGCGATGGGGAAGGCGCCGCGATTCAGATAGTACTTCGGCCGCCGCAACATTCTTACAATGAGCGCTATGAATACGCTCTGCGCCAGATTCAAAAAGGCGTGCCACTTAACAAGGCCATCAATATCCAGTTCACGCTTTTCGGCCAATTTTTCAAGGTGGTAAAAGATGTCGTTTCCGGAGAAGAAGAAAAACGGCGGAAAAGACAGAAAGAAGATAAACAAGGCCCTCGTGTGGATGAGCTTGCCGTGGAAGAAATCAAGAAGAAAGTATCTGCTCCGATGCTCGAATCCACGCTCCGCATCGTAAGCTCTGCGGGAACGCGCGAAGCGGCGGCAGAAATACTTTCCGACCTAGAGGCCTCGTTCAATCAGTTCAAAAGCGGGACGGGAAATGAAATTCGATGGAAGCGCCTCGAAAAGACGGCGCTTGGGAAGCTCCTGCGAAGTTTTAGTCTGCGTCTTTTTGATGAGCGTGCAAGCTTTCCTCTTAACGCAAAGGAACTTACGACCTTGGTGCATTTCCCGTCCACACGGCTCAAATCCGCCCCAGCGCTCCGGCAGGCCAAGGCGGGAAGCGCTCCCGCGCCGGCAGGGCTTCCAAGCGCTGGACTTCTTCTAGGGGTAAATAGGGTTCGCGGCGACGAGGTGAAAATCTATATGACGCCGGATGACCGTCTGCGGCATTTCTACACTATCGGTCAGACAGGCACAGGAAAGACCACCTTTCTCAAGAACATGATTGCGCAGGACATCGCGAATGGAGAGGGGCTGTGCTTCATAGATCCGCACGGCGTTGACATTCAAGATGTACTTGCGATGGTCCCCAAAGAGCGTTACGAAGACCTTATCTACTTTGACCCGAGCAATACGGCGCGGCCGATGGGGTTAAATATGCTTGAGTATGACACGCGGTTTCCCGAGCAGAAGACCTTTGTCGTTAACGAAATGCTTTCCATCTTCGACAAGCTCTTCGATATGAAAACCGCCGGCGGTCCTATGTTCGAACAGTACTTTAGAAACGCCGTGCTCCTCACGATTGAAGACCCTACCAGCGGCTCAACTCTGCTTGATGTCTCGCGCGTCCTCACGAGCAAAGAGTTTCGCGAACAAAAACTCTCGCGTTGCCAGAATCCGGTGGTGAATCAGTTTTGGAGGGAGGTGGCGGAAAAGGCGGGAGGCGAGGCGTCACTCCAAAACATCGTGCCCTACATTGTCTCAAAGTTTGACAACTTCCTTTCAAACGAAATCATGCGCCCCATCATCGCGCAGGAGCGTTCAACATTCAATTTCCGCGAGATTATGGATAGCAAGAAAATACTGCTTGTGAATCTCGCCAAAGGCCGCTTGGGGGAGCTCAACGCCAACCTCATCGGGCTCATTCTCGTTGGGAAAATGCTTATGGCCGCCCTCTCCCGCGTAGATTCTTTCGGTAAGGATTTACCTCCATTTTATTTATATATCGACGAGTTCCAAAATGTAACGACTCCGTCCATTTCCTCTATTCTTTCCGAAGCCCGCAAATACCGACTCGCGCTCATCATCGCCCACCAATTCATCAAACAACTTGATGAGAAAATCAAGGATTCGGTATTCGGGAATGTCGGTTCGCTCGCCATGTTTAGGGTTGGCGCGGAGGACGCGGAATTTTTGGCCAAACAGCTTGAGCCGGTCTTTACCGAGCAGGACCTTATCAATCTGGACAACCGCAACGCCTACATGAAGCTTCTCGTAAACGGGAGGCCGGTGAAGCCCTTTTCGCTCGAGACACTTCCGCCCGGAAAAGGGAAGCGCGACAACATAGAGAAACTCAAGGAGCTTTCTTCCCTCAAATTCGGCCGCGCGCGGGAGGAAGTGGAGGCGGAAATTATGGCGAAGTACAAAAAATAGCTGTTAGCTTTTAGGTTCTAGCTTTTAGGAAGAAAAACATGTCAGAAAAGATCCAAGAACCAAATTCGCTTGATTCAGTTGACCTGGGCCAATTGGCCGATTGGATTGATGAGTATGAGAAACGCTTTGGTCCATTTGCTCGCTTAGGGCGTGCGGGGGCATTTCTCGCCACGGAGGAGCAAGAAGAGCGATTGATGCGTGAAGACGCAGACCCTGAAGAAAAGGAAGTACAACTTGCTCGAGCCGCACAATCAGATATCGTAAGAAGAAACCAACCAATTGCACAGCAGGTTGGGCTTTCTTTGGATTTTCCAGCAGGAGAGGAAGAGGGTGAGTGGGCGCCTGAAATGCGTCTTGACGTAGGGAGTGGAGAGAAGTTTACCAAGTACCTGCAGGCGCTTCAAAAGCTAAGCGTGAGTCAGGCAAGAGGGCTCGTTAAAGTCGCGGAAATCCTGGCAAAGCAACTTACGCACGGATACGATCTCTCAAATGTAGAAGACGAAAGGCTGTTAGAATTAGCATCGTCGTTAAAGAGTATAACGGAAGAGTATGGGAGACTTACAGAAGTGAATCCGACCCTTCAAGCTTCGGCTACATTACTGGAAGATGTTCGTAGGTCGGTAAACGGGAGGTATCTTCGGGAATACATTCTCGCAAAGGATGGACAGCTTCTTGACCCGCCGGAGGCGCGAACTTTCGGACCGGGGAGGTGGCATACCTTTATGTTAATCCCTCTGCCTGTGGATATCTTTCTTTGTAAAACAAGCTATGCCGAAAACGCTTTTCTTTTGTCAAAGAATCTGGAAAGTGAATGAC
>LCPL01000014.1 GCA_001003605.1 Parcubacteria group bacterium GW2011_GWC2_48_17
GCCCTGCGGAATGTACCGACTATTTGTTTTGAAAATAGGTTCTGATATGGTTTAATAAACACATAAGAAACAAAAAACACCCCATGGGGTGATTTTTGTTTCTTATGCCCTCGCGTGGAATCGAACCACGATCGACAGATCCGCAATCTGTCATCCTATCCGTTGAACGACGAGGGCCTATCATTGCATACTAGTATTTTTTAGAAGTTCTGGCAACAAAAAAGGCAAGTCTTCGCTCGCCTGACTTAATATGTTTTATCGATTCGATGCTAAATGATGACAAAAGGATGTTGAATGATAGGAGTGTGAAACAAAAAATCCTCCAAGCGCGAAAGGGGATACGCAACTTGGAGGAAGAGAAAAGTTCGCACATGGCTGGGCAGGAAAGCCCATATGGTGTTGCGCGAACGAGGTGGGAACTATAGCAGTTAAGACAATGATATATCTCTCGCAGTTTTTGTCAAAGTCATGCAAGTCAGAACCCGAGATATTCCATTATCCGTTTTGATAGCGGTTCATGCATCTCTTCTTCCGGCAAGTAATCCTGTAAGAACTCCCGTACCGTTTGCGAATCAACGGACTCTAGTGGAATGACTGACAGCGGAGTGACAAGCCCCTTCACCTTAAGGAGAAGCTTCGGCTCCTGCTCCTCCACGAAGAAAGACTCAAGCGCGGTGAATGGTTGAAAATTCTTGTTTGTCCACAACCCGCGATTTGTAAGCTCGTAGCTCACCAGTCTAGGCTTTTGAAGCGTGCGCAGAAACAGAGCAATAGTGCTTATCACCACCAAAACAGCGAATAAGATATTGTTTAGCACTACGGCGGTTATCATTATAGAAATAGCAATGATGCTGACCGCCCAGTACCAATCTGGGCCGTTTTCTTTTGGAGTCTTATCGTAAGCTTTCCATTCAAGTTTAGACGAGGACATATTTCTAGCTTATAGCTTCTAGCTTTTAGCTGATAGGAAAGAGGCAAGAAAGAGAGACCAATCTACGCCGGATAATTCTAGTCCGGCGAAGAAAATAAAAGCACACAGAGCGGCGGAAATAAGACACCAGGTGCACCATTCTTTAAGGATAAATGCCTGCACGGCGGTGAGATACAACGAAAAAAGAAATGCAAGCGCGGAAACGCCGATGAAAACAAATCCCAGTTCGTTTGCTCCCGGCGCTGGAAAGATGGAAAAGAGCGAATAGTGCAGAAGAATGAGAAAATAATACACCATTCCCAGTATTTCCACCGGTATTCCTAGGAAACGCGAATAATCGCTATGCACGACAGGATCGCAGGAGTGTCCGATGGGGCATACAATCGGGGCGCTAAGCTTTTTTTTGATATGAATAAACAAAGCGAGCAAAAAGCCGCACAAGGCGCATAAAATGACGATAACCGGTAGCATAGTCATTCCGATATTCTAACATAGGTTAGAACGAAGGCAGTAAGGGGTTTTGCGCGTTACTTATTCAATCGGGAAAATGGCGTCGGGACCTTCGGTGAGTTGTTTAAACACCAGCGGGTTTGCGGCGATAAAATTGCCGTTACGATAGTCATACTCGCGCGAACCAATATTCGCGACAACACCCCCTGCTTCTTCCACGAGAAGTGAGCCGGGCGCGAAATCATAATCTTTGCCGTAGGAGTCAAAGCAAAGCCGCCCATCGAGTTTCCCTGACGCCACCATTGCGAACTCAAATCCCGATGAACCCGCTTTGAACATAAGACATTTTTCCCGCAACCGGAGGAACCGCGACATATTTTCCGTTCTTTCGAGATGCGTTTCCCACGCAAGGTAGCTCCCTTGGAATGGGCGGTTGCTCACGTGAATTGGTTCACCATTGGCAAATGCTCCTCGTCCCCTTTTCGCGTGATACAACACATCATATACAAAGTCATAGATTACGGAAAACGCCACATGACCGTCTTCAATGAGCGCGAGCTGTGAAGTGCAAAACGGCATGCCGCGGATGAAATGGGATGTGCCGTCAATCGGGTCAACGAGCCAGAATCGCCGCGCGCTCCGATCTCCGCCGTTTTCTTCGCCGACGAATGCTATATCTGGATAACAAGCCGCCAGTTCTTTTTTGTAGTATTCTTCGACAGATATGTCCAACTTTGTGACGGTGTCGTGCGCTCTACCTGATTTCTTTACCCGAAATTCAACCTTGCCATAATGCGGCAACAGCATCTTTCGCACGCGACGGAGAATGGGGAGGATTTTTGAGCTGTCCACTTGTTCGGAGGCCATATAAACTGCACATGCTATCCGAGGCTGATAATGGCCTTGATAAACTCCGCCGACCAGCGATAGATGTTGTACTCACGCACCGCGCTCCGCATCTGCTTCATGCGGCGGCGCTGTTCGGTCTTTGACATATTGAGCGCTTCTGAAATCGCTTCGCATGTTTCCTCGGCGCTGTAGGGATTCACCATGAGCGCTCCCTTGAGGTCTTTTGACGCTCCGGCAAAATTGCTCAAAATAAGCACGCCTTGCTCGTCCGCGCGTGCGGCTGGAAACTCCTTCGCAACCAGATTCATGCCGTCGTGAAGGGAGGTGACCATGCAGACGCTCGCGAGCCGGTAAAGACTGTTCAGCACTTCATGCGAATAGTGTTTTTTATGGAGCACAATCGGTTTCCAGTCATTCGTACCAAAACTTTCATTGATACGTTCCACCTCTTTCGTGACCTGTTCTCCATACTCGCGGTACTTTGCGACCTCTTCGCGCGAAAGAGGTGCTATTTGGAGGAAAGTGAACGCCCCCTTGTATGACGGATATTTCGCGAAAAAGAACTCAATACCCTTGAATTTTTCCAAGAGGCCTTTCGTGTAGTCGAGCCGGTCAACGCCAAGCCCTACGAACGAAGTATGCACTCCGAATTTTTCAAGGAGCACGCGGTCAGGAGACACCTCTCCTTCGAGGCCGGCTTCGGCCGCGAAAGCGATGGAAACGGGGAACGGTTTGATGAAGGTATGATGCTCGTCGCGCGTTACTGAAAACTGCTCGAGGTCAATTCGCGCTTCGATCTCCTTGCCGACTGTATCGAGAAAGTTGTTGCAATACTGTTGAGTGTGGAATCCGATAATGTCGGCTCCAAGCATACCCTGAATAATTTCTTTGCGGTAAGGGCAAATGCTAAAGTGCTCGGGGCTTGGCCACGGAATATGCCAGAAGAGTCCAATTTGGGCATCTGGGCGGCGCTCCTTCACAAGCTGGGGCAAGAGTGCAAGGTGGAAGTCCTGCACCAAAATAATTGGCTGCGATACTTCTCGAATCTCGGAGAGAAGTGCGTCGGCGAACTTGCCATTCACACGATGATATTCAACCCAATCTTCTTTCCTAAAGAGCGGGCGGGTGTGTGCCAAAAGACAAAGCGGCCAGAGCGCTTCGTTGGAAAATCCGACATAATATCCCTTAATTTCCTTCGGTGTAAGAAAAAGACGCTTTAAAGTGTATTGCGGCTCATCGGGCGGCACTCGAAGCTTCCCATCTGCATCGGCGGTCTTTTTATCCCCGTCACCGCTCCCATGCGCAAGCCACATTCCTCCGCATGCCTCCATAATAGGCTCAAGCGCCGTCACCATGCCGCTTGCCGGCACGGAATACGAAACGACATTTCTTTCAAGATGATGAATATATGGCTCGCGGTTCGAGACGACAAAAATCTGGCGGTCTTTAAGGTTGCCTTTTATGAATTCCTTCAGCCGCTCCGCCGTCCATGGCGTATCAAGTTTCTCCAACCGCATGCGCGCCTCCTCGCTCGCGGCAAACCGCGCTTGCGCCAAGCTCATGTTCATCTTCGTGATTTCGCTCGCAAGCGGTCTTAAAAAGAAAGGTCCTCCGCCGATTGACATGTGGGATGTCCGGCTCATGCGCGCGGACTTCACCGAGTCGGCGAAGCGCTTCATGATTTTGTAAATCGTGAACCGGACGAGAAACACAATGGCCGCGGAAAATACCAGGATTTGTACCAAGAGGCGCACTATGTTCCGCTTCCAGATATCGCTGACAGCCGTGTCTATATATGAGGTGTTTTGCACCACGACGATGGCGCCGGCAATGCGCTCGTTATCGTAAAGCGGAGAAACAAAGAGGTAACGCGGGGCACCGTCAATGACTTCAAATAATCCGGTTGGTTCATTTTTGTCGAGCGCCACGAACACGAAGTCGGGATTATCCGTTACCCGTTTCGGCGTACCTTTGGAAGTCGCGAGCGAGACGCCACGATTGTTGAACATCGCGATGCCGGCAACTCGCTCGCGGTCGGCGAACTTATCAACGATTCTTTGGAGCGAGGTGGTGGAAATCCGGCTGTAAGACGGCTCCACGGATTCCTTGAGAGAATCCGCAAGGAAGCGGGTTCGATACTGCAAATCCGCGGAAAGATTCAATCTCTCCTGATTGACCTGGGTATAGGTGAAGCCGAACACGAAAGCGCTAACGGCAATGATTGCGCAGAGTGTGATGAGAATGATTTGCTTCATTTGTAGATGAACATACGAATATGCGAATTGTGCGAATGATACGAATAACTACGAATCCGACACCTTGCACTCCTGCACAGGGTCAGCTCGGGGCGACCCACAGGACAAATATCCCACGGTGTCGCTCGTAGCCTTAATGATTATACCCATACTAGCGCGTTTTTTACCCTTTGTCAGCTCTTCTTTTTCGCCTTCCGTATCATCGGCTCCTCTTTACCTAAGTAAAGTGGAACAGTGGGAGCGGGGAGTGGGGAGAATGGAGGAAACTAATGTCTGCTCTCGCGGAGCTTCATCCAAAGAATGCCGACAATGTTCCGACCCTTACCATTGGGGCCACAGCCCCAAAAACTGTCTATGGGAGAATTTTCAATAATTTTCCGATTGTCGCTTCGCTTCAGAGTGTCGCGTACCGTTTCGTGCTGTGCGAGTTTAGCGCGTAAGATTTCCTCCATAACCGCCACCTTTGTATAATGCCAGTCCTTTGGCATTTTCGATTTATGCCGGCGCGCAATTTGTTGAGCTTCTTCAGGAGAGCCAGCGTTCAAGATTTGTTTCGAGATATCTTGATGTGTTTCTTCAAACTTTCGCCACTGATACGCATGCTCGGCGGTGGGGAAGCGCATGCCCCAGATTTCTATACGGTGTGCCGAGAAATTGTTAAATGTGTCAAAGGCGGGCGTGTAGAAATAAATCGCATCGTCAGTTTCTCTGTTTAAGTCTTTACTCGATAGTGGATACATAACAATTCGTGTGGGCGCATTCGCATTGCCGAAGCAATCCTGCGGAGGCGCGCTGTTCGCATGCCAATCCTTCGCTTGAAGTGGGGATCATATTTTACTTTTTCCGCCACACCGCGGAGGGGGTGAGACTCGAACTCACAAGTCCTTGCGGACGCTGGTTTTCAAGACCAGTGGAATAACCATTATCCGACCCCTCCGCGCTAAGGCGGATTAATTCAAAATAGTCGTTTCACTCCTTTTTTCACTGAACAAGACTGGTGGACTAACATTATCCGACCCTTCCATGCCTGTCATACTATCAAAAAACCGCCCTCCCGCAATCTTTTTCCGTTACACGTTTCGCTATATACGCTATACTACCCTCATGCGCTACCTCGGAATTGATTTTGGCTCAAAACGGGTAGGGCTCGCGCTTTCGGACGAATCCGGCACGCTCGCGTTTCCACATTCGGTTCTCATAAACGACAAACAACTGCTTTCAAAAATTGAGGGGATTGTACAAGAACAAAAGGTAGAAATAATCGTGTTGGGAGAATCAAAGGATTTCAAGGGGGAAGGCAATCCGATTGCGACGCAGGCTAATGAGTTTAAGAAAGCTCTGGAAACATTGACGCAGAAGCAAGTCGCATACGAACCCGAATTTTTGACATCCGTACAAGCGGGACAAAAGCATTCTAGGCGTCCCGATGGAATCCGCGGGTCAGGGCTTCGCGCGAGGCACCGAAAAACAAATACCATGCTGGATGCATCCGCAGCCGCCATTATCTTGCAATCTTTCTTTGATCATAAATCATGAATCCTAAATCAAGTATCAGTTTTGACGATTTTCAGAAGGTTGAGCTTACGGTAGGGAAGATACTATCAGCCGAAAAAGTGGCGGAGACCGATAAGCTACTTCGGCTCACAGTTGATTTTGCCGAAACGGCGCCGCGGCAGATTATTTCCGGTATCGCGCCGTACTTTCCGGAGCCGGAGAAGCTTCTCGGAAGGAAATGTATGTTTGTCACAAACATCCCCGCGCGCACTATCAAGGGATTGGAGAGCAACGGCATGATCCTTGCGGTGTCAACCGAAGATGGGAAGTTTAGCTTGCTTGAACCGAACGCGGAGATTCCGGAAGGCACACGAGCTAAATAGTAAGTAGCAAGTAGTTAGTAGCTAGTAGGAAAGAATTTTTCTGAATGCTACCTTCTACCTTCTACCTTCTACTAACTATGGACTCACTCTTTAACTTTCTCGACCCAGAGTTCCTCATCACAACATTGGGGCTCCTCGGTGTGTTTGCGATTGTATTTGCCGAGTCTGGACTTTTTTTTGGATTCTTTTTTCCAGGTGATTCCCTCCTGTTTACCGCTGGGCTTCTCGCATCACAGGGGCACTTTAATATCTTAATACTCTGGGCTGGAACCACCATTTGTGCCATTGCGGGAGACAGCATCGGATATGCATTCGGAAAGCGCATTGGTCCCAAGCTCTTTACCAAAGAAGATTCATTCTTTTTCCATAAGGAGCATATTCACCGCACAGAAGCATTCTATGAAAAACAGGGGAAAAAGACGATTATCCTCGCGCGGTTCATTCCAATAGTGCGTACATTCGCGCCGATACTCGCGGGGCTTGGTCATATGGAATACAAGACATTTCTTTCATACAATATATTGGGCGGCGTCCTATGGACTACCACCCTTCTGTTTTTGGGGTACACATTAGGCACAATTATCCCATCCGTTGACCGCTATCTTTTACCGATTATCTTGGCCATTATCGCACTCTCATTTTTACCAATCCTCCTTGAATATCGGAAGTCCAAACGTACGCGTAAGTCTCAAACTGGAGTTCATGATGTATAATGAATGGAAGCCCGAACACCGAATTCGGAAGTATTCTATATTCTTTTTATGACTGCTCCATCAGCACAAATAAAGCACAGCATGTTCAATCGGTTTTTTCCACCGCCGAGATTCTTGGAAATGCCTGCGGTTGGGCTCGATATCTCTGATGATGCTGTTTCAGCAATTGGGCTTGTATGGAGGGGAAACTCGTTCGCCGTAGAACGTTTCGGAAGGCGCCTGCTCCCTAATGGGAGCATATCAGGAGGGTCTGTGAACGATGAGGATGCGGTAGTAGCGACACTTCGCGAGCTTAAAGATACGCTCAAACTTGATTTCGTGAATGCTTCACTGTCAGAAGAGAGCGCGTATCTATTTAAAACTAAGATACCGCGCGTCTCACGAAAGGAAATACGAGAAGTCCTTGAATTTAAGCTCGAAGAAAATGTTCCTATTCCGGCAAACGACGCTATATTTGACTACACAGTTATTACGCAGACTGGCGTACATGACGCCGACGACCATCTTGATGTTGGCGTGACTGTGCTCCCGAAAAGGGTAGTCTCCGCATATACAAAGCTTCTAGACGCTGCAGACATCGTGCCGCTCTCTTTCGAAATCGAAGCGCAGGCTATTTCTCGAGCTGTTATCCCAAAAGGGAACCGCGATACCCATCTTGTCGTGAATGTTGGAGAAAACAAGACCGGACTTTTTATCGTAAGCGATGAAGTTGTGCACTTTACTTCTACGGTAGGAATTGGTGGCGCTCACATCACGGAAGCCATTGCAAAATACTTATCCATAAGCCTTTCTGAAGCCTCAATAATCAAGAATGAACATACCTCTTTCAAGGATAAGCAGAATACGGAACTGTTCCTTGCCGTCATGAAGGCGGTATCGGCTTTAAAAGATGAAATTAACAGACTTTCCGTGTATTGGAACACTCATAAGGATACTGCCGGAGAACTTGGCAAGAAGATAACCAAGATAATTCTTTGTGGCCATGACGCGGGTATCACAGGTCTTGCCGATTACATTGCGCTCTCGTTCGAAGATAGAGTGGAAGTCGGCAATGTATGGATTAATACATTTTCGTTCGAACACTATATTCCACCGCTCCATTTCGATGAGTCTCTAGATTATGCGGCTGCAGTTGGACTAGCACTGCCCAAAGGACACTAAGGCAATATACGAAAATACGAATTAGAGTCCAACGAATTACTACAAATGAAATCAACTTCTTATTCGCAGCCATTCGTATATTCGTAATATTCGCTGTTTCGTATGTTTATCTACCATGTTTAACCTCCTCCCTAAAGCCAAAAAGGATATTATCCATAGCGAGTATCGCATAAGGCTCGCAGTAGTTAGCCTTTGGTTTTTGTTTTTTATATTCATCTTTTCATCCATGTTGTTTATCCCGTCACTCCTGCTTTCATCTGCTAAGGAAAGAGCCGCGCAGGAGAGATTCGCCGCGCTTTCGAAAAGCGTAGAACGAAACGGCGAAGCCGAACTCGATGCCGCCCTTAATGAGGCGAAATCCCGCCTCGCACTCCTTAGTAGCGAAACTCCCAAGATGTTCCTGCACGAGCTTTTGATGCTTATAGTCTCCGTAAAAACCGACCGCATCTCACTGACTAATTTTTCTTTTATCAGGTCGGCTGATGGGAAACGTGAAATAGCCATTTCCGGCGTCGGGGAAGACCGAACGGCCTTACTTTCGTTCATAAAAGCGCTTGAAAATACGAATCTGTTCGAGAAAGTAAACGCGCCAATATCCAACTTTGTCAAAGACACTGATATTAATTTTGAAATACGCGCTTCAGTCGCCTTTTAACAAAAATATATGAACACACAGTCGATTGGACGAAAAAGCAAAGAACTTCTTGCAATAACACTCCTTCTTAATGTCGCGGCTATCGGCTGGTGCTACTTTCTGTTCATGGAAATAAAAGAAAAGAATGAGCATCTCTCAGAACTTGCGAATCGGATCGAGGCCGAAACCGCAGAGGAGAGCGACATTCATTACAAGAAAAATCTGGCAGTCGAAACTGCCACGCTTCGCGAAAAACTACTCTCCTCCACTTTGGCAAAAGGAGGAGCTATTTCTTTTATTGAACTTCTGGAAGCGACCGGAAGAGACGTTGGCGCGAGGACATCCATTGAATCAGTTAGCACAAAAGACAACGCGAAACTTTCAAATATCGAAGAACTTCGGCTCGCGCTCAAAGTCACAGGTCCATGGCCCGCCGTTGTGCGCCTCCTTGGACTTCTTGAATTACTTCCGTACGAAACTGAATTAGACCAAGTAGTAGTGTCGAAGGTGGAATCTCCTGAAGAAGGCTCATGGCGCGCAGACCTTTTGTTAACAACTCTAAAAGAAAAATGACGCTTTTTTCTCCAAAAGCCAAATTCGGAAATTTCTTCAAACGCACACAGTCTTCAAGCGAAGCGGTACAGTTTGGACGCGACCCGAGCTTTGACTGGCGGATGTTGTGCGTGTCTTTTCTGGTTCTTATGCTTGGTGCAATAACCGTTAGCGTCGTCGTTTATGGGCGCGTAGACAAGGAAGATATCTTCCTTACGGAGAAAGAAAAACCAACCTCACTTCTCTCGCTTGATAAATTCAAACTTGAACGCGCCGTTCTCTTTTATGAAAATAAGCGGGAACGATTCGAGATGCTTAAGCGCAAACCGCTATCCACAGTTGACCCATTTATTCCTCAAGCAAGAGCACGGGAGAACTAAGTGTTACGGATGTCCTTTTCACCTTAGGTATTGTAAGTTATATGAGAGCCCACGTAGTTTAACTTGCCCCAGCACCTTTTATCCACTACATTTATAGAACCCCCTTGTAGCTCAATTGATAGAGCAGCGATCTTCCCCGCCCGACTCGCCTGATGAGGCGCCCCCGTAGTTTAATGGATAGAACTGCGGACTTCTAAGCCGCTAATGGGTGTTCGATTCACCCCGGGGGCAATGAAACGAGTCAGGCGGGCGGGTTAAGGCGTTGATTGAGGTTCGACTCCTCGCGAGGGCATAAAGCGCATGTTGATATCTTCCTAGGTGAGAAGTTGTAACGGTGCTACACTTACTGGGAAGGTCAATTTTTACTAGTTTATTAGATGTTAGCTTTTTAGCTTGTTAGGAAGGCCTAATCAGCTAGTAAGCTAGTTAGCTCCAAAGCTAAGATATATGAAATCAGTACACATCATCTCTTTTATTCTTCTTGTGGTCGGCGGTCTTAACTGGGGTCTCGTCGGAATCGGAGTCGATGATTTAGTCACTCGTCTCCTTGGAGACGGACTGGCGCAAGCCGTGTTTATTCTTGTCGGTCTGGCCGCGGTTGTTGAAGTCATCACGCACAAGAAATCTTGCAATGCGTGCGGCGCATCAGGGTCCAGCGCACCTTCCGCGGGAACTGTGTAATTTGTGGTTCGAAACTAACGAGAAAACCCGCCCCGCCATTTTGCGGAGTGGGTTTTGTGTTTGATGCGCGATGCAGGGCTCGAACCTGCGACATCTCGAGTGTAAATCGAGTGCTCTACCAACTGAGCTAATCGCGCAAATTATCAATACACTCTCTTCCTTTTCCTGACTTTAAGAACCTTTCTCGCCTGATAGCTTCAGTTTTATTCTGCCACTCCTCCTGATACAAAAGAATAAATGGTCCATTTCGACTCGTGAACTTATTTGAACCCGTGTTATGTTCATGCAGTCTTTTTACCGCACTTTTTGAAGTATATCCCACATGTCGCTTCGCGTTCTTTAAACTTTTTAAGATATACACGATAAACATAAGATACTGAGCTTCCGCCATAGGCGCCGCGCCTGCCAAATTCGGCGGGCAGGGATCAGCCTCTGGCTGAAATCGCGCTTACCTCAACTGTATCCTAAGGTTATACTCTTTTCAAATATTGTGTAAAATCAATACATGCACAGGCGTCTCGAATGTATCATTCATGGAAGAGTGCGCGGAGTCTTCTACCGCGATACCACTTCCCGCAAGGCGAAGGCTCTGGAGCTTATCGGGTTTGTAGAGAACCAGCAGAATGGCACGGTGCTCGCGGTTGCGGAGGGAGAGGAAGCGGTTTTGGAGGAGTTTTTAACCTCTCTATGGAAAGGATCTCCGCTTTCAAAGGTAGAACAGGTGGACGCGGTGTGGGGCGAGGCGACCGGAGAATTCACCGATTTTCGGATACAATACCGAAACTTTCTTGACCGTTTCTAAATCGTTTCGGTTACAGTTACAAGTTATATGTCTACTAAATGTATCGGCATCATTCTTGACGGCAATCGCCGTTTTGCAAAAGCAAAAGGATTACCGACATTCGAAGGGCACCGTCGCGGCCTCGAGAAGATAAAAGACATCATGGGCTGGGCGAGAAAGGCCAGTGTGCCTTTTGTCGTCGCATACGCATTTTCAACGGAGAATTGGAACCGTGCACAGGAAGAAGTCTCGTATCTCATGGGTTTGTTCAGAGAGATGCTTACATTAAAACTTGCGGACTTCAAGAAAGAAGGTTTCTGTATTAGGTGCATCGGCGACCTTACGCGTTTTTCTCCTGAACTCCAGACGCTCATGCGAAAGGCAGAAAAAGAAACCGCAAATCTTCCGGGACCGACGCTCGTGCTCGCGCTTTCATACGGAGGTCGAGCCGAAATACTTCAAGCGGTTTCGCGCGCGGCCAAGGACGGTAAGACCAGAATTACCGAAAAGGAATTTTCGTCATATCTATGGAGCAATGGCATCCCAGACCCGGATATCATCATTCGCACCGGAGGCGATAAGCGTTTGTCCGGTTTTCTTACGTGGCAGAGCGTGTACAGCGAACTCTTTTTTGTGGACACTCTTCTCCCGGATTTCAGAGAAAGCGAGTTTCAGAGTATTCTAACGGAGTTCGGCAAGCGAGACAGGCGAATGGGAAGATAAGCGTGTAACGCGAACCGCATAACGTGTAACGGCCGACGGAGCTTGTGATTTTCTCTCCCACGTTATACGTTATACGTTATATGGTACGCATCCCAATTCTCTACGAAGACAACGATGTGCTGGTTATCAATAAACCAGCCGGCCTTGTCGTGCACTCCGATGGAAGAACGAAGGAGCCGACACTTGTTGATTGGATTCTCAAGAATTACCCAAAGCTCAAAGGAGTCGGCGACCCGATTCCTTCTGAACTAAACGCTACACGCTACACGCTAAACACTTCTGACCTCCGTCCGGGCATCGTGCACCGCCTCGACCGAGAAACTTCGGGTGCACTCATAATCGCCAAAAACCAAGCCGCGTTCTTTAGCTTTAAACGGCAATTCAAAAAGCAGGAGGTCCGTAAGACGTATCATGCTTTCGTGTATGGAAGCGTCAAACATGACGACGGACTCATAGATAGGCCAATAGCGCGCAGCCGCGCGAATCCGGTGCTATGGTCGGCGACACGCGGTCGAAAAGGAGAGGACAGGGAAGCGGTAACAGAATATCGCGTGCTTGGACGAAGCGATTGTTATACATTTTTGGAACTCTATCCGCGCACAGGACGGACGCACCAGCTTCGTGTGCATCTTAAGGCCATCAATTATTCAATCGTTGCCGACAAACTCTACTCTAAAAATGAGCCGGCTCTCGGCTTCAAGCGGCTCGCGCTTCACTCAAGGGCTATTTCCTTTCTCCTTTCTAGTAGTGGGAAGCGCATCCTTGTAGAAGCGCCATATCCTAAGGATTTTAAAGAGGCACTAAAATCCTTCAAAATCTAAGTCCTAAAATCTAAACTCTAAACAAATTCCAATTTCCTGAAATCCAAAGATTCAAACAAAGCCGAGCTATTACCATGTAAATACGATCGTACTTACATGGTAATAGCGGGGTACCATAAAAAGACTTGGTTTGAGAATTTGCTTTTAGAATTTAAGTAATGTCTCGGATTTCGATATTCGAATTTACGGAACTTTACTTTTCAACTGCTCTCTGGTAAAGTTCCGTTGCTATGCCGATTATTATTTCGTCAGTAAATATTGATGAGCGAAAGAAGATGGACTTTAGGGCCGGGGACAGCCTGCGCGTCTGGCAGAGAATAACAGACAGAATAATTGAAAAAGACAAGGTCAAAGAAAAAAGCCGTCTGCAAGCTTTTGAAGGTTTAGTACTCGCGCGCAAGCACGGCGCTGAAGCAGGCGGGACATTCACAGTGCGGCGGGTCATTGACGGTGTGGGAGTAGAACGCATATTCCCGCTGTACGCACCTACGATAGAAAAAATCGAAATCCTGAAGCGCGCCAAGATGCGCCGAGCAAAGCTCTATCACATCAGGAGGAAGGCGGCCAAGGAAATTAGAAAAGCAATGCGGCACGAACGAATAGAGAAGAAAGAAACTCCAGTCGTCACTGTTCCCGCGACAGAAGCGAAAGTGTAACTATTTCCACTTAAACCCCGCGAAAGCGGGGTTTTTGTGTGGGTAAATTGGTAGACGTTTATACCTTGAGGTTGGTATACTTAAGTAATGGGGAAGCGGGGACCAAAACCAAAAGGAAAGGTACAGATCAAGTGGTCGCCAGACTTTGCGTATGCAATTGGTCTTGTTGCAACCGACGGTAATATGAGGGCTTCGGGACGGCATATTTCTTTCGTATCAAAGGATATGGAGCAAATTAAGAACTTTCTCTTTGCCCTTAAAATTGAGGCTAAGTCCGACAAAACTTTTTCAGGGTACAAAGGAGCATGGGCGTACAGAATACAATTCGGGGATGTCTTGTTTTGTAATTTTTTGAAATCCATTGGTGTTTACCCTGCCAAGTCACTGACAATCGGGAAATTAAAGATTCAGGAAAAGTATTTTTTCGATTTTATACGGGGTTGTTTTGATGGCGATGGTTGCTCATATTCATACTGGGACCCGCGTTGGAAATCGAGTTTTATGTTTTACATCGGTTTTGCTTCTGGAAGTATTTCCTTTGTTACCTGGTTACAATCAATGGTTTCCAAACTTTCCAATCTCTCGGGGCATATAAGCATACACAGAAGAAAAGGAGGAAAAAACAATTATTATCAACTGAGATATTCCAAATATGAAGCGATGAAACTTGCGCGGCTAATGTATAAAAACCAGGAAGGTATTAAACTAACGAGGAAATACTTGAAAATCAAGAAGAGTTTAGCTATAGTACATAAGCATAAAGGTAGGGTGTTTGTAAGATAATAATGCGCGGGTGGTGTAATTGGTAAACACGCAGGATTGAGGTTCCTGTGCCGCAAGGCGTGGAGGTTCAAGTCCTCTCCCGCGCACCAAACACAAAAAGACGCCCACGAGGGGGCGTCTTTTTGTGGTACCCAAGAGCAAGGTGTAGGCATGCTCGCAAGGCCCGCTCTGTTTACGGCTTCATCTTCATGATTTTCGCCATAGCAAGCGTGATGGGCGTGTAGTTTGAGTGATAGCTCTCATCCACCGAGCCAACCAAAATTGAAATAACATCCTCAAGCTTTTTATTATTCCAATGTTCCACTATTTTTACGATTCTTTCCGGAGGCGGGGCGATATTTTTATCAATTCTGTTTCTATATACAAGGTCAAGCTCACTCGCGATATCGGTAACGAACTTCGAAATGTCTTTGTCCTGATGTTTTAGGGAACGCAAATAGTCAAAAACTCTCTGACTGTCATCCGAAACAAGCCACGCGATAAACTCCGACTCCGACACGCCACCTTCGCTCGAGGAGTCGCTTCGCTTTGCCGCGCGCGGCGCGCTTGTGATGTTCGTAAGGTGAATATTGTCCCTGAACAAACGCCTGTCGTCATTCCTTTTTCTGAAGATAAAGTAAGTAATGAATCCGCTTAACGCGAGCAGTATGACGATATAAACTACAGCTTTCGCGTTATCCGCCACTACTCCGGTATAGGGTATTTGGCTAAGGTAAATAGCCGATGAGGTGGAAACGTACGGTGTTTGACTTAGGTATATTGAAGCGGAGGCAAGAGGAGAACTCGCCGCCTTTTTAAACAGAACCACGTTGGGTTGGTCATACCCGCCGCCACAGCCGGATTGGCACGAAGTCGTTCTCGGTGTGATGGAAACTGAACAGGTTTTCGTCGTTGTGTTTGTCCCGGAGGTCATTTCAACCGTTCCGAGTTTTGTTCCAGCGCTCGAGTATGTATTGGAAACATTAGCCGCCGTGCCTGAAAGATTTCCATCTCCTGACCATGAGTAGGTGTATGTACCTGTCCCGCCCGTCGCCGAAGCGTTCCACGTAATAGCATCACCAATGAAGGCGGATGATGGAGACACAGAACAAACGCCGTCAAAAGCGGTTTCTGTCACGGTCACAACAACCGAACAATCCTTAGTAACGCTTTGACTGCCTGACGTGATGACGACACTGCCCGTTTTTGTCCCGCCAGACGCGTATGACTTGTTGACCGACGCCGATGTGCCGGAAAGTCCCTCGGTGCCTGACCAGGAAAACGTGTAACTACCGGTACCGCCCGTTGCCGAAGCGCTCCAGGCAAATGAACTTCCCACACCGCCCGTGCTCGGGGTTACCGCGCACACGCCGTCAAACGCCCCGGGCGGATTATCATCATTTACAACGGTGCAGGTTTTTGAATCACCGGACGCGAGCGTCACCGAGCCATTCGCGACGCAGTCTCCCGAGATGCCGGTTTGCGTGTAGCCGGACACCGCGCCTTCACTTACGGTGTAGGTTCCCGCGGGGAGCGTGTATGTGGTGCCCGAAGAAGAACCTGCCGCAGGACTTCCCGACACATGCGTCGTCCCGCTCTTTACGTGTATGCTAAAGTCGGCGGGCGTCTTTGTGCCGCCGTTGTTGTTGGTTACTTGTTTTATGACCTTGAGGGTGGCGGGTGAAATTGCGGTGACGGTCACCGAACACGATGAGAGCACCGATTGACTGCCAGAGGTGATGATAATCGTTCCATTTTTAGTTCCGACCGTTCCGTACGACTTGGACACGGTCGGCGTATTACCCGAAAGGCCGTCGCTTCCTGCCCAGGTGTAGGCAAAGGTGCCGGTTCCGCCGGAAGCAGAGGCGCTCCAGGTAAACGAACTGCCGACTGCTCCTGTACCCGGCGTAACCGCACACGACCCGACGAGCTGCGGAGGCGGAGTATCATCATTCGTAATGGTACAGGTCTTTGAGTCACCGGACGCGAGGGTTATAGCTCCGTTTGATGCGCACGCTCCCGAAATACCAGTCTGCGTGTAGCCTACGGGTGGCGTATTTTCACTTACCGTGTACGTTCCCGGAGCGAGCGTGTAGGTTATTCCCACACTTGAACCCGGAGCGGGACTTCCCGCGACATCGATTGCACCGCTTTTGACGCGTATCGTGAAGTCCGCAGGCGTCTTTGTTCCGCCGTTATCATTAACGACTCTCTTAATCACCATGAGCGTCGCGGGCGGTGGAGGCGGCGTCACGGTGATGGAGCAGGTTCTTGTAATGCTCTCTATTTTTCCGCTCGTGAGGACAAGCTTGATCAGCACGGTCGCATTTTTTACGCCGGCCGCGGTGTATGTTTTTTGTATCGACTGTGTCGTACCGCTCAATCCATCGGTGCCGCTCCAGACCCATTCATAGTGGCCTTGTCCGGGTTGGAGCGTAGAGGTTTGGGTAGCCGTCCAGTTTACCACACCCCCGACCTGCGCAGTTAGCGGGCTCCCAGTACACGAACCCTGCAGATTCCACGCGGAAACACTCGCAGGGAGAAATAATCCGGCGGCTAAGGCAACTAAAGATATTTTAAAGAGATTGCGGGAGGTCATGTTTATGGATTAGGTACTAAAGCGACTCGTCGTATCAATTCCGCCGAAACGACGAAACGATCCTCCTTCTTTCCGAACGTATTGCAGGTTGAAAGGGTAAGCATTTTCTTGTCCGAACCAAACGTGACGAGCGCTTGATTGGCATCGGTGAGTGAAATGTTCATCACGGAGTATTCATACACTCCGTCTTCGGCATAGATTTTAATTACGTCGCCGATATTCAATTTATTCAAATCATTGAAGGCCTCGTACGCTTTGTTGCGCACATTGGGTAAACCGGTCGAGTGGCCAAAAAGGAAGACATTGCTGTTTTCATTCAAATAGCCCGAACCGGGATACTGCACAACTCCTTTTTTGAGTTCCTCGTCGAGCACGCGAACATCGGTAGTTTCAGGGTGAACAATGGGGGATGACACTCCGATTTTATCTATCACAATCCTTTCCGGTCGCATGCCTTTCAAGGTATTCGTAACCGTACCCGTTCCAGTTTCTTCGGCCGTCGCGATTGTCGGTGCGGTACTCGACACTTCCGCGACCGTTTCGGCTGCAGATTCCGCGAACGCCAAAGATGCCCAAACCGTCCCGGTCATTTTAGCGACACTTTTTGGGACAAGGCCAAACGACGAAAAACCAACGAGCAACACCGCGAACAGTAAAACCCAAACAATTGTAAAACGAAAGTAATTCATTGGCGGCGTAACGTGGGGACCGTAATCAGTTTCTTCACTGAGACACGGTTTCTCCCTCGGATTTCACAATCTCGAAATTCGAGCAGACTATACTTACTACTTACCATTCTGTCAAGTTATCATGAACAGAGATTCTAAAGATGAGGCTTGACAATATTAGCATTGTAATATATAACATTCGTCGTACATCAACTGATTAATATATGGATAACTTAACGTCTATGTCTCCGAATACGGATTATACAAATTTAGAGCCAAAACAAAGGACTTTAAAGGTCTTTTCGATTTCCGGTCTAGCTATTTTTCTTACCGGAGTAGTTATCACTTGGGGGCTACTCAACGTTTCCGGCGCACTCAAGCCGTCCTCTTTTTATTCTTTTGCTAACATCGCCTCCGCGGTAGAAGCTTTTGGTGCGCTTTTGAACGGCGACGAGGAATTCACCATCATTCCGAGCAATTATTCGCTCTATTCGGGAGACCTCTTTACGCTTACGCTCGAGCACCGCAACAAAAGCAGTGCCAAAGGGGAGTACTCGCTCGAGTACCCGTGTGTTTCGGATTTCAAGTTGGAGCGCTTGTACCAAAATGTCATTGAAGCGTTACGTTGTGGCGAAAAGTCCATTCTCGGCGATGCCGACCTCACGGGCATCACACTCAAAACAGCTTTGGAAAACAGTGAATCACTCAATGTGCCGATACTTGTTTACTTTAAAGGAGTCGGCGGAAATGAAAATAAATCCGTGTATGCTCAAGCGCTCATAACCGTTACCAATGAAAATGGAGGAGCTTTTGCGGCGACCACTACAAGCACGAGCGCTGCTCAAACGGCTGGCGGAAACAAAGAAAACTCGGGTAACTCTACCGCGATAAATGTTGAATTGCCAAAGAAGAATTCTTCCAGCGCCAAACCGCCAGTTTCAACTCCTGCCATCAACAATAATACGATATCAACCGCCACAGTCTTAAACTCCGCGCCAAAAGCGGGAGTGAAGACAGAGAAAACCATCGTGTATTATTCCGCTGAACCAACGACGTCCAATCCAAGCGGTTCAATTGATTTGGAGGCGAGAATTCTTGAGATTGGATTCGTAGACAAAAACACTAACCTGTTTACGGCGAGTTCATCTCCATCCGCGAACTTGCGTATCGCCGTCAGGTTTGAAGTTATAAATAAGGGAACCAAGGTTTCAGGTTCGTGGTCTTTTAACGCCGTACTCCCCACGATGCCTTTCCACATTTATTCCGGAGATTCACAACAATCGCTTATGCCGGGCGAAAAGATTGAGTTCTTACTCGGGTTTGACAGCATAGAGCGGAAGAAAGACGTGGAGTTCATCGTCAATGTTGATCCAACAAGCCGTGTCGTGGAATCGGACGAACAAAACAACATTATGAAGGTTCTCATTCACCCCGCCCTCTAGCACTTGTGCTTGATTTGCTTTTCTTTCCTAACAGCTAAAAGCTAGCAGCTAGCAGCTTCTTTTAGTTCCATTTGATTTCTTCTTTTCCGTGCGCGCGGAGGTACGCATTGGTCTGGCTGAAGTGTTTGCATCCGAAAAAGCCGTTGTGCGCGGAAAATGGCGATGGGTGCGCCGCTTCAAGCGCCAAGTGCTTTTCAAAATCAATAAGCTCGTTTTTCTTTCTGGCGTAGGTTCCCCACAGGAGAAACACCAGATGCTCTTTTTTTTCCGAGAGTGTGCGTATGGCCGCATCGGTAAAAACTTCCCATCCTTTCCCTTGGTGCGAGGCAGGAGTGTGCGCCTGCACGGTGAGCGTTGCATTGAGGAGGAGCACTCCTTGTTTCGCCCAGTGTTCCAGATTGCCGCTCTGCGGCATCACTCCTTCTATATCGCTCATAATCTCCTTGTAAATGTTTTGCAGTGAAGGGGGCATCGCGATGTTTTCGGGCACCGAGAAACAAAGCCCGTGCGCCTGTCCATCGCCGTGATATGGGTCCTGTCCCAAAATCACCACTTTCACCGCGTCGAACGGAGTAAGCTCAAAGGCGTTGAAAATAAACTTTGGTGGCGGAAATACCTTTTTTGCCAAATATTCTCCTCGGACAAATTCGGTGAGGTCTTTAAAGTATGGCTTCTCAAACTCATCCTTAAGCGCCTCTTTCCATGATGGTTCAATTTTTATCATGCACACAGAATACCACAACGGCGTGTTGACAGTCATCTAACCGTTGTATACACTATGGTTATTATGAAAACAGTGCTTAATGTCAAAGTAGACAGAGACGTGAAAATCAAAGCACAAAAAGCCGCTGCCGAGTTGGGACTGCCACTCTCTATTGTAGTAAATGAGAACTTGAAGCGTTTTGCGAGTGAGCGGGCTATTACATTTGCCGCGCCGGAGAAGATGAGCAAGAGATTGGAGCATCAACTTGCTCGTGTTGATGCTGATATAAGGGCTGGGCGCAATCTTTCCCCGGTCTTTCGTTCCGGTAAGAAAATGGACGAGTATCTCGACTCTCTATGAGATTTCGGACCCATCCCGTCTTCGATAAAGAGTACGCTAAACTTCGTGCTGGTGAAAAAATGCGCTTTAAGATTCGACGTGAGTTATTTTTGAAAGAACCGTTTCACCCGTTACTTCACACCCATCCGCTGCAGGGTAAATACGATGGGTACTGGAGCATCAATGTTGGAGGAAATTTGCGCGCCCTCTATAAGTACGAAACCAGCGACTCTATCGTATTCTCAAAAATCGGCACCCACCATGAACTGTTCGGCTCATAGCGTTTCTCTTTTTCCTGTGCTAATTTTGTAGCGATGGCGACTATAGTTTAGTGGCAAAACATTGGTTTGTGGAGCCAAATTCGGGAGTTCGATTCTCCCTAGTCGCCCAAGAATTCTTTCTTGTTGTGCCACCTTACCCATTTGGTATCAAAGTTGTTGTGAGGGTATACTGTTGGAATGCTTTCTCGCACAAAGGCCAAACGAAATATCAAGGAAGACATCATCGCGCTCTCTGCCAGCGTTCTTCTCGCGTGGTTTTTGATTTCGTCCGGCGCACTTTCGTATATTCTCGCCGAAACCGACGCAGGAAAGATATTTGAAAGTTTTGTCATAGGAATTTTTTTCACCTCTGCGTTCACAATCGCGCCTGCCGCCATCTTTCTTGCGGAGCTTTCGCAAGCTATCTCACCGTGGACAGTCGCGCTGTTCGGAGCGCTGGGCGCCATGTGCGGAGATTTGATTCTCTTTCTTTTTATCCGTGACCGCTTGGCAAGCGATATAGAGTCGCTTTTTCGGAAAAGCGCCGTGCGTCATTTCCTGAACTCATTTCATCTCGGCTTTTGGAAATGGCTCGCGCCACTCCTTGGAGCACTCATCATTGCTTCGCCACTGCCGGATGAATTCGGTATCTCACTTCTCGGACTCTCTCGTATGCGTATTGCCGTTCTCCTTCCGGTTGCGTTTGTGATGAACTTTCTTGGGATTTTACTTGTCGCAGGGGCAGCTAATCTCCTCTAAATATTTTTAATGTCCGATTCTCCCAAGGTAACGCAAAAGGCGATTCTTATCCGCGATGACGGAAAGATGCTAGCGCTACGGCGCTCAAGCACCTGCCCGCGCCGGCCATTTACTTGGGACCTGCCCGGCGGAGTTGTTGAATATGGCGAGGATCTTAGTGTGTCCATTGCGAGAGAAGTGCATGAAGAAACCGGACTTGCCGCGGATAACTTCGACTTACTTTATGCAATTGGGTACGTGATTCCGGAGGGCGAATACTGGATATCGCTTTGCTATAGCGCTCATGTACCGCAGGACGCGGTGGTCATCCTAAGCTTCGAGCACGACCAATTCGAATGGCTCACGAGAGAAAAATTTCTGAAACGCGAATCAACGAATCGCATCAAGCGACTCTTGTCCAAGCTCCCGGTAGCTTCATAACGTGTTGAGGGAAACTGATGTTGTATATTGTACTCCACGCTATGAAAATTAATCCCTATATTTTTCGCAACTATGATATCCGCGGAGTCGCCGGTGTAGATCTGGATGCCAAAAAGGTGGAAACAATCGGGAGAGCCTACGGCACTTTTTTGCGACGCAGGAAAATCAAACAGGCAGTGGTCGGGCGGGACTGCCGTTTAAGCGGTGAAGCATACAAGAAAGCCCTCGCGCGCGGGCTTTCTTCAGTCGGCATTGATGTCATTGACCTCGGGATGGTGATGACGCAGATGGTGTACTTCGCGCAGTACCGGTTCCAGACCAACGGCGGTGCGATGATCACCGCTTCACACAATCCTTCAAAATTCAACGGTTTCAAGCTCGCTACTGGCTACTCCAGAACGACCGAAACGGAAGATGTGCAAGAGATACGCGCTATCATAGAAGGCAAAAGATTCTTCGTACCTGAGAAGCGTGGCAAGGTTACTGTACTCACTAGCAAGGCGCAGCGCGAATTCGCAAGGGACTACGCAAATGATGTGTTAAAACGCGTATCCATAAAGAAGAAATTTACCGTGGTGGTGGACGGTGGTGCGGGCGTCACTGGCGTGTTTGTCCCCGACATTTTGAAAGCGGTTGGGTGCAAGATTATCGGCTTCAATTTAAAGCCTGACGGCAACTTTCCCGTAGGCACGCCGGACCCCACATCAACCGACATGATGGAACGTGTTCGTGTAGCTGTTCTCAAATACCACGCAGACTTCGGCATCGCCTTCGACGGTGACGGAGACCGGATTGGCCTTGTGGATGAGAAAGGGGATATCCTCTGGAATGACGTATTAGTCGCTATTTTTTCCAAAGAAATTCTGGAGCGTTTCCCGAAATCAAAAATCGTCCACAACGCGCTTTGCTCACAATTGACCTCAAAAGTAATTGAGCAGAGTGGCGGCACTCCCGTCATGTGGCGCACCGGACATGCATTCATTAAGCAGAAAATTGCAGAAGAAGGCGCCGCGTTCGGAGGCGAGCTTTCCGGCCATTTCTTTTTCGCCGACAATGCGTACGGTCACGATGACGGGACCTATGCGATGCTTCGCGTACTCGAGTACCTTGGCGATACGCGGAAGTCATTGAGCGAGTTGTATGCCGAGTTTCCCAAATATATTTCTTCTCCCGAGATAAAGATAGGCTGCCCAGACGAAAAGAAAGTCGGTGTCATACACGAACTCTCGGTACAGTTCAAGAAAGATTTTCCCAAAGCGCGTATCACCGATGCGTCGGTCATTCCCGGGGACGACGGCACGCGCGCAGACTTCAAGGATGGCATGATCATCTTCCGCTACTCGCAGAACGGCCCGTACATCACCACCAAGTTTGAGGCGCAGGACGAAGAAACCTACAACGAGCGCAAGCGCTATGTGAAAACCATGCTTAAAAGATACCCCGACATGATTTGGAAAGACGAACTCGCGGTAAACCTTTCTTCGCTCGACTAAATGTTCGCTAAACAGCCGTAATCAGATATAATTCGAAAATGAAAAAAATCACCAAAGCCATCATTCCAGTCGCGGGGCTCGGCACCCGCTTTTTGCCGGCGACCAAAGCCCAGCCAAAAGAGATGCTCCCCATAGTGGACAAACCCGCGGTGCAATATCTTGTGGAGGAAGCGGTGGCCTCTGGCATTACTGATATTATTTTCGTGACCGGCCGCGAGAAGCGCACCATTGAAGACCATTTTGACGTAGCTCCAGGCCTTGAACGAACGCTTGAGGAAAAAGGGAAGAGTGAGTCCGCCAAACTCGTGCGAGATATTTCGAATCTTGCTCGCTTTGCGTATATCCGCCAGAAGTATCCCAAAGGCGATGGCGACGCGCTACTCACAGCCGCGCATCTTATGGAGAACGAGTCGGTCGCGGTGCTTTTTGGAGATGATTTGATACTGGGGAAGACACCCGCGCTAAAGCAACTCGTTACTGCGTATGAAAAGTACGGCAAGTCTGTGGTCGCGCTCGCGGAGGTGCCGCAGGAAGTCGTGTCTTCCAAAGGCATTGTCAAAGCGGAGCATATAGATGGGAATGTGTATAAAATCAAAGAAATTATAGAAAAACCTGTACTTAAAGAGGCTCCGTCAAATCTAGCGGTGGTTGGGAAGTATATTATTACGCCTGACATACTCGTGGCGCTCAAGAAAGTAAAGATAAAGGAAGGTGAAGAGCTTCGTCTCGCGCACGCGCTTGATGCGGTGGCGAGAAAGGGAGATGTGTACGGCGTTAAACTGGAGGGCGAGTGGCTCGATTGCGGTTCCAAACTTGGCTTTCTTAAGGCGACTGTCCGTTTCGGTTTGGAACATCCGGAGGTAAGAAAAGAGTTTAAAGAATTTCTTAAAGCACTAAATTAATTTCGTATGTCAGTTACGAACGCACGAGTCTTTACGCAGGTGTTCGGAGTCGTCGGCGCGATTATTGAGCGCGACAGCAAGTTTTTATTGGTAAAAGAGCATCACCCAGGACACTCCGCTCACGGTAAATGGAATCAGCCCGCCGGATGGATTGATGTCGGGGAGAATCCGATTGACGCGGTTATACGAGAGGTGCGAGAAGAGACCGGCCTACGGTTCACTCCAACACACCTTCTTGGCCTGTACTCGCTTGTGAAAAGATGTGAAGTCTACACAGGCGAACCGTCACAGACTCGTCATCCATTGAAGCTCATCTTTATCGGCACCATTCTCGGGCGGTCGGAAGGTTTTGCGAATGACGAGATAAGTGAGACAAAATGGTTTCTTCCAGAAGATATTTACGCTATGGACGAAAAAACACTTCGGGATACCGACATCAAAACCGAAATCCGTGACTATCTCTCGGGAGTACGCTATCCGCTCAAAATAATTACGCACACCGTACAGGAATAATTTTTCATGAACATCACCAAGCTCGGACACTGTTGTATGGTTATTGAAGAAGCCGGTGTCAGAATTATGACAGACCCTGGAGCGTATTCTACGTTACAGGACGAGGCAAGAAATATAGATTACATCTTCATCACTCATGAGCATCAAGACCACTTTCATCTTGAATCGCTCAAGGTTGTACTGAAGAATAATCCGAAGGCGAAGATTGTTACCAATCGCGGAGTTGGTAAACTTCTTGAAAAAGAGGGAATTGGCTATGAACTTCTTGAAGACAAACAAAGCAAAACTGTTTCTGGTGTTTTGCTTGAAGGGTTTGGTGAAAAGCACGCAGTTATTTATCAAGATTTTGGGCAGGTGCAAAACACCGGCTATTTTATCGCCAACCGTTTCTTTTACCCCGGCGATGCTTTTTACAACCCCGGGAAGCCCGTTGAAATTCTCGCGCTTCCTGTCGCTGGGCCATGGCTTAAAATCTCCGAAGTGATTGATTACGCCAAACTTCTCAAACCTAAAATCTGTTTCCCAGTACACGACGGCATGCTGAAGTATCTTGGTCCTACTCGTGGTGTCACGACGAAGTATCTCAGCGAAAGCGGGATTGAGTTCCGCGACGCCATAGAGGGCGCCGTGTTCTCGTTTTGACTTTCCCGTAAGAGTCAGACTCTCTCCGCACATCTCCGCCGAGAGTCTGACTCTTACAGAAATGCGATTACCACTTGACCGCGTTAAACCCTCCTGCTACACTTTACTTGAGTAAAGAGTAGCTAAGGGAGGGTACAAGGCACTATGGCCAAAAGGCAGCGCAAAACAAAGGAAAAGTGGAATATGACCGACGGCAATGCGCTCGCACTCACACGAGCGTTCCTATCCATGAAAGATAGCGGAGAAATGAGGGCTTTCATGCGGGATTTGCTCACCGAATCGGAAATCGTTGAGTTTTCAAAGCGTTTCTACGCCGCCCGCGCCATCGCGGGAAGCACCCATTATGCGGCGATTGAAGAAGCAACCGGTTTGAGTTCTCGCACCATCGCGAGGGTAAAAAAGTGGTTCAAACATGGCACAGGCGGTTACCGCCTCGCCATCAAGCGCTGGAAGCATCAAATCTGAATTCTCCCGCAGTATATTCGCCAGTTGGCGGATACATTCTGCACTTTACTTGGGTAAAGTGCAGCCCTTGACTTTAAGCGCGCCTTTGCTACACTTTACCCAAGTAAAGTGCAGCCATAGACGGGGCGGGGATAGTATTGAAAGGGCTGGTACTTGAAGGAATATCATGCAAAACAAACAAGAACAATTTAGCAAGACGCATCATCACGGAGCCGAAACTGGAGAGTCGGTTTGTGTTTGACGCATTGATCATTTTTTTACTATTTCGTACACACAAACGGGCTCTCGAGTGAGATGTCCCGTTTTTCGTTGCCGCGCGTGCGGGTGAACGGGAAATCGTTCTTTGTGTGAGTGCACATTGACAAATAGATAGCGAAACAAACAACTGCAATTACGAAAAGTCATAGAGTTATGAGAAAACTACAGATTGGTGTCATGGGTTCAGCCGCTGACCTCCGCTATTCCAAAGACATCGAGGCATTGGCAGAAGAAATTGGTTACTTAGTAGCCGAAAACGGAGCAATTCTGTTCTTTGGCGCTGAAAAGGACTACGACTCGCTCTCGACCGCCGCTTGTAGAGGTGCGAAAAGGGCGAGGGGTTTTACGGTTGGTGTCACCTACGGAAAAGGCCTCAATGTGTTCGAGAAGGACAATGCCGATGTCATTATCGGCACGGGCTTGGAGCGCGGGGGCGGGCGCGAGTTCGTGCTCGTCTTGAGTTGCGATGCCATTATCACAGTAAGTGGCGGTTCGGGAACTCTCACAGAAATAGCCGTTGCCTATCAAGCAAGCATTCCTATCGTCGTGCTTGATAAGACCGGCGGGTGGAGCGAAAAGCTTGCAGGGGAGTATCTCGACGCGAGAAGACGAATCAAGGCGGAAGCCGCACTAACTCCGAAAGAGGCCGTGGAGTTGGCAGTCGGGTTTGCGCGGAAACGGTTGCAAGAAGCAACTAAATAAAGAAAAAGCAAAAAAGAAAGGAAAATTATGAGCGAAGGAAGAAGTGGTGACTGCATATACTGTCCAAGCTGTGGTTGTTGGCGCAATACGGAAATTGTGAAGCACTTATCTGGTGGATACGAAAGAACCGACGACGGTCGCAGCATTTGGATTTCGCGAATGAAGCGTAAATGCACAGGTTGCAAACACAATTGGATTGAAGTTACGAAATACAATTGAAAGGAGCGAAATATGTCAGAAAATCAAAAATCGGTTGGACTTAGAATTGCACTGCCGAATGGCAGTTTGGAGGAAGGAACATTACGCCTCTTTGAAGAAGCGAACCTCAAAATCTGGAAAGATTCACGCAAGCACGTTGCCCTCATATACAGTCCGCTTATCTTGCGCGTTACCTTCATGCGGCCACAGCATATTCCCGCTCTGGTTGAAAGAGGAGTCTATGATGTCGGCATTTGCGGTTCGGATTGCATAGAGGAAAGCGAAACTCATGTTATTCAGATTGCAGAGCTTCCATACGGACGCGGCGCTTCAAACGGAGTGGCAAAAGTAGTTCTCGTGACTTCTAAAGAGAACCCGGTGGAAACCATTGAACAAGTTGAGCGCGAGTCAGTGGTGCTAAGCGAGTACCCTAGCATCACAAAACGGGCCTTTGCCCAGCGTATGCCTGTTGACATCCGGTTTTCCTACGGAGGAACGGAAGCTCACATCCCAGGAGATTACCGGTACGGGGTTTGCCTGACCGATACGGGAGCGAGCCTTAAGGCGAATGGATTGAAGGTCATTCATACGCTTCTTGAAACACACACCTGCCTCATTACAAGTCGGGAAATCTTGTCTACCACTGCGGAATCTCCGAAAGAACATGAGAGTAAGAAATTAGTTGTTGCACTCAAGCACCTCCTTTTGGGGACATTAGCCGCCCGCGAGCGAGTGTTTCTGGTGATGAATGTGCAAACGCGAAGCAAGGAGCGGCTCCTCAAACAGCTTCCGGCGCTTAAGACGCCGACAGTTACACCGCTTGCGGATGGAGATTATTTCTCTGTCGGGGCGGTGGTGCTGAAAGATGAGCTAAACGCACTTATTCCCGCGTTACTAATGAACGGAGCGGAAGATCTAGTCGAAATGCCAATTTCAAAGGTAATCAGAAGCTGGTAGACAGTAAACAATTCAAAGCCTCTGGTCGAAAGACTCGAGGCTTTTTCTTTTGCGTGTCCCCATTGCTCCACTTTGCCCAAGTAAAGTGGAGCAATGGGGTAGGTAGGAGAACGAGAGAGAGTGGAGAAAAAAGAGGACAGAAACTTTTTACTTGCGTTTGGCGAGATTGATGGCGTGAAGGGCGAAAAAACTCGCCACGAGTACCACAGCAAAGGAAAGGCCCATAGGCACCTTCCAACCGTTTATCACCGCTTCCCACCCCTGGAAGATTCTAAAGAGATGGAGTAGCGCCAAGATGATAAAAATAGTTCCGGCGGCTTCGTTAAATGCGCGTTGTTTCATTGGTGTAAATTTACGAATAACACATTCAGAGTAACATTTTTTCCGAACCCGATTTACACGCAAAGTGGATAACTTGCTGCTGGTGTTTATTTTGGCAGGGCGTATAGTTAATTCAACATTGAACCACAGGAGGCAACATGAAGCGTCCTTCGAATGTCAGCTTTCCGAGATGGGTGGTAAAACACATCGTTGCCGCAAGAAAAGCCAAACCAGCTTTGGCTAAAAAGGTGGCAACCAGACCTCCTCTTAGCGAATACTTTTTTGTCGCTATGATGGAAAGTCGAGGAAGCGGTTGTCCAGGGCAAGATTGATGGTAGGACGGAAACAAGGTTGTTTCCGTCCAATCTTTTTTGCGATTAAGGATCAACCTTTTTCCCGATTCCCGCCTTCGTCCGGCTTCGGACGGGCAAGCAAGGTTGAACCTTTAATATCTACTCATGTCGTAAAGCATCAATAGGGTTAAGTTGTGAAGCTCTTCGTGCTGGGTAGAGTCCGAACACAAGACCAACAATAGCAGACACAAAGAGACCGAGCATTGCCCCGAGGTAGGGAAAACTAAATCCCCACGTCATAAGCGCGAACTTTTGTATGGCAAACGAAATGACGAAGGAAAGCGAAGACCCCAGCACTGTGCCGATTATGCCGCCGAAAAGCGTCAGGATAACTGCCTCAAAGAGAAATTGAGTCAATATATCTTTATTGGTGGCGCCCACCGCCTTCCGAAGTCCGATTTCTCTGGTACGCTCGGTAACGGACACGAGCATGATGTTCATAATGCCTACGCCGCCGACAAACAGCGAGATGCCGGCGACACCCGAGAGAAAGAGCGTCAGCGCGGTCGTGATGGTTTTGAGGCGCTCCGCGAGGTCCGCCTGCGTTTCAACAAAAAAATCGTCTTTCTCCGGGTCTGTGATGTCGTGATTGGCGCGAATCACTCCCTTGATGTCACTTACCACCTTTTCTATGTGTTCTTCCGAATCCGCGGAGACAATGATTCGGTCAAAATATTTCCTTCCCAAGAGATACTGCTGTGCAGTGGTGTATGGCACAAGAACCATATCGTCAAAATTAAAAAATGACACCTGCCCCTTTCTTCCGAGTACGCCAGTTATCTGAAATGTTTTGTCTTTAATTCGCATCTTTTTGCCGAGCGGGTCAATGTCGCCGAAAAGATGCTCGCGCACTTTGTCTCCAATGACGGCAGTCGGGGCTTTTGATTGCACGTCTGCCGCGGTGAAAAACGAACCACGTTCAGGATGGACATCAAACATTTCTTCCATCACGCTGTCTTTCTCCTTGTTTCCTCCTCCGAGTACCGTTACTTGATATGTTTCATTTTTATACGCAGTTCTTACGGTGCCGAAAACAATCGGCATAATATCCTCCGCGTACGGCACATGGAGCTTGCTCTGGAGACTCCGGAGGTCGCGTTCTTTTAGTGAATCAAGAAAGACGTTTGCAAAATCGGACGGACCGCTCGGCTGCCGTCCCGGGATTACCACAATAGTTTTTGCGCCCATGCCTTGAACCTGGTCAAGAATAAGATTTTGAGCTCCGGCTCCGAGCGAGAGCACGAGCATGATAGCCGTAATTCCGATTACGATACCTAAAATGGTAAGAGCCGAGCGTGAACGGTTAGAACGCAGGCCGGAAAGGGCTGTTTTGAGTGAATGTTTGAAAGTCATGAGAATAAATTATCAATTTTCAATGGCTTTGTTGAATAAATCCCTAACCTTCTCTCAATAATTCTGGGCTTTTGGTATCATTATGGCATGAAAAAGCCAACAAAAGCGCAGAAACGCGGA
>LCPL01000015.1:0-28359 GCA_001003605.1 Parcubacteria group bacterium GW2011_GWC2_48_17
GTCGCATGAGTCGCCGTTCCATGTACCGCCGTCCGTGGCGCACACTACATCAGCGCAAGGTTCGGCAGTTTGGTCTCCAGGCACATTCGCGCATACATCTGCGGGAGGCGGCACCTCTTGCGCGTGCACAACAACGACTGAGCCGACACCACCCACTGCAAGCATGAGGAAAAGGCCTGCCAAGAAGGCTGTGTACAATGTAGCGCGAAATGATGATGTCATATATATAAAATGCTTCGCAAGCCAATTAGTAAGCAGTAACCGCTGGTTTTCCCTCTCTTGAAGCCCCATACTTCTACCACAAACAGGGCTTCATGAGAAGGGGGGACCTCCGATTCAGGTCCTCTCCTTCCTTCTTCGATTAATGTCAGGTGTTCATAGTCTTTTGCGACTTTTAGAGTTCACAGTTGACGATCGTGTTCAATCCGCTCCCCCCTTCACAGGTGTCGGTGTCGTCTCCGCCATCAATCTCGTCATCGCCAGTTCCCGCGGTCACAGTATCGTCGCCCGCGCCGGCATCAACGAAATTATCGCCGTTCCCAGCGCTGATGGTGTCCGCCCCCGGTCCAGAATAGATGATGTCATCTCCATTTCCTGTCGTGATATCCTGGCTACCGATTGTTGAAATGATTTTGTTGTCGCCGTTACCCGCGTTGATGGTGCGCGTGCCGTTTCCCACCGTGATTTTGTCGCTTCCTGTGCCAGTAGTGATCGTACCCGTTCCGCTCCCGATTAAAATCGTGTTGCGCCCGTTACCGGCATCTATTTCAGCGTTTCCATTACCGCTAAGAGTGACCTTGTCACTACCGCTTCCGAGGCAAATAATATAATTACCGCTTAGTCCAAATACCTTGTCGTTGCCACCGTTTCCGAAGAACATGGTGTTCGAAGCAAGGAAGACAGAGTCACTGCCCGGAGTGCCATTCCGAACCGTGTAGCCCGATGGGGCAGGCAAGGTGCAGGCGTGCGCAGGTACCGCAAGTGCCGTCTGCGTACCGGGCCCCGTGATGACGGCAGCAAGACCGACAAGCGCCAAAGATAATTTCATTTGTTTTTTCATAATTATATTTCTTAGACAAACTACGGACAGTTGGAAAGATTGTTAATGCCGCCTCCCGCGTTGCAACTATCGGTACCTGCTCCGCCGTCAACAGTGTCGTTCCCCGCGCCAGCTGTGATGGTATCGGCGCCACCTCCGGCTTTAACTTTGTTGTTGCCCTCACCTGCGGCAATCGTGTCATTGCCGCCGCCCGTTGTGATTTTATCGGCGCTTCCTCCTGTCGTGACATTTTGTGTACCGTCACCCGTCTGTATCGTGTTGAATCCTTCGCCGGAATTGATGGTGTGGTTGCCGGTCCCGGTCGTGATCTTGTCGTTGTCGATACCTGCATAGATTGAGCCGTTGCCGTTCCCCGTCTTCACTGTGTTGTTGCCGCTCCCCGCGTCAATATCGGCCTCGCCATTCCCGAGTGTGACTTTGTCGTGGCCACTGCCAAGACAGATGACGTAATTTCCATTCGGTCCGTTTACTTTGTCGTTGCCGCCTTGGCCCACAAACATTGTGTTTGGTGTAAGCGTGACATTGTCATGTCCGGCCGAGCCGTTCAAGAGTGTGAAGCCCACTGGCGGAATCTCCGAATTGCAGGCCGCTATGGGAGATGGTGGCGGCGGAGGCGGTACGCACTTCTCGTTCCAGACAATGACGTATAGATCAGAGGTAAGTCCGAAGAAGCTCGGGGTTGTCGTCGAAACCGTGCTACTTGCCGCGGTAGCGAAGTTCGCCGCACTCGTCGAGTATCCTACGAGGCGATATGCGCCCGTTTGGCACGTCGCCTCTGGAGAGAGCGGCTGATCCACTCCACCGGTTAATTCATGCGTCGAATAGTTTGCCGGAGCTTGCATTGGCGAAGTGTCGGCGCCGTAGAGATCCGGCGCGCCGCCGTGATTGTTGCCGAGTACGTAGTTGCCCGTCGTCGTCGCGCCGCCATTTAAGTTTGCGGTCTTCCACGTCGATTCCATCTGGAAGAGGTAACTGCTGGTTGTCGATGCGAGCGCCTTCGTTCCGTCAAGGTATTTCAGAATGTGAACCTTGAGAGGCGGTGGAATGTCGTTATTTGTGATCGTACAGTTCTTGCTCTCTCCTAAAGCGAGCGTGACATTGCCGTTTGCATCGCAATTGCCGCCTATCGTTGCCGTGTACCCAGGCAAATTATTCTCGGATACGATGTGCATACCGACCGTGGTCGTCGCGGCGACGCCAGATGTCGTCGTGGCGTTGTCGATGAAGAGTGCAAAATTTGATGTCGTTGCGGTTCCACCGTTGTCGTTGACGATAATCTTCGTGACGGTCAACTTCGGCGTGCAGTCTTTGTTCCAGACAATGACATATTTGTTGCTCGTGAGTCCGGTGAACGCAGGCGAGGTCGAGCTTAGCGTGGCGACCACTGCGGCTGCTTCTGTACCCCCTGTGGTGTAACCGAGGAGAGCAAACGGTTTTCCGTCTGCGCAACTCGCGCCCACGCTAGCGAGACTTGTGTCTTCGTTCGTGCTGTAGTCAGCCCCCGCGGTCATGCTCGATGTTTGCGCTTCGTATGTTGGCAGCGTGAGTGAGAACGATCCGCTGCCTGCGCCAATATTGACCGCGTCCCACGAAGATTGCATTGGGAATGATGTGCTGTTCACATTCCCTGCCGTTGCATGCACGCCTTCGATGTACTTGATGATAGTTACCGTCACGTCTGGCAATGGACCGTTGCAGGGCCCGTTGAGGTCAGGCGTCGTGAGCCAAGTGGAGAAATCGACGTTGGTCGACACGTTATCACCCGTACCAGGACCCACCGGTCCCGGGCCGCTCGCATTGCCCCACCAGTTGCAGGTGGCATCGAATATCTGCGGCGTGACGTCGTAGTTCAAAACTCCGACTGTGTTTCCGGAAATGTTGTTTCTGTTGGCAATGTTGCCGATTCCTGGCGGGGTGTCCGGAAAAGGAGCGTCAGCGGCACCTGCGAAACGGATGCCAGCCATAAGGTTGCCGGTAATGGTGTTGCCCGTGATGGTCGCGTTGGTAGCGCCATCTTCGAGATGGATACCGACTTCAAGATTGTCATGGAGGTTGTTGTTGCGGACGATGACATCATTGGAGTTGTGCGCGACGTTCACGCCATCATCAGTGTCGGAGATGTCATTGTCCTCGGCCACGATACCCGGTGTCAGGGGATCGTAGAAGAGGATCCCGGCGCTACGCGACCCGCTAAGGCTGTGGTGCAGGGCGCTGATGATGTTGCCTGTGGCATTGCCGCCAACGCCATGTATGAAGAGAATTCCATTGGGTACGGCTGCTCCGACGAACACGTCGTCCGGACCGACGAGAGTGTTGTCATGGATGTCGGCCGTGAGGCTGGCACCTTGTGCCTGGATACCATTGCGCGACCAGTTGGTAATATCGGAGTTCTTGACCTCGACGCTGCGGGCTGTGCCGACAGCGCTTAGGTCAATGCCGTAGCTACGAGTGGCATACCCGTCCACGACCATGGTCGTGACAGTCGCGTTGTCGATGACACCGGCTGATTCGCCATAAAGAATGCCGGCTACGCGCGATGCGCCTGCGGGAACTGTCGTGACATTGACGCCGTCTACCTTTAGATCTTTTATCGTTGTCGCACCAGTGTCTTTCACCAGAATAATGCTGGCCATGACTGTGCCAGGCCAGAATGTCCCCGCGGGATATGTGTAGAGAGTCGACAATGTGGCAGAGGCAGATGGCCGGACGATAGTCGTGTCGCCAACGCCCTGAAGAGTGAGGTCTTCTCCGTCAATCACGACCTGCTCGTCGTAAGTCCCAGCACAGATTTGGATCGTGTCGCCAGAGTTCGCGGCATCCACCGCACCTTGAATGGTGGTGTATGCGCCAACGCCGACGCCATCACAATCTATTGAGCCAAAGCCGACTTCTCCGTCGCTGTCCACAAAGAGCGTGTTGCCCGTAGCGGATAAGATTTCGATTTCACTCGCGGTGAGAACGCGACTGTAGATTTCCACTTCGTCAAGTAAACCCTTAAAGAGAAACGTTCCGCCAAATTCAGAATGGTCAACTTTGCCTATCCACCAGCCCTTGTCCGTATCAAGCGGGGCCGCGACAGTCGTGGTCTCCTGCACGACGGCAGCTGCTACTCCGTTGTAGTACGCCTTTACGTCGGTGCCATCGTAGGTTACGACGAGTTGAAAGAGTCCCGCTGGGGGATTGTCGAAGCCGACGAAATCAAATGTGCCTCCGTTGCCGCGGTTGTGAGCGACGATAAGGTCGCCGCTGACGCTCTGCACATAGACCTCAATGTCGTCGGCGTTCGTAGTGCCGCGGAAGAGGATCGGCCGATACGTAGCAATATCCGTCACGTTGGCCCACAGAGATATGGAGTACGCCGCTGTCATATCCAAATTGCTGTCATGCGCTATCTCTACAAAGTCATCAACGCCATCGAATGTGAGCGCGAACGCGTTGCCCGGGGTTGGAGCTATCCCAGCCCCAGTAAAAGCGGCTCCGCCATTCACATCACCGTTATTGCCATGGCCGCTGACATCCGCGGTCGGGTCTGCTCCGTCATCAAACGCCCAATAGCCGGCCACCCCCGCAGGATGCGCGGCAAGCGCGACGTGCACACGAAAGACGGGCGCATACGCAAAGAGTGCGGCGGCGAAGAGTGCTGTCGCGATGCTCCCTGCTCCGACTGAAAATGCGGAAGAAAATTTTTGTGTCATATTTTTCAAATTACACGATAACGAGGCCTCCCTCCGGAGAATATTCTTCAGAAAAGAATTCTCTCCGGAGGGCGGTACCGGCCTAGGCGGTACCGACCCTCCAAGAACAGGAGCGAGGAAAAGATCAATCAAAGTGACAGACCTCTACCTTACTCTCCGGCAGAATTACAATCTCACGCGAACGAGTGTCTGGTTGAGAATGTTGATGGTGCCTGAGTTTGCTGTTGAAACACCTGTATCAACCAATCCGCCATCATCACCTTTGCCGCCTTCGCCGCCGTCGCCTGCCGTTGCGCCGCCGTTGTTGTTGTCGCCACTTCCGCTGACATCAACATCACCACCGGAACCACCCTTGCCGCCCTTGCTACCCTCGGCATTGTTATCGCCGGTGCGAGCGCGAGCCTTTGTGGTGTTCTTGATTTCGTTGCAATCACATTTATCACTGTTGTCAGTCTCAATCTTGAGCTTCGAGCTGTTCATGTCCTCTCCACCGAGGTCAACATCAACATCCGTAGTGTTCAAGGAATTGGCCGTACCAGCATTTGCTTCCGCGTCGCCGGTGTACACGGTTCCGCCAATATCAGCGTCTCCGCCGTCGCCGCCGTCGCCTGCCGTTGCGCCGCCGTTGTTGTAGTCGCCGCTAGAAGCCCCAACATCGCCGGCTGACCCACCGCGTCCGCCCTTGCTTCCACCCGCCCAGTTACCTCCAGTCTCCGCCTTTGCTTTCGTGGTGTTGTCGATAGAGCCGGAGTTCGTGGTCTCAATCTTTATGTAACTTGAGTTCACACTCGCGAATGCCGGAGTTGCTACCGCAATCATCGCGAGCACCGTCAGACCTGCAAAAAACTTTTTCATATGTGCTTTCTAAATCTTATGTTTGATAATTATCGCCACTTGCTCGATCCCTTAAGGGACAATCGAGAAAAGAGCGTCATCGACCTATTTGGACATTGCAAGTCCAAGCGGGAACTTCGTTCATAAAAAACGATAGTCGGTAAGACTTTCATTCCTTCTTCGTCTTTAATTCTTAGAGAACGGAGTTTTCGCTTAGACTGCTCGTTCCCCAAGCAAACAAAATCCGCGAAAGCACATCCGTGCTTTCGCGGTTTATAATCTCAAAAAGTTTGTTTGGGAAACGTAATACATCTCTCTCCTTTTCCCCCGTTTCGGTTTCCCCTCGAAACAAAGGTCCTTTCGGATACTCATATCTTATAAGGGCAGATATTGGATGTCAATAAATTTGCTTACCTTTTTGAAGGTCACGATATATTTGACGCACTCTGTCAATTTCCCGCAAACCGTTCATATGGCTTCTTCTTCCTCCGAGGTTTTTGTGGGTCTCAAAAAGCACTAATATCGCCATATAGTTATCGCACGTTGTTAATGCTGTTTTTCACAGTGTCGTGCTTGGTCTTAAGAATATTCGAGAGTGCTTGAAGCGTTGCGGCAATTCTGTTTATTTTATTGCCCTTCGCTTTGATTTCCTCATTAGCCCTCTCAAATTCTTCCTCGACTTCAGAGAAATCGATACCTTTCTTGAAGAAAACATGATACCAAGGAAATTTCACTTTAACTTCCGTGGCGGTGCCAGCATCATCTATTGTAATCGTCGGCGTTAAGGTCCAAGGAATAAGTCCAAAGAGGCGGGCTCCGTGGGAGTAATCAAGTTCAATAGTGGTTGTGGCAATTGAAATATTAGCGATACTGTCATCATTTAGAGCGATAACTTTGACAAAATTCTCCAGGTCGCTCTCCGTTTTGACCTCCCTCGGAGTAATAGTGATTTTCTTTTCTTTGGAATCCCAACCGCGCACTTCCACCTTAAGGGCTCCCGTCTCACCGGGTAGGCGGACTTCTTCTCCATTTATTTCTAAGAAAAAAGCTCCATGCTCTTCTTCAAGTTCTATCTCGATCCCGTCCTCGTCTTCGTCCTCGTCATTATCATCGTCATTTCTAAAAGAAGAGCTCGCCCCGACGCTCGTGTTTTTTACTTTGACGCTTGAAACGCCGCGTTCCGTTTCTATTTCAATTTCCGTTCCATCCTCATCTGTCCCGCTTGAATTAGTAACACTGACCGAGCTTTTTGAACTGCCGCTTCGGACACTCCCGCCGGATGGGACAAAGTTACCACCCGTTCCCGCCTCAGCCTCTACTTCGGTCGTAATTGAAGAAGAATTTGAAGATGAAACATTTACAGTCCCTCCACTTGAAATCTCAATAATCGCGCCATTGCTTTCCTTGCCGCATCCCCAATGGTTTCCGGGAGCAGGAATACATATAATAGAGTAGCCGGTTTGACACTCTAGTGCAGGTTTCGGCTCCCTGTCACAGTTTGTAGATGGTCGTAGACCATTTGTCGCCGCCTCTGCGATTCCTACAAAACCAAGTGACAGGCCAACGTACCCACCGGTTCCACCAAGAACCAGAGCCGCGCCGATAATCCACATAAGTCCTGATTTAGTCATATTGTCTAAATTTTATCGCTTAAGTTGAAACAATACTCCCTCCCAAAAAATAGGCAAGAGGAGTTATAGGGAGTGTTCCGAGAATCAGATCCTCGGGAACTTCCCTATTGCGCTACAATTTTGTAGTCGTCAAACTCTACATCCATAAAATCGGTGCGAATACCGGCGTAACCTTCGTTCAAGAGCGCCGCCCCGCCATAGCTTTTCCCGTCATCGTTTGCTTCGGCGGCCAAGACCCAGTTGCCGGTTCTTCCGTTATCAACGTAAAGCTTTATGCTAACTGTTTGGTCGGCATTCGTGGTTACCTCACTTCGGAGGCCAATCCAAGTATTTTGGGGTAAAAGGGTTGGATTACTATCTCGATGGTAAACAGAATCTGCGACAAAGGGCTTGTGCGCCAAGGTGTAGTAAGTTCCGCCAATTTTCTTCTTGATGGTAACGTACCCATCAACGCGTATACCCGTATAGTACAGGTTAAAGGCATCTTGATAGCGATTAAAAAATAGGAGCCCATTCGAGAAATTTCTGTTTGGGCTGACGCTCAAGTTGTAATCTAGAACCTTAAAATATGCCTCCTGCTCCAAATTCAGCCACTGGCTTTTCAACACCAATCTAAAAATATTTTGCGGATGGTAGCCGTCATCCGTATCAAGAGGATTTGAAATGGAAAAAGTCTTACGCCAAGGGTCGTCTGCGGGTAATGAACCCATTATGGTACTCCCCACCCCGTTTTTGCTAAAAAGATACGCGCCGGAGCTAACCCACCAAGCAGCGCTTTTACTCGCTGTCTTGCTTTCGGCTTCCGCAACGGTATATGCCGAATTAAAACTTTCCGTAAACATTCTCTTCGGTTTAGCTTCGGACGTTGAGGTTGAAGTTGGAGTAGGTACAATGGCCTTTTGTGGAGGAAGAGTTGAAGTATAGGTAACTACAGAGTTTGTTTTGGCGAGCGCATATGCAACTGCCACCAAAATCAAAAGTAACACCGAAGCGCCAATGATTTTTGATGTCATTCTGTTCATCCTATCAAAAATACTACGGTGGATCGACCGAAACCTCTTTTATTCTTATCCTGCCGCTGTTCCGGGCTTGGTTCCATACCTCCAAACCAACACCTCCTGAACTAGGCAACATAGTACTATCGAATCTCAACACCACTTCGCCATTTATAAGGCACTCAACATGATTATTTTTCACGCTCATACCGAGGTGTGTATCAAGCCACGGAGTAAAAAGAGAAATGGGAAGAGAATAGTTTTCCGCCAGTGTTGTCCTCTCGCCCTCAACAACCTGGACTAAAGTAGCGCCAGCGCCATAGCGAACGTATGAACATGCCACATAGTTATCGGAGTCGTGATATCTAGAAAACAAGGTTACGGTTCCACCGCTTAACCAATCAACTGTTGTCTTAAAAGCATAGTCTTGCCAAGAATTTGAACCACGCAGAAACGCACTGGCTCCGGTGGTTGAATCATTGGCGCTAAGATTTAAAGTCTCGTTGGCTATCGAGAAATCTCCCCACGTGCTATCCCAGTCATTATGGCCAAATCCATTAGAAAGATACGGCAAGGTTGCGCTTGAAACTGGTTTGCTCAAGACTGGTTTACTCGGTGCTGGAGCTGACGTTGGTTCGTCTACTGTTGGTGTTGGGACTGGCTTCGATGTTAAACGAGTAGTCGGCGTTTTTGTTGCGATTGGCCTTGATTTAGTTGAAGAAGAATCTGCTGTTTGTGCGCTAAAGGAGGCATCCTGCGTGGTTGTAGATATACTTTTGACGAAAATGTTCGAGTCGATTACCCCCACATTCTTAATGTCCGCTTTACCATTTACCGAAATATCTAGACTCAGTTGCTGAGGCACAAAGTTATGTACTGTGAATTTTGTTTCTGGTATACCATTTTCTTTATCAAGTTCAGATAAAGTTACGACTTTTATTCCATGTTCCTTAATATACTTTAATATAACTTCAAATTCACCTAGCGGCCATTCCGTGTAAACAGAAGGAGTTCCTTCTGAAAACTTGTGGAACATCAGCATGAGTGTTTGATTGTTCTTTTTGGCATCGCTTATTGCATTATGAACATCCTTTACACTAGTTCGATCGGAATATACAGAGAAAATCTTCACCTCAAGCGGCTCGGCAAACGGGAACAATTCTGGGCTATCGATGGTTGCACGCGCAAATTTATAATATTTCCCAACAATTTCCTTAAGAGATCCGCCAGTATTTCCATCTGGATATACGAACCAGTTAGGCCCGGAATTTATATTGTTTTGGACTAGATATTGCAACGCATCAACTACATCATTCTCATATCCTTCAAGGTTGTTGGTACTCACATATGCTTCGGTAGCATCCTCATGAAGACTCGTGTGGTTTACAATATTCCATCCATAAACATTCTGAAGTGTCTTTAAGTTATCCAGTGACAGATAGATTCGCTTACCAATACTTCCAGTTATAACAGGGATGTTACCTTTCATACCGTATTTATTCATTATTTTAGCTGCATCTAAAACGGAAGACCACCCGTCATCAAAAAAGATTACTGCTCGGGCCTCTCTTTGATCTGGGACTAAGGTAAATTCCTTTATATCTAAGGTCACGCTCTTACCCCGCTCCGCTGTAGCAGTAAATTTAACACCATCAATCCTTGACCAATTAAAAGTTGGGTCATTCTTTACCCAAGTCCCCAAACTCGTCTTTCTTAAATCACTCTTCGCCACTCCGAATTGAAACCATTCGCCATCACGATTTATATGACGAATGTTAAAAACACCATTTCGAACATTATATTCTGCCTGTTTTCTCCATTTTTCATTGGAAAGAGAAATCTTAAGATCTTGTAGATTTAAGGTATTATTGACTTTAACTTTAAAATAAATGTTTTTATGAGATAAGTCCAAATTGACATCTATCCCCACCCCAAAATCAGAACCGTTTGCGGGCGGAGTTATCGTTAGAATACTTTCTTTTTTATCAACGGTTGCCGTCCCTGTGCTTATACTACTTTTGTCTTCATTGCTTGCGTCAAAAGTATACCAATCGCCGAAAGCATTAAGCACACCTGCCTTTCGCGCAGATGAGTAGATATTTGCGATGTCAAAACCTTTGTTGACCTCTATGGTTCTTTTTGCCCCCTTGGTTTCATTAATTCTAATGCTATATGAATTATTCTTTGTTTGAACGTTTAACAAATTGCTATCCCTGTCAACGTGTATTGTGGCCTGATTCTTGCCAATACTGATTGCGGTTACATAAGACGCGTTATTGCCTTTTTGGAGATAGGATATTGAATAGCAAGGCACTGCAACTTTGTATTCAAATGAACACAAACCGTTGGGTGGGTTTTGTTTCCCAATGTCGGTAGTCAACCCTACGCCATCGGTATTAAATTGCCGTATAGTTAAAGACTGCGCTTTGTCTTTCCACTTTGCCGTCAACGTTAGCCCGTCAACGCTTATCTCGGCTCCTCCGAAAAGATGGAACATTTGTTCGTATGTATGCTCTAAAGACGACTTAAGATTATCGAATATGAGTATGGTGGAATCCTCGATCATGGCTATCGCTCTTTCATGAGATACCCCTTGGTACAGTTCATGTTCACCTGATTGATAAACATATCCGTCTCCTTCTTCAAAGAATCCGGGGTATACTTTTTCTGAACTGCCGGTGGTCTTTTCCGCGGCAGATTGGTCCTTTCCATCAACAACAACGGTATTATGAGATTTCGTTCCGTGAAAATAACTGCGATATGAGCCGTCCTCATAAGTATAAAGCCCCGCGTCAGGCATTAACGCCAATCCATTGCTGTACAAATTGAAGCTAAGCGCATCAAGGTCACTGTGGTCGGTTCTATAACTACCTACATCAAAAATGAGCTGTGTCTGCTTAGCGTAATTCTTCCCTTTTCCCCAGCCAGAGCGCAAAATTGTTTGACCACTAACGGGGTAATGAATGTTCAGCTTGGTGGGCCTTTTGCCCTTGGTTCCTTTTGTTAAAACAAATAACAAGTCTGGATGCGATTTCGCCATGTCGGCATAAATACCCGATAAGTTAAACTTTCTTTGAAGAGAAGCGCCTATGGTCGGCACGGTTAAATCCGGCTGTAATACAGTAGCCGCATAAGAAATCATCTTATCTATTTTCTCGTCAAGATTGGCAAATGCCGGTAAGTGATTCTTTTTCGCATAGGTGTTGATTTCCCAGAATTTTTCCAGCACATAAAAATGATAATAGGGGGAGTTCTCAACTAAGACTCCGTCCCCGTCAATAATAGTGGTCACAAGCGCGTTGATTCTATTTGAGGATACTTTGAGCCAAGCATCCGCACCAACCATGTCAGGAAAGTTAACTGCCAAAAGATACAGTGCCGCGGATTGGTCAAGGCCATGGTTATAATCTCCCTCAAAATGAGCAGGGTTGGCCAAGAAATCACCATGAACCCGAAGCGCCCACAAAATCTTAAAACTTAAGTCCCCTGGCAACTCACCTTTACGGTGTAACTTTGACCATACGTTAACAAGCGTCATAGTCCTAAACGCAGCGCCGTGATTATCCCAAGAATAAGGGTCATTCAGTCCCTTGTTAATAAAGGACTCTACGATTTCTATCAACTTATACTTGTACAAAGAATTACCGGTTACCTCCCACGCAAAAAGAAGATTTCTTACCGGTTCAAGGTTGTAAAAGTTAAACCGCCAGTATATATCCGAATAGTGGTCTTCTTTCCAAGTAATTGAATCTATCTTGACCGGACTGAATCGGCTCAGTTCATAATTATTATTTAAGATTTCATCGGCAACACGAATATCTCCTTTATCGATGTAGGAATAGATAACTTCTTTACCGCTCTTAACCTTGTATGAATCTCCGCGTATTTCCAAAAGCAATCTGTTGCCGATTGGATACAAAAGAAAAACTACTAAAGCGATGGCGAAGGCAGTGGCAAGTACGTGAAGTTGTTTCTTTTTAAGGATAGTCATGTCTTTTATCTTGTTCCCCAGTGGGTTTTTCTAAGAGTTATGAGGGCCCAAGGCATTTGCCATATGGAAACCGAAATGAAGAGAAGAGAAAATATGGGCATATACACCCATGTTTTTACCCCGTTATAAACTCGGACAAACAAAGCGAAAACTAAACCGAGCAATAAGAATCCCGACATGAACACAACGAATAACATTGGATTGTGGGTCATTATGCTCTTGGCTAACACGCTACCGGCCAAGATAGGGCCTAAAATAGGAAAGGAAAAATTGGTATAAAAAGCAAGACTTGCGAGTGGATGTCTCCTTCTCCACATAAAGGAACCGGCAAAGATGCCCTCCCGTATCCAAGATTTTTTCCACCTAAGTTGCTGGCGCCAATACACAGGAAATGTTTCGGGAACTCTCGTGGTCGCTCTGGCCTTCTCACAGTACACGATATTCCATCCTTGCAATACGAAATTCGTTAACCCGCGGTCATCTCCAAATGTACTTTTCGAACCCATAAACTTATGTTCCTTCCATGCGTGTACGAGCGGCCCCACCGCGTTTCTTCGGTATGCGGAAAAACAACCAGGACAGCATGTTACCGACTGGTGAACGCTTTCGCTTGCCTTGTAGATGTCGAAAGAAACCGCGTATTGGATTGACTGCATTCGCGTAAGCAGATTTGTGTTCACATTTTCCACTTTTGTATTTCCGGAAACCGCGCCCACCTTTTCATCGGCAAGAAAATGCTCGGTGATATGTTGAATGGCATCTAGGGCAAGAAAACTGTCAGAGTCGACAAAAACAATTATTTCGTAGCGCGATGCGCTGATACCTATCGCCATTGCTTCCCTCTTACCTTTATTCTCCGAAAATGAAACAAGCTTTACCCTGTCACCGTATAGTATCTGCGCATTTATCACCTCATCCTTAGTGTTATCAATAGACCCATCGTTAACGACAATGCATTCTATATTCCCAGGATAGCGTGAATTAATACAAGTAGAGATGGTTCTAAATATTCCCTTCTCTTCATTCTTTGCTGGAATAACTACACTGACATTAGGGTACACAGAGTTTGGATAGACTTTATCGTGTTCATCCTTATGCAAATACGCGTAAGGAATCCGGGAAATTAAAAAAAAGGTTATGATAAGACCATATACAGTCCAGAACGAGAGCTCCACTGACATATTGGCAATAAAAAGGACCTTATAGAGCACTAGTCCGGTAACTAAAAGCAGGAAGACAGATACTAGAAAAAATTGTTTGGATTTTTCTATCACAATATTTATCTCCCGATTCCTTCATAGATAATTCCCGACTCGATGAATTTTTCTTTGAGGAGAGCGTTACGGCCATCAATGACGACTTTGACTCCATTCTTTGTAAAATAATCCGGTTCTAATTTCTTGAATACATTGTGAGCTGTGGCAACAATCACCGCATCAACTCCTTTTACGGCTTCGTCCAATGTCTTGGCCGTTGATTTATCCAAAACAAACGGGTCAAAGGAAACGACACGCGCTCCATACTCGTCTTCAAGAAGCTTGATGATTTCAAGAGATGGACTCTCGCGACAGTCCCCCACCTCCGCCTTGTAAGCCAAGCCAAGAACCGCAACCTTTGCTCCAATAACGGCAAGACCTCTTTCTTTCAGTGCCTTTTCCAAAAGTTCAATGGTGTAGCGGGGCATGTCGTTGTTGATACGACGCGCGAGCGAGAGAAACTCGTGGCGGAATCCATTCTTCTTCGCGTAGTCAATAAGATAGTATGGGTCAACAGGAATACAGTGCCCGCCAACTCCGCAACCCGGATAATGAGGCATAAAAGCGAACGGTTTTGTCGCCGCGCCGTTTAGGACGCTTACTGTATCAATGCCGAACCGAGAAAAAGACATCGCAAGTTCATTTACAAAGGCGATGTTGATATCACGAAAAGCGTTTTCGACGATTTTGACGGCTTCGGCCTCTTTGAGCGAGGCCATCGGCTTTATTTCGGCCGAAATGATTGTCGCGTAAAATGCAATCGCCTTTTGTAAACTGACTTCATCAAAACCGCCGACTACGCGAGGGATATTTTCAACGTTCCATTTTTTGTCTCCTGGATTTATCCGTTCTGGACAATGAGCCAGATAGAAATCCTTTCCACATTGGAGTTCGGATCCTTTTTCTAAAATCGGCAATATGATGCTTTCGCAAACACCCGGATTAACAGTTGATTCTAAAATAACAAGTTGGCCTTTTTGGAGATGCGACGCGATGCTTTTGCAGGCATTTTGGACCGGCTCCAAATTCGGCATATGATTTGCATAAACCGGTGTCGGGACGCAGATGATGATAACTCCAACATCTTTTATTCTGCTGAAATCCATCGTTGCTTCAAAAGACGCGTTTCTTAACTGCTCGGTTATTTCCTGGTCGGCGAACGGAGCGATGCGTTTATTGAGTGACTCCACTCTTTCGGAGTTTATATCCACACCAGTAACTTTATAGCCCTTTCTGCCCAAAAGCAGAGCGAGTGGAAGTCCCACATATCCGAGGCCGATAATAGAAACTGTTTTATTGCTTTGATTCCCCATAAAAAGATTATTTCTTGTGTATATGCCTTATAGTGAGTGTGCATAAGTGGCATCCTTCTGGTTCTATTCTCTGATATAATGGCGGCAACAGACTCGTCACGGAGTAAGCAGGAAATCTCTTTCTTAATCCCCCACTAACTACTTGCTACTAGCTACTTACTGTACCTTACCCTTATTTATCAACGTATTTCCCGCTTTCCAAAGTTCTTAAGAGTAGGTTTGGTTAATAAAAAGTCCGGAGATGGACGCTACACCTGGGAAACTGGCCTTTTAAAGGGCTAGCGGTCTAGCGTCCATCCCCGGATTTTGATGTATCTTTTCCAGTAATTTTGAGGCCTGATTCTATGTGGTTTATCTGTTTTGTCAACAACACTTTATAGGCCATTGAAAAGGTTACCGAAACCATGGCTGGATAGTCCATAAGTCGTTACCGTGCTCGGAGTACCAACATGGCGACCACAAGTAATGCATCTTTAGGAGGTGAGCGCGGTGGAAATCAGATATCCACAGCTTGTGGATATCTGATTTCCACATCGGAACGCAGACAGATAACAAAGCAAAAAGACGACAGAAAATCTGTCGTCCTTTATCGTTTACAATCTCTAAGTGGACTTTAAACTACCATGCAACCACCTTCACGTTATCAACATTGGCGTCCTCGCTGGTGCTGTTCATTGTGCCACGAAAGCGGAGTTTGAGAGCCGAGAGTCCGGATAGTTCGAGGGAAACGGAGTGCCATTTATTCTCCGGGTCAACATTGCCGCGAAGGCGCACTTTCTCAACAAAGCTTGCGCCACCATCGGTCGAAACGTCAAAAGCGATATATTCGCCGGTGTCTAGCGAGCTTTCAATAAACCACGAGAAGGTTATACGGGCGTTCGTGCGACCGCCGAGGTTAATCGCATTTCCGGTCAAGGCATTGTTTGAAGAATTGCCGCGGACGTCGGCGGAGTATGAACCTTCGGTCTTCCGGTTGGTGGTCCTAAACCATCTATTGCCGACATCTTCCGTCCAAAGTCCATTCCACTCTGACACCTCAAAACTGTCCGAGAAAACTGTCGTTTCAACAATATTATCAGCCGTTACATTTACGCTCGCGGAGGCGGTTTGGCTAGCAGTGTCGGTCGCCGTCGCCTTAATCGCATGAACGCCGTCCGCCACGGCAGATGTGTCCCATGGCAGTTCATAAGGCGCGGCTCCGTCAACGCCGATTGAAACGTTATCGGCGAAGAACTCTACTTGCGAAACGCCGTTATCGTCCGATGCCGTCGCCGAGATGGTGAGAATGCCGGAAACCGTCGCTCCGTTTGCGGGCGAAGTGATGGAAACTGTTGGCGGGTTATCAGTGGGGCCGGGCACGAAACCTAGAGCCGCCGAAGCGTTTAAGCGTCCGGAACCGTAGACTTCATCATAACCGGCGGAACCAAGGTCATCTGCAGATGATTGGAGCGCATCGCGGACGCCATCGGGCGTTTGCGTCTGCCCTTTTGAAATCACGAGTGCCGCCGCGGCCGCGACATGCGGAGTTGCCATTGAAGTGCCGGAATAAAAGTAGTAGCCGAAATTTGACGGACTACCGCTAAACGTCTGCTGCAAAATCCCGTCGCCATAGCCGTCGCCGTTTTGGTCAACACCGAGATCACCGCCCGGAGCGACAATGTCAAGACCGGGGCCGTAGTTTGAGTATGACGCGCGAGTTTGGTCGTAGCGAATGGCGCCAACCGCAATCACATATTGGTTATACGCAGCCGGAAAGGATAGACTGCCTCGGCTGTCATTTCCCGTCGCGGCCACGATGGTTACCCCTCTTGCATAGGCGTACGCGAGAGCTTCCTCAAGATAGCTCGCGCCAGTCGGCCCCCCGAGAGAAAGATTAATTACTTTGGCTCCGTTATCAGCGGCAAAGAGAATGCCCAGAGCAACATCTGAATAACTGCCGCTACCACGACTATCGAGTACTTTAATCGGCATAATGCCTGCGCCGTAGGCGAGGCCTGCTACGCCGCCTCCATTCCCAGTAGTTTGCGCGACTGTGCCGGCAACGTGGGTGCCGTGCCCCTCATCGTCATTCGGATGGCTGTCATTATTCACGAAATCATAACCTGAAACAAAAATGGTGCCGACAAAATCCGGGGCTTTTTTATAAATACCGTAATTTTCATATGCTACGCCGGTGTCAATAACCGCGACAGTAACACCCGTGCCGCTCGCGATGTCCCACGCCTCTTCCGCACCGACTCCTCCGTTTACGGCGTTATCAAAATTCCACTGATAACTGTAATAGGTGTCGTTCGGTATATAAAACGCTTTCGCCTCATAGTCCGGTTCCGCGTATTCAACGTCGGCATTACTCTTTAGGGATTCAATGGTTTCCGTTACGCTTTTCCCATCTTCCACCGCGTGCAGAGAAAAGCTATTCTCATTTCGGAGCTTAACGACCACTCTGTCAGCGCGAAATCGGACGGGATGGCCGCCAAATTCACCGTCTTTCATATTCTGAAGCTCACCCTGAAGCCGTCGAATACTTTCAAATTCTCGCAGCGTCTGTCCTGAAAGAGTGATTTCCCTTGCTACTCCACGATTGTGAGTTGGCGGGACTTCGCTCCTTATTGGCGAAACACCATTGCTAAAAAGGCCGACTGTAAGAAGCGGGACAAAGACGAAAGATAGATGTTTATATAACATATTAAAGTGTGGCCACTGCTATGCAAGTAGCATACACCTAAACCAGTGACGTGCAACTAACGCTGTGGTACATAAACTACACCATGCTTCCACACTCCCACTAAATCCCCCTCTCGGAGAGAGGGGGAGGTAAATCAGTTAATCTCTGGGGGCGGCCCCACGGGCGGACAGATATCTGCCATTCTAATTGTGCCGGTGGTTGAACCGCTCATTCCTGTATAAGCCCCGCCCGGGTGTCCGACAAAGTCAATGCGATAGGTAATGTCAAAGAAGCTGTCCACATTCCAGTTGCCGTCAGGCAATTTAGTTAATGTAGTGTGTCCGGGACTTGGCAAACCGAAGTCAGTGCCGGCGGTAATGCGAAGCAAGTCAAAATCAGGGTCTCCGATAGGAAGCTGTCCTTGAAGTTGGAGCATTTCCGTGTCAAACGATTGCACGGGGTCGCCCGGTGTTCGCGGGCTAGTGCTGGCTACTCCGTTCGCCAGCAGATTCAAAATGCGACCGCTTGAGAGTGACAACTGAAGCATTTCGGTATCAAAAGTGTAGGTTTCTCCCGCTGCTGGACTGCCACCTCGCGTTACTACCGTATCGGGACCGCTCCTAAGAAAAGCGTCTGCCGTGACTCCTATTGTTCCAGGTGCTGGTTGCACAATCGTCAATTGTCCGCCGGTATTTTGATACATCGTATCTTTATCTAGAACCACCGCGGTACCTTCTGTGTCTGGGCGAGTGCACGCTGTTGGAGATAGCGGAGTTTTAACTGTTGGAACGCAGATTTCTTCCGTCCGGACGGCCGTTTGCGATTTAATGCCAAACTGGTCGTGGGTAATCACCTTGCGATTTACCTGATTGTGCGGGATAACTTCGTAGCACATCAAGTGATTGCTTCGGTCAACGATCTCGCTCACTTTTCCATTATGCGTTTTTTCAGCAGGATTGCAGAGATAACGCGCTCGAATCACTTCAAACTGTCTGTTTTGGAATTGGTCCCTTACCGACACGCCCTCGGTAATGTCATAAGGCTCTACGTCGTAGCAAAGATAGTGATTGGCATTTTTCGGAATTGACGGCACGATTGCGGCAATGAGCTTGTTCGCGGCGGCAGGCGGCAATATGGACAGTGTCTTCTCAATAGGAATGCCGATTTTATTCTTACCGGTCGGGGTCAGCAAATAACGCGGTTTTGTAACTTTGATGACATTCTTTTCAAACTGATTTTCAATTAAAACGGAACGCGGGGCAAAAGAAGCAGAGCTCTGAAGCCTATAGGCGAGGTAATGAAGGTTCGGTCTTTTGGGATTAAACGCGAGTCCCTCGTGAAGTTTTCTGACCGGATTCAAAAGCCGTTCAATCAAAACGAGTGTGAAGTCAGTGGGATTAATAAACTGATCACGAAGGGTAACCGTCACTGGCTGGATAGACTTATCCAGAAGATAACTCAAATAATGGTCGCAGTTGAGATTTTCATCCACGACTCCATCTCCATTGTCGTCTTTACCGTTACAGATTTCCGAGCTTGGCGTGCCTTGCCCGAAAACAATACCTGCGCTGCTAAAAAAGAACACGGAAAAGACCAAAAAGAAAGATGCAAGCGTGGCCTTGACCACAAATACTTCATGACACTTTTTCATATTTTGTTTTTCTGCTAAGCTACTAATATGTGCTTGTAAGAAACATTTATATCATACAGTCTCGACTCCATATTATGTATAGTATAATAAGTAATGAATGTCAACTAACTTGCATCTCTAATCTTGAAGCCGTGGTTTAGCTTTCTGGAACGGCCGCGGGAGGCGTGACTTTTGAAAGCGCGTCAATCACCTCTTGAATTGGCAAAAATGTGTTTCGATTCCCTCCAAACGCGCCGGTGTTAAAGCCTATAACCTCGCCTCGCAGGTTAAGCAAAATTGAACCGGATACGAGTTCGGAGGCGCGGATATCGGTCTTTATCGCAACAAGCTCCTTGACTACGTGCGGCGTAGTAGTCGAATTGTCAATTGGTTTTTGAACCGCTTTTTGAACAAGATTGGAGATGATACCGGTTGACACGGCATTGCTCTCGTCTCCGGAAAGCGCAACGACCGCCTGACCAAGTTTTAGCTCACCCATGTTAAATTGAGGCATCACAAAACGGTAGACGCCCTTTTCCTTGTCCTGAAGAAGAACTTGAAAAAATATCAGCCCGGCACTTTGGTCGGAATACGAGATGTTCAGAGGAAAAATTCGGCCGTCCGGAAACAGCGCTTGATAGCTCTCGGCGATTGAGTTGCCGGCGCTGTCCGACTTTCGATACGCGACGCTAAGGTCAGCCGCTAAGAGCCCTTCGCGCGAAACTACTAGGCCGAGGCCGGCGAAACGGATGTTTCCATCTCCGGTCTTTTCGCGTATGCGAACCACGCTTGTAAGATTTTTTTCTATGGCTTCAATGACAACATCGTCTGCTTTTACCACGATTGTTTCTCTTGTCACGACAGACGCCGACTGATTTTGCGGCTCGGCAACGACGCGTTCAATTGTTTTCTCAACCACGCGACTAATCGTCTGCGTGACTCCGGGCGGCGCCTGGTCCATGAGAGAAACCGTAACAATGCCTGTCGCAACGGATGTCACGAAAGAAACAAGAAGCGCGAGAAGAATGAGTTGCTGTTTATTGAGGCCTTCCATCCCGTTAGAGGTAGGACACGGACGAAATCTTCTCCGTATTTCCCATAGTTACTGCTTGTAATGTATTACACATATCTTTTGTATCTTTCCCACGAGTGTCCGTGACCTCTAACGGGATCCATTTGTTGAATGATAAATCAAAAAGAAAAAGACGCAACTAATCTATCCTGCCGCCTCAAGTCTGTAAATGTAGTTTTTATCCACGGCGTGGATAAAAACTATATGTGGGCTTTATGTGTTAAGCGACTCTAGAAGTATTTTGGAAGCGATTTCAACATCCTTTTTGGTCGTTCCCCTGCCGAGCGTAAAACGAAGACTGGAGCTTGAGCGCGCCTTGCCGCCGCCGAGCGCCTCAACCACATACGAAGATTTCTCATCTTTCAAACACGAACTTTTTGTTGAAACGGCAATTCCACGCGCGTCGAGCTGTAGAGTCAGAAATTCGGTATCAACCCCAGGAAGCGAAATATTCAGATTGTTCGGCAACCGTTCTCCTTTTTGCATGCTTCCGTTTACCACCGCTTCTATTCCATTATTCGCGCGAATAATGGAATAGAAATGGTCGCGGAGTTTCGCGATTCTGACTGATTCTTTTGTTCGCTCCGCCACTCCGATACGAAGCGCCTCGGCAAAGCCGACGATGGCGGGGACATTCTCGGTTGTGGAGCGAAGTCCTCTTTCCTGCCCTCCGCCATGAAGCGTTGGCGCGATTGGAGTTCCTCTTCTCACATAAAGCGCGCCGACTCCTTTTGGCCCATAAAGCTTGTGCGCGTCGAGTGAAAGAAGGTCAACGCCGAGCGCGTTTACCAAACAATTCAGGTACAGCGGAGCCTGACACCCATCTGAATGAAAAACGGGATACCGTTTTTCATTCGATGAATTATGAAGTATGAATCTTGAATTACGAATAGGCAAAAGAAGCTGGCCGATTTTGCGAATCGGCTGTATTGTTCCAATTTCGTTATTCGCGTACATGACCGAAACCAAAACTGTGTTTGGCCTAATCGCAGTGATTATCTTTTCAGGTTTCACGATACCACTTGATTCAACAGGAACATATGTCACTTCAATCTTTTTCTGCCACTCAAGCATCCGAAACGGCTCCAGCACCGACGCATGCTCTATATTCGTCGTCACCACATGCGGCTTCATGTCCTTTAGCAAACACTCACGGCCGTGAGTGTTTGCTAAAGTGGGGATGGAGCCGAAAATGGCCATGTTGTTGGATTCGGTGCCGCCACTTGTGAATACAATTTCATCCGCGTGCGCTTCCAGGGCGCGCGCGACAGAGGTACGCGCACTGTCCAGCGCTTTTTTAGCCGTGACTCCTTCGGCGTGAATTGAGCTCGGGTTGCCGAATGTTTTGGTAAAAAACGGCTCCATCACCTTTTCCACCCGCGGGTCAAGGGGAGTTGTTGCGGCATGGTCTAAGTAGACGCGCTTGCGCGCAACCTTTGACTTTTGACGTTTGACTGTTGACATATTGAAGGAGAAATGATATCAAAAGGTCTGAAAAGTTCAAACCATAACCCAAGCTCCCGAAATCTTATGAAAGACACAGTTACTAACTTTGTCACGGCGCATGTCTCCGAGAATCTGGTAGGAGACGATAGAACACGCTTTCTCCGACTACTCAAGGATGACGGCCCGGAACTCTACGAATGCGTGGAAGGCAATTTACTGGAGTGGATGACTGTAGCCGCCTTCAAATTACGCGAGCCAATCGTGTGTAACGGCCTTGCCAGAGCGGCTCAAGAAATCGTCCAACATTGGAAGCAGTTCTTTGCCGCTGAACTCGCCGCCATCAGGTGATTCTGGCTTCACGAGAGGCGCACGACGGGCATCTTCCTTGGCACAGGAAGATGCTCGTTTTTTTATATGCTGGAAAAAAAGAGTGTTTTGACATATACTTCCCTGCTATGGTGCTTCCTACTGACATGCTCCTTATTATTTTCACTGTTGGTATGGTGATTGCCGTTGCACTTGGCCTGCATACGGAGTGGAGAATGAGCCGCCTGCTTCGCGGAAAAAGTGGGAAGACGCTGGAAGGAGTCATCATTCGCAATTCAAGCGACATTGAAAAGTTCAAAGAGTTCCGCACAGAGCTTGAGGCCTATCTTGAAACGGTCGAAAGGCGCCTTGGCCAAAGCGTGCGCGGCGTCGGCACCGTGCGCTTCAATCCGTTCAAGGGCACAGGCGCGGGCGGAAACACAAGTTTTGCGACAGCGTTTCTGGATGAAAAAGAAAATGGGGTTGTGCTCTCTACGCTTTACGCCCGCGAGCGGGTCGGCGTCTACGCCAAACCGATAAAGGGCGGGACATCGGAGCATGAGCTTACAGAAGAGGAGAAAGAAGCAGTCAAACAAGCTCAACAGAAACTTCGCTTGTAAATCCGAAGCACGAAATCCTAAATCCTAAACAAATTCCCAAACCACAAACTCTAAGATCTAAACTCTAATCAAACTCAAATATCAAAGTCCAAACTAATTCTCTCTTTTGAGTTTTGGAATTTGAACTTGAAACTTGATTAGAATTTAGAGTTTAGGACTTTAAGTTTGGAAATAGCGATTTGTTTAGAGCTTAGGATTTAGAGCTTAGAGTTTCCACCACGACACTACAGAATCAACCATGACAACTAATATCTCGACACCTGAAAAAGGAATTAAAGTACCGCGACCGCCTATAGTCGTGGTGATGGGTCATATTGACCACGGCAAATCAACGCTTCTGGATTATATACGAAAAACTAACATCGTTGACAAAGAGGCTGGAGGCATTACGCAGCATCTTGGCGCGTATGAAGTCGACCTGACGCGGATGCGCGCGGATAATCAGCGGATATCCGCGGATAAGAATCAGCGTGCATCAGCATCTTCTATCAGCGAATATCAGCGTTCCGTAAGGAAGATAACCTTTCTTGATACACCAGGACATGAAGCGTTCAAGGGAATCCGAGGACGCGGGGCGGCTGTCGCTGACATCGGCATTCTTGTCATCTCCGCAGAAGAAGGCGTGAAGCCACAGACGCTTGAAGCGTTTCGCGACCTCAAGAAATCGGGTATTCCGTACATCGTTGCCGCGACCAAAATCGATAAACCGGAGGCAAATATCGAGCGCGTCAAACAAGGCCTGGCCGAGCACGAAATATATGTCGAGGGGTACGGGGGCGATATCCCTTTCGCCGCCATCTCCAGCAAAACAGGCGAAGGCGTGAATGACCTTCTGGACCTCATTTTACTCGTGGCCGAGCTTCATAATATCCACAGCGCGGCGGGCGCGTCGATGCGCGCGTATGTCATTGAGTCGAATGTTGACATGAAAAAGGGCATTTTTGCGACGCTCATTATCAAAGAGGGTGTCCTTCAAAAGGGAGATTTTCTCGTCGCCGGAGACGCGTTTACCAAGACGCGCCGTCTTGAGAACTTCCTGGGAAAGCAGATAGAAAAAGGCGAACCTGGAATGCCTGTGAGCGTTGTAGGGTGGAGCGGCGTTCCTAAAGTCGGAGAATTATGCAAGGTCGCAAAAAGCAAAAGAGAAGCTGAGGAGCTTGCTCTAAGTGAAAGGGGGAAAAAAGTAAAGAGGCCAACAAATACCGCCACCACTCTAATTATGGAAGCGGCGCTTCTCCCACTCGTCATCAAAGCGGATACCGGCGGAAGTCTTGAGGCCATTGAGGCAGAAATACAGAAACGGGCGACTCCGGAAGTGGCCATAAAAATTGTGTCGCGCGGTATCGGCTCCATAAGCGAGAGTGATATCAAGCTTGCCTCCGGAAGCAATGAGCTGGCGATTGTCGGATTCAATGTGGAAATTGACGCTCCGGCGAGAAGCATTGTCGAGCGCGGAGGAATTACGGTGCAAACCTTTGACATCATATACAAATTGGGCGAGTGGATAGCGGAGCTAGTGAAGACGCGCACACCCAAAGTAACAATAGTAACGGTAAAGGCAAGCGTCAAAGTCTTAAAAATCTTCAACACGGAAAAAGACCGTCAGGTCGTTGGTGGAAAAGTGCTAGATGGAGAACTTAAAGCTGGGGATGAGTTCAACATTTTGCGCCGAGGCGCGCAGATTGGGCGCGGTAAAATCCGCGAGTTGCAGCGATTCAAAGAGAAAATCTCCTCGGCTAACGTTGGCAGCGAATTCGGCGCGTTCGTTTCTACAAGTATTGAAATTATGCCAAGCGACACCATAGAAGCCGTGACCAGTGTTGAACAATAGTAGGTTTACAAAGTACGAATATACGGATGCTCGTGTATCCGTATATCTGTATCAATCTGTACTCCGTAAACCCAATATTCTATGTCTACTCTGAAGATGGAAAAAATACGGGAGGCGATACGACACGCGGCGGCAGAGTTTCTGGCACAGGAATCGAATCGAACCTCGCTTATTACAGTGACCGGCGTACATCTCTCTCCCAGGCGAGATAAGGCGACGATTTTGGTGACAATCTTTCCCGAAGACAAAGAAAGAGAAGCTCTTGAATTCGTGGCTCGGACTGGAGGCGCTTTGCGCGATTTCTTAGGGAAACGCGTTTTTCTTCAACGTCTTCCTTACATTTCTTTCGCGCTTGATGTCGGCGAAAAGAACCGACAAAAGATTGATGAATTATCCTCCTAGTGCCGTTACAACTTAATTTTGAGACCCTAAAGATTCAACGAAACGTAAGCGGAATAAGGAGAAACAGTGCATCGGACAGGTTCAGTTTTAGGTTGTAATGGTACTAGGAAAAAACAGCGAATTGCTCTATTGTTATAGCATCAAAAGCGCGGCCACGTGGCGAAGATAGCAACGCGACGGTCTGCAAAACCGTTATGCGTGGGTGCAAGTCCCACCGTGGCCTTACTCTGGAATGACTGGATAACCGGAAACGCGGAATCTGGAAAGATTTCAGCATTCCAGTTTCCGGCCTCTAGTTTTCCAGCGTGCCCGGGTGGCGGAACTGGTATACGCGCACGACTTAAAATCGTGTCCCGAATGGGATGTGGGTTCGACCCCCACCCCGGGCAAAAAATTTATAGGGAGGAAGAGCCGCCGGTTTACGTTTTAGAAAGCGAAAATTTTTAATCAGAAGCACGTATGCGAACCGTAGGAATAATCGGCGGACTAGGACCCGAGACAACTTCTGAATTTTATTTGGAGTTAATTTTCTCATGTCAGAAACTCAATAAGATTAATAGGCCAGCAATTTTGATATACAGCGTTCCCCTTACGTACGATATCGAGGAAGACGCTATCGCAAGAGGAAAAGGAGAAAGACGATGTGTTCCTTTTCTTTTAGAAGCGGCAAAAAAGTTAGAAATGGCTGGAGTTGATTTTTTAGTTATGCCCTGCAATTCGCTCCACGCTTTTATCGATAACATACGAAGTGCTGTAAAAATCCCGGTGCTTAGTATTGTCGAAGAAACAACAAAATTTCTGAAAAAAGAAAATATTTCCGAAGTCGGAATTATTTCTACCTCGATAACTCTCAATAAGAAGTTGTATGAAAATTCATTCAAGGCAAATGGAATTAAACAAATTACGCTGGATGATTTTCAGCAGGCCAAGATAGGAAAGATGATTCACAATTTGGTGTCTAATAGACACGACAATAAAGACCGCGAAGAATTGATAAAAATTATTAGCGATTTTGAAATGAAAGGAATTGGCCATGTTATTTTAGCTTGCACAGATTTGCAATTATTGATACCTCATCATCCTAGATTGAAAATCTACGACACTATGAAAATCTTTGCTGAAGCGACTATTCAAGAAATCCTTAAGAATTAAAAGAATTTGCCGCCAAAGCTGGAATTCTTTAGAATTCAAGAGTATTGCATAGCGTGAAAAAAAATCTCTTCATTTCATCAACTGGTCTCAAACTCATCGCCATGCTTACGATGGCGGTGGACCATATTGGCATACTCTTCTTTCCCGGGGAACTGCTTTGGAGAGTTGTGGGAAGAATATCTTTCCCCATTTTTGCTCTTCTTATCGCCGAAGGGTTCGAGAAGACGAGCAATGTCCGAAACTACTTTTTCAGATTGCTTGCTTTTGCCGCCGTCTCACAGATTCCTTACAGTCTCTTTTTGCAGACAGCGAACATAACATCTAATAAACTCAATATCTTCTTTACCCTATCCGCGGGACTCCTTTCTCTCATGTTGCTTAAAAGACTGCCGAGAGTTTACGCCTTCCTCGGTATTGGCTCTATCGCTGTTCTAGCGGAATACTTTTCTTTTAGTTATGGCGTCTACGGCGTACTTACCGTGCTCGCAAGTTCACTATTTCTGCGCCTACGCAATGCTGGCTCTTTGCTTTTGTCTGTTTTGCATATCCTAAGCACGGCTGGAGCATTTATTTTCGGCAATCTCTCTCTGCAGATTTATGCTACGCTTTCCGTGCCGATTCTTACGCTGTATAACAGAGAACGTGGCAGAGAGCTTCACCGCCTTTTCCTTTATGGCTTTTACCCGATACATTTGCTTATTCTTTCCCTTATTTGGTACCTTTTCCGCTAGGGATTTCACGATTACTCTTCTGATGATTTAGCAATAGTATGCTATAGCATACTATTGCTAAATGTTGATAGCGTAGAAAATTGATATACTGTCAAATATGTTTTCAGGACAAAAACCATGTCCAGACTGCGAGCCGGCACAGGTAAACCATTTTCTGATGCGAGCTTCCTCGTACGCGGGACTCGTCATCAAGCCAGTGCTCCAGCCGTTTGATGTTTTGATCCGGCTTTTCTCGCCGAAATCTTTTTCATGGTTTGATATTGTAGCGCCACCGCTACTACGCGCGTTCGCGCGGCTTCACATAGGTAAACTCGAAACAGAAGTCCGAGAGAAAGACAGCGACAGAACGCGCTGTTTTTGGCTAGAAGCCAAGCGGCGTGGAATTAATATGGTAATGTTTCGTTTGGGTCCCATCAAAGACCTGTTTATCGCAAAACATGGCGGCAAGACAATTTGTTTTGACGGCCTTCCGCGGCCCGCGGGTCCGGAGGCGCGTTCGCTATATTGGATGGACAACAAGCCACTGATGCGCAAACGGTTTATCGAGGCCGGCATTCCCGTGGCGAAAGGAGTGTCCGCTTTCTCCGAGCGCGGAGCAATTGAAGGCTTCCGCGCGCTTAAAAAGCCAGTCATAGTTAAACCTTACAGCGGCTCACGCAGCCGGCACACCGCCATTCATCTCGAATCGGAGCAGGAATTCCTTAAGGCGTTTCAAAGCGCGAAGATGCTTTCCCCTTTCGCGCTCATTGAAGAAGAGCTAGTTGGCATGGTACACCGCGGCACGCTCATCGGCTCCAAACTCATCGGCGTGATTAGGAGAGAGCCGCCGCATGTGATTGGCGACGGGAAACATACGGTACGCGAGCTCGTCATGATTGAAAATAGAAATGAAAAGCGGCACGGGGGCACCTTTCATGAAATCGTCATGGGGGGAGAGGCGGAGGCGGAACTGCTCCGGCAAAAACTTGCGTGGAAAAGCATCCCGCGGGAGGGGCAGCTCGTCACGCTCAATCAAAAAGTGAGCCGCGGCATTGGCGCGAGCAACACCGACGTTACCGGAAAGATGCATCCCGAGAACAGGAAACTCCTGGAGAAAATCGGCGCCGTGCTTAATGACCCGCTCGTTGGAGTAGATTTCATCATGGAGGATGTGGGAGTGCCGTGGCAGAAGCAGAAACGCGCTGGTGTGATTGAGTGCAACTCTATGCCGTTCATAGACCTCCACCACTACCCGCTCTGTGGCATGCCTCGTAACGTCGCCGGCGCGCTGTGGGACATAATCTTCCCCGGAAGCGGCCGAAAACCCGAACACCAAGTGAACACGCGGAAGTGAGATAGGTTTTATTCTCGTGTATTTTGTGTTATAACCTAGCAGCTGAAAGCTAGAAGCTAACAGCTGTTTGGCCCGCCCATAGCTCAGTTGGTAGAGCAGATCCCTCTTAAGGATAAGGTCCCTGGTTCGAGCCCAGGTGGGCGGACATGAAGAAGCTGTTAGCTTCTAGCTGTTAGCTGCTAGATACTTTCTCTCAACTCTAGAAGCTTGAAGCTAGCAGCTAAAAGCTGCTTTGGGCAGGTGGCGGAATTGGTAAACGTACCAGCCTTAGGAGCTGGCGCTCGTATGAGCTTGGGAGTTCGACTCTCCCCCTGCCCACAAAATAATGAGCCTAGCGAATACATTTTGTGAGGCGGGAGCAACCAAACTGCTTTGGTTGCGTGGGAGACTCGAAAA
>LCPL01000015.1:28474-48229 GCA_001003605.1 Parcubacteria group bacterium GW2011_GWC2_48_17
GAGACTCGAAAAGGTTCTCCTATATTTTCGAGCAATTCCGATTGTGAGAAAATAGGAAACCTGTACTGAACATGTAATGTTCGACTCTCCCCCTGCCCATATTTGAAAATCCGCCCGTAGGGGTGTGATTTTCTTTAAGGAGTGACTATCCACCTGCTCTTGTGATTTGGCCATTGGGATTTGTTTAGAATTTAGGATTTAGAGTTTAGATTTTGACTTCCACTTTATCTCATATATGATATACTCGACTGCAATTAAACTGTAACGGGAACAGGTAACTGGAACTGTTCTGTGTCTGTTCCGTGTTCCTAGTCCGTGTCTGTTCTGTGTATCATATGTCTGCCCGCTTAAAACACATCGGCATCCTCATCAAGGACCTCCGCGAAGAGCGCGGGCTCTCTCAAGCGGCGTTCGCTCGGAAACTGCGTACCTCGCAGAGCGCCATTGCCCGCATTGAAAACGGCGAGCAGAATCTCTCAACCGCAACACTTGCAAAAATTAGCTCTGTGCTTGACCGCGACATTTTAAGACTCTCGGATGGGTCGCTTGATATCCGCATTGAAGGCGGGAGGCGTCTTCGCGGGACGGTTGTGACGCGCACATCAAAGAACGGCGCAGTGGCGCTTCTTTGCGCTTCACTCCTGAATCGCGGTAAAACGCTTCTCAAGAACATGCCGCAGATAGAGGAGGTGCATCGGGTGATTGAAGTCCTGCGGAGCATCGGGGTATCGGCGCGCTGGATTGGAAACAATGTGGAAATCATCCCCCCGGCGAAACTTCTTCTTGAGCGCATCAACCTGGAATCGGCCGAGCGCACGCGAAGCATCCTCCTCCTCCTTGCTCCGCTCCTCAATTGGTCAAAAGTATTCACGCTCCCCCACCCCGGCGGGTGCCGTCTTGGCGACCGGACGGTTCGGCCGCATCTCTTTGCGCTTGAAAAATTCGGGGCGCGCATCAAGACGCGCTCAAAAGAGTATCTTATCACCCGCAAAAAACTCCGCGCGGGAGAGGTGATACTCTACGAATCGGGTGACACCGTGACCGAGAACGCTATCATGGCCGCCGCGCAAATTCCGGAAGAGACGGTCATCAAATACGCCTCGGCCAACTACCAGGTGCAGGAGCTCTGTTTTTTCCTTCAGGAGCTTGGTGTTGAGATAACAGGTATTGGCACGACGACACTTGCCATTCGTGGCGTTCCAAGCATTGCGTGCGACGCTTGCTATACGCTTTCCGAAGACCCGATTGAGTCCATGTTTTTCATCGCCGCGGCCATTCTCACTAACTCACGCATCCGCATTAACCGCTGTCCCATAGACTTCCTTGAAATGGAACTTCTGAAACTTGAGAAGATGGGCTTTAAATACCAGATTCTCAAGCGCTACGCGGCGGCAAACGGCAAGACAAAACTCATTGACCTTGAGACGCGCGCGGGAACGCTTCGCGCTCTTCCGGAAAAGATTGAGGCGAAACCCTACCCGGGACTCAACATTGATAACCTCCCCTTCTTCGCGGTAATCGCGACACAAGCCAAAGGCACAACGCTTATCCACGACTGGGTCTATGAAAACCGCGCTGTGTACTACAAGGAACTAGATAAGCTTGGCGCTGAAACGCTCCTTGCCGACCCCTACCGTATGTACATAAGCGGCCCGACGAAACTCAAAGCCGCCGAGGTCGTCTCGCCGCCAGCGCTTCGCCCCGCCGCGATCGTCTTGGTCGCAATGCTCGGGGCGGAAGGCGTCTCAACGCTCCGAAATATCTACAGTATCAACCGCGGGTACGAAGACATTATCCGCCGACTGAACAATCTTGGGGCGAGGATAAAAATACTTCGGTCCTTGTAGCGTGATACGAATGTGACGAATGGACGCACGAATGCTCCGAATATGCGAATGAAAAAAGCGGAATTCTTAGATTCATAGCATTCGCATTATAATTTGGAGCATTCGTATCAAACATATGGACATTCCCAAAAACTATCTTGATGCACTCAAAAAACGCTCACGGCCTTTACGCATTACCAGCGAGCGGCAGGAGTGCATACAGCGTTTTGTGGATAAAATCAATCTGGAGCGAGTAGGCACAAAATTTAGGCCGGTCATTTGGAAACAAATAAACGGACTTGTTGCTCATGTTAAAATGGGAGACCTCTACTGGTTATTCAAAGAATGCGAACGAGGGGATTCCTTCAGCAAGAAATTTTTCGGTATACTTAAGAGCGCGCGGGTAAAAAAATAGCGGGGAGACACTGTGGCTCCCCGCAAATGTTTCTTGTCAGGGTTCAGTGCTTCTGGCGTTTGAAGCGCAACTTTCCTACCACTGGTGATATCCATGATGTTAGGTAAGAGTCATCCGAAAGTTGCCTCTGCGTTTCGCAGATTCGCTCATCCAACAGCCGATTCTCTGCCGAGAGCAGAAGATTTTCCTCCTTGAGTTCCTTCATCCGTTGCTCCGCTTCCTCCAATTTCTTCCGTAATGCTGGGACATCAACGGTTTGTACCGCGAGTTCCGCCGCGGCGGCCTTGACCTCTTCAGCCGTGGCCTTGCTGGCGATGAACCGGCAGAGGAGGTTGGCATCTGCTACCGACACCATGCGGTAGCGCTCCCGGAGTTTTGCCAACCTCTCTTCCCTGTGATAATCACTCACGAGGAGAGGAGAGAGGAAGAACTCATCCCCAATGCGGACGCTAAGCCCGATGTCGGGTACGATCTGACCGAGGCGGTCGGGTCTCGGAACAAATGCCTTATCGAGTTCAATCCACATGGGCGAAAACTGTAGGAGAAAATGGTTTTCGTCCCAGTTCCCAGACTTCCCCCTTTGCTGCCAGTGCGCAATCTTGACTGCAACGATTTCATCCCCTGTGCCGGTGGACACAGAAAACGATGATACTCTATCTCCCGGTTTGACACTTGCCGGACACGAACTCCCGAGAAAAGTCAGTTTGGTTTCAAACTTTCCGTTGAGAGTGATTGCGTTGTCTTCCACTTGTGACTCGATTACTGCTATTGCTTTCATCTGAACTCTCCTTTCGTATGGCAGCCAAACGGCTAGCCAAGGTGAGCGGTTTCTGCGTAGCAGAGACCTAGACGGATTTATTGTTTAAGCCCCCGTCGTATGGACGGCACTGTCAAAGGGCAATGCTTGAAACAGGATACAATGACAAGTCTAGTGTGTCAACCACTTTGAAAAGTAGCTGAGAAAAGATAGGATTAAAGCCATGATTCCAGAAATCCTTCAAAAAGACGCGCCAGTCCTTCGGAAAAAAGCCGCGGAGGTGCCGCTTTCAAAGATACGGAGCGCGGAGATACAGAAGCTCCTCAAAAACATGGCGGCCGCGCTTAACATGCAGGATGACGGCGTGGCTCTGGCTGCGCCGCAAATTGGCGCGCCATTTCGCATCTTTATCGTTGCAAAGGCGGTGCTCAAAATGCCGGCACAGACTGAAGAACGGGCGCGGATGGAAGACCGAAGGAAGCTAAAACAGGAACAAGGATATCTCACCTTCATCAATCCGGTGATTACCAAACTCTCGCGAGAAAAAGCTACGCTTGATGAAGGGTGCCTCTCCGTCCGCCCGCTGTACGGAAAAATCAGACGCTCCAAGAAAGCGGCGATTCGCGCATACGATGAACGCGGGAACCTTTTTGAACGGGGCGCAAGCGGCCTTCTCGCGCAGATTTTCCAGCACGAGACCGACCATCTTGAGGGAATCCTCTTTACGGACAAAGCAACAGAAGTGAAGGAAATGCGCCAAGAACAAGAAACAGGTAACAAGTGACTATTGACAATTGACATGAAAAAATTCCGATTTCGACAATTCGCCGTGTACAAGGATGCGTTGATTTTTCAACGAGAGGTGAAAGTATTGAGTAGAAAATGTTTTCCTAAAGAAGAGCAGTTTTGTCTTACGTCGCAGCTTTGGAGAGCGCTAGATTCAATAATCCTGAATATAGCTGAAGGGTCAGACAGAGGAACTGATAAGGATTTCGCTCATTTTCTCAATACCGCGCATACATCACTAAATGAAGTGGTGGCTTGTCTAGATTTGGCGCTAAACAACTTTTATATAACTGAACAAATTCATTCAGAATATTTGGGAAAGGCAGAGAATCTTGCAAATCAATTAACCGCATTCCGAAAAAGACTCTTGGAATCGCCAACAAAATAACTATGTCAATTGTCAATAGTCACATGTCACATGTCAATTTTGTTTTCTTCGGCACTCCAGAGCCCGCGGTGGAAATCCTTGAAGTACTGCATGAAGCGGGATATATCCCAGCGCTTGTTGTAACGAACCCAGACAAGCCAAAAGGGAGGAATCTCAAACTTTTTCCCACGCCAGTAAAGGAGTGGGCGCTAGCGCACGACATTCCATGCGCGCAGCCGCGCAGTGTGAAGGACCCGGCATTTCTTCAAGAGTTCGCTCTCTGCCGCGTTGATGTTTTCATTGTTGTTGCATTCGGAGCCATATTGCCCCGTGAACTCCTGGCGACGCCGAAATGCGGCGCGCTTAATGTCCACTATTCCCTTCTCCCTAAATACCGCGGCGCTTCACCAGTGGAATCCCAAATTCTTGCCGATGATAGAGAAACCGGAATATCAATACTTGTCATGGACGAGGAAATGGACCATGGGGGGGTAGTGGCGAGAAAGACGGTCCCTGTCTCGCCGTGGCCTCCGACCGCGCTGGAACTTAGAAAAAAATATAACGAAGCGGCCGGGAAACTGCTGGTTGAAATCTTGCCAGACTGGGTCGCCGGAAACATACAGGCAAAGCCGCAAGACCACGTCAAGGCGACGTATACCAAAAAAATCAGACCGGATGACCGGCTCGTACGGCTGGAAGATGATGCCTATAAGAATTATCTGAAAATTCAAGCGCTCTCGGCGTGGGGTACTTATTTCTTCATTGAGAAATCGGATAAAAAGATACGAGTCGGCATCAAATCCGCCGAGTTCAAAGACGGAGAACTTATCATCACCCGTGTCGTGCCGGAAGGAAAAAAGGAAATGAGCTACGAAGAGTTTCTACGAGGCCTCCCGCAGAATAGTTGAAAAACTATTTTAAAATAATGCTTTCGATTATGACTGGAGATTTAGGGATGTCATTTGTCACTGTGTCTGTCATGCTTATCTTATCCACCACATCCATTCCGCGGGTAACTTGTCCGAAGACTGTGTGAAGACCGTCAAGCCAGGGGGTCGCTTGTACCGTTACGATAAAAAACTGACTGCCGTTGGTGTTCGGGCCGGCGTTTGCCATTGCAAGCGCCCCGCGAACAACTTTTTGAGCGTTAATTTCATCTTCAAAGGTATATCCAGGACCGCCTGTACCCCATCTCGCCATTTGCGTATTGTCTTTGCTAAATGGGTCGCCTCCTTGAATCATGAAGTTTTTGATGACTCTGTGGAATTTGGTGTTTGCGTAGAATCCGGACTCGGCAAGCTTTTGAAAGTTTTCTACTGTCTTCGGCGCGTCAGCGCCAAAGAACACAACTTCTATATCACCGAAGTTTGTCTTGATGATCGCTCCGTTTTTTGGAGCATAAGGTGCTCCAGACGCCGCGCTGTTTGTTTCCGTTGTAGCTGTTGTTTCTTCGCCTGTTCCTGGAGAGGCGCCAGTTTGCGGTATTTTTGTTTCGCCAGCCTCCGTGCCCGCCTTATTTTGTTTGACCATGAAAATTGCGATAAAAATCCCGGCAACTATAACAAGAGCTGTCAGTAAACCGAGAAGATGCGATGGTTTTGATAAGTCCATATGAAGAAGAAAGTAGATGGTAGAAGGTAGCAAGTTGACGCGTGGGTAACATTATACTGTATCCCTATCTTCTTGCTACGAGCTACTTTCTACCTACTAATTTCTTAACATACCTCCACCCTGCCTTCGCCGGCCGGCCGAGATACCCAAGACTGTCGTAGCTTCCTTTGAGAATCGCTTTTGCTATCTGAGCGCCACGTCGTGAAAAGGATTTCTTACGTCCTTTCCATGACAGGAGCTCCCCTGCTATCTCATCATGCATATCATCAATCGCACTGTTTAGGTCGGGACGATTCGACACCGCGCGAAATGTTTCCTTGCCCCTGTGGATGTTAATCTCGGCGAAGAAAATATCTCCGCTCTGATGGTGTTTGGTGCTACGACCGAGCTCTACATCAATGAGTACCGCCGGGTCATCCATGTCTATAAGCTTACCGAGGTTTGAAAGCCGCTTCTCGAGATAGGAGCGAATATCCTCATTAAGAGACATGTTCGTCGCTTTAAGGTTTAATCGCATGGTAAATAGATGCTTAGCAACTGATAAGTTTGCCTATACTATACCCTACGAACGTCAATCTACCGAAACGATCTTGTGCGGGGCATGATGCCCGCTTACTATTTTTAAACGCTTGCCCGAAAGCCCACCCAGATGATTCCGCAAAAGCTCAAGCATTCTCCGGTTTGCAGCCCCCTGCTCTGCTTTCTCGCGAACTGAAACATACAGAATGTCCTCCTTTTCTACGACGCTCTCCTCCCTGCTCTCTGGAATTACATGAACTTTAATGTACATGCGAGAATTTTAACATCTTCCGTATCTTGCAACGGTGCGATACAGAGAAAAGTGACCAAAAGGAGCAAACCGGCGTCGCGCGCGTAACTACTCTGCGTGAGTCCTTTTCCCTCCACTCTCGGGACCCCTGAATATTCCCTTCACTGCTGAAACCATATCATGAAGAATCTTGTCCGCCACTTGGCCAAGCTTCGTGAGCGCTCCCCACGTAACATGCAGTTTGCCGCCAAGGTGCATACTGGCAAGCTCTTTGGCAACGTCGGAATGAATTTCCTTTCCGTACTTACTCTGAACCGATTCGCCTTTTCTTGTTTCTCCAGTCTCCGCGATATGCTCTAGCTCTTCGCGCGATAGTTCAGAAAATGAATCGAGTACGTCGTTATATTCTCCTGCGAGTTCAATATGTCTTTGTTCTTCTTCCAGTGTTTTCCTGGCTTCTTCGAGTTTTTGTAAAGTTTCTCCGTCTTCGTGCGGCACCCCGAGGTCCTGACGCACAGCGCCGAGTTTTTCGCTCTTCTCTTTCTCTTTTTCTATAAGCTTAGCGACGTGGCCCAAACTTTCGTCCACATTTTCCCGCTCGGACGCTACATTAACCTTGTCTTCAGGATTTCGAGATTCTTGTAATTGTCTTAATCTTTCGAGAAATGTCTTGGTGTCTATTGCCTGTCCTGGCGCGACTTCAATGTCATCTGCATCTGAAAGCGGGCCGGTTGCCACTCTCTCCTGGCCATTTGGCGGCATATCATCGTCCTGCTCTTCAGGTTTAGTACGTAACGATTCTACTATCATAATTTTAGTATGACAGGTATCCCAAAACTTCGCCACACCTTATCCCGCTTATGGACTTCGCCGCTGTCTTTCCCTCTCTTCCACTTTTTCTTCACTTAGCCCGAAGTGGTGCGCGACCTCGTGCCACACCGTATCAACAACCAGTTTTCGCACTTCCCTTCCAAACATCTCCTTTCTGTCAGCAGTAGTGTACGAACGTATGTTATTGCTAAACTGCTCTTTAAGCAAAAGGCGGGCTTCTGATTCTATAGGCTCTTTGAAAATCGTAATTTTATCCGGCATGACGAGTCCGCCGTAATTTTCTCCTCGCGCCGGATGCGGAATGCCTTCATACAAGCCAAAAAGAGTTTCTTGCGGATGAAGTTTGTTTTGCTTGCGTTGCCTTGCTGTCGGCTCCGCGTAAACCAAAAACGCCACATTGTTGATGCGGGGGCGAAACTTCTGGGGAATCGCTTCCACCCCCTCCCTCACGAATGATTCAAATTCTTCACGGCTCGTACTAAACATCGGCATATTGTAACCTAAAGGGGAGTTGACATTGACACAATTCAACTGTCGGGTAGAATACGCCAAGATTCTATCCTTATGAAACTTATCGTTACAGCCACGACTCCATCCGCTTCGCATCGTTTCGCTGCTCTCCTCCACGCTCATTCTTCATCCAGAACCTTCTTCCTTGACCCCAACACATTCTATAAAAAGTGGGGAAAGAAGGTGCCGCGAAGGCACCATGAGATAGAAATCCTGGAACCTTCAATCGAGATACTTCTCGCGCAGAAGCTTCATGTACACAAGTCCGACAAGTCCTCCAACCTGTTCGTGTGTTACCCCCTCGCCATTCGGACACCGGAAACAGCAATGGAACTGTTCCGCGTATGGTGCGCCGGGGTGGTGCTCACATGGGAGTGCAGGGTTGACCTGAACACAATCTACTCTCAAGAGTGCAAGGATGATGAGGAGAAATTCTTTCGGGTTCTCATGCGGCGGTACAAAATCACCGTTGGCGGTGTGGTGACGGAGTGACCAGCTAGCTTCAAACGCGAAAGGTAGGTAAGTAGGTAGGTACATTCGCTTGCGCTATGCCCAATCATGTGCTAGCATATCTTTGGTCAAGGCTGGCTGTCACATGGTCAGTGCAACGGTTTGGTTCGTGCCCGACGAACGCGATCCTGCCTTTGCCGGTCATGCGTCAGCCTTGTCCTCAACAGCCCGCACCCCGAAAAAGGGAGCGGGCTGGTTTTTTGTTACCCGCTTACCCGCCTGCGACATATCTTCTTCGGCCTTTTTTCGTTAAGGATTAAAGATAAAGGAATAAAACTCCGCTCGTCCTATCCCCGCCGCAAGCGGACGGGGTATTCGGCGAGCGGACTTTTATTTTGAGAACCACTCGGTTCGGAACGCTCGCTCGAGGACTCGCTCACGGCTCTCCTCCGCGGGGAAACTCCCGTTTCCCCGACCCCCCCTTCCCCTTCTCCCCGCATTCATCCCCGCGGCAAGCCGACGGGGAATTCTGCGGGTCGATTAAAGATAAAGGATTAAAAATCTTTTCTTCTATGGACATTTCCATCATTTACGATATACTGCCTCCACCCTTTTCTTTAGGGGTAATTTATTAGTTCGTCCGGAAGTAGCCCGGGACCACGCCCTTGGTTTCCCACCTTGGTCACGAATTTCCGGACATATTTTATATATGACAGAAGATACGAATCCGCTAGTTGGCGGAACTCTTATGACAAGTGACGAGGCGAAAGCTCTCGGAGAAGTCAGCCAAGTGAATGAGAAGCTGATGACGCGGCTAATCGCCGCGTCTAAAAACCCTCCGTCAGTCGGAGATTTAGTAGATGGCAAGGTTATACTGTCGTCTCGCGGCAGAGTTTTCGTGGACCTTCCGCCGTTTGGCACCGGCATCATCTACGGCCGCGAATACATTAACGCGCGCGACATAATAAAAAAGATAAACCCCGGCGACACCATCGCCGCGAAGATTGTCGATTTCGAGAATCCTGACGGCTATATTGAGCTATCGCTAAAGGAGGCAAGGCAGGCGCTCATTTGGAACGAGGCGGAGACCGCTATCCGTGAAAAGAAGGTGTTTGAGCTTCCTGTGAAGGAAGCCAACAAAGGCGGTCTGATTCTCGAGTGGCAGGGCATCGCAGGTTTTCTTCCCGCATCTCAACTCAAAGCTGAACATTATCCGCGCGTGCCAGATGGCGACAAGGATAAGATTTTTGAAGAACTCCGCAAGCTTATCGGCGAAAAACTCTTCGTCGCCATAATCTCCGTCATACCGAAGGAGGGAAAGTTAATCTTCTCCGAGAAGAGTACGACTGAAAAGGAGCGCGAAAAAATAATTGGTAAATATAATGTCGGCGATGAGCTTCCGGGAGAGGTTACAGGGCTTGTTGATTTCGGCGTATTCGTAAAGATTGAGGACACCTTGGAAGGACTGGTGCATATTTCCGAGATTGATTGGGCGCTTGTTGAGGACCCGCGCAAGCTTTACAAAGTCGGCGACAAAGTGAAAGTAAAAATTATCGAGATAAAGGAAAATAAGATTTCTCTCTCAATAAAAGCTCTCAAGTTGAACCCATGGATTGAAGCGGGAACAAAATACAAAAAGGACGATGTCGTAAAGGGCGTGGTCATTAAGTTCAACAAGCACGGCGCACTCGCCTCTATAGAAGAAGGCGTATCTGGATTGGTGCATATTTCCGATTTCGGGAGCGAGGACAAACTTAGGCGAAACCTGGAACTTGGCAAGACTTACACCTTCAAGATAACTATATTTGACGCAAAGGAGCAGAAGATGGCGCTCTCGTTCGCGGGGGAAAAGAAATAAGGGGAAGCGTTTAGCGGTTAGCGTATAGCGTTTAGTCAAAACAAAAGCCGCCCAGCATATTGCGGGGCGGTTTTCGTGTTTAAAAATCACAAACCCTGCATTCTGTAAATAGAATCGATACCGTCTTCTATCCTTTCAAGCCTACTATCTAAGGTATCAACTATCTTAGTCGCACTAGCATCAACCACATCTGCTGTATAAAAAGTGTTTTCCTTAACATCACCTAGTCTCGAATAAATCATCAGTAGCAATATAACTATCGCTAACCTAAACCAGTTTTCTTTCAGCCAATTCTTCATACAATTAAGGTTACTATGCCTCTTAACCGATTACAAATCTATCCAATTACTTTACTAAACGCTATACGCTAACCGCAGTCTACGACTATTCCCATAAACGCTTCAGGAGTGGTACTGACTCATAGCCTTCTCGCGACCTTCGGTGATGAGGACGACCAAGCCCATAGAAATATTCTTCGCAAGTCTTTTGAGCGTGGCCATTTGTTCTTCCGTGAATTTCCCCAGGATAATTTTCTCAACCGCTGTATCATCCTGCGATTTCTTGACGGCGGAAACGGAAGCAGCGATGCCGACGCGAACCCTGACGAACGCTTTAGTCTTGATTGCTCTTATAATAGATTCCACTCCGCGGTGTCCTCCGGAGCTTTTATTGAAGGAGACTTTGTAGGAACCAAACGGGATGTCTAGGTCGTCGTGAATGACCACGAGCTCCCCGGCCGCCTTTTTGCTTTTGATGAGGCCTCGTATCGAATCTCCGGACTTATTCATGAAGGTCTGCGGGCACACGAGTAAGACTTTTTGTTTTTTACCCCGAGTCTTATCGAGTGGCTTCACTTCCCCCTCCGAAATGAGCGCCTTTCGTTTTCTATCTTCACTCCATTCCGGCAGTTCTTCCGCCTTTCTGAACACATCCAACATCACCCTCCCCGTGTTGTGGCGGGTGTTTTCGTATTCGGGGCCGGGATTTCCTAAACCAATGACAAAATATTTCATATTTTGAAAACTACACAAAACACAGACTACCCAATACCCAAACAAAGCACAAATTTCTGAAAACTGACCAAAACACAGACTGCACAGTATCCAAACAAAGCTACAAACTACTCAAAACACAAATTTATCTTTCTGTTTGGGTTTTTGTGTATTGTGCTTTGTGATTTGTTTGGATTTTTGTGAACTGTGCTTTGTGATTTCTGAAATGATAGCACACATTTGCGTCACGAAACACCTTTCCTCATTGCGTCAACGGTAGCGCGCGTACTATAATGCAGGTGACATGGTCCCGTTAGAAGTTCAGAGATTGGAAACTATGACGCAATTTGCTTTTGAAAAGTAATGTATCGTATTGAGGATATTTATGATTATGGAAACTTCTAACGGGATGGAGCCAACGGAACAACCTATGCAGAAAAAATCTTTTGGCGACGGGGAGCGGAAGCCAAGCCGAAAGGAATCTATTCTGGAATTCGTGAAATTCGCGGTTATCGCGGTTGTAATCGTCATCCCGATACGTCTTTTCATCGCCCAACCGTTTATAGTAAGCGGGGCATCAATGGTACCAACGTTTGAGAATGGCCACTATCTCATTATAGATGAAATTTCTTATCGATTTGAAGAGCCCAGGCGCGGAGAAGTGATCGTGTTTCGTTTTCCGCCATCCCCATCCAAATTTCTAATTAAGCGCGTCGTTGGACTCCCTGGAGAAACAGTGGAAATAAAAGGAAACGATATACTGATAAAAAATGAAGTCAGTCCGGATGGTTTTCTATGGCAACAAGGCGATTTTAACCTGGCCAGAAATCGCAATGATATCGCGGTTTCCCTGGGAAATGATGAATATTTCGTGCTTGGAGATAACCGCGGGGAAAGCGCGGACTCCCGTATTTGGGGGGCGTTAAAACGCGAACTCATAATCGGCCGCCCTCTCATAAGGCTTTTCCCTCTCTCAGAAATTGGCGTCTTTCCGGGAGAATGGAAGGAAGATACTGAATGACGCAAAACTGAATCACTACGCCAGAGCACAAAGTAAACTTCTTCCGTTTGGGTATTGTGTTTTGCGTTTTGTTTGGATTTTTGTGAACTGTGCTTTGTGATTTCAAGAATGGCATCGCATTATAAGTTGCTCAGCAACCATGTTCTCTACTCAACACAGCGCAAAAACTCCGTTGGCGATAAACCAACACGTGCGGCAGAAAGGGCCAAGTCAGAATGATAAAATCATTCGCCAAGTCGATTTGAAAGGACTTGTTGTCGAGAGTCATCCAGGAAAGCGGAAATCAACGCGCGCGTCAACTCACATAGAATACAAGAACGTGGACCCGGCCGTAGAAGTGGCGCTTTATTATGGATTCACGCCGCTTCAATCGCCTCTTTCAATTACAAAGAAAGACAGGGAGGTGGCGCGAGGACTTGAGACCCTGGATAAAACTGAATTATCCTCCATCGCGCCGACGCTCGAGGAGAGAATAGCGTTGCTTCGATACTATGAAGAGAAGAACCTGCATCAAGGACAGCAACCAGTAATGTTCTGCGCGGAGGTACTTCTAGGTGGCCAGCAAAAGAAGAAATCATATGAACGCCGTTTGGCATTCGAAATCATTGGCGCGGAAAGTAGCATAGCGGAGGCGACGCTCATTCAAACCGCCCTTGTTACTCTCAGGGAAGATGCGCGTGAAAACTTAACGCTTTCAATAAATAGCGTCGGCGACCGCGAATCAATGAATCAATTCGTCAGGGAACTCGGCAACCATTACCGAAAATATCTTTCTTCGCTCCCGCAAAGCTGTAAGACGCTACTTCGAAAGAATCCTCTTGAACTGCTTAAATGCACTCATGCGGAATGTTGCAAGGTGGCCGAAGAGGCTCCAAAGTCTATAGGCTTTTTGGGAGATGAAAGCCGCAGACATTTCAGAGAAGTGTTGGAATTCCTGGAAGAACTCGAAATTCCATATAGGATAGACCACACGCTAAGCGGGAATCGCGTGTTTGCCACCGAAACAGTATTTGAGATACGAGAAACAACCGCGGAAGGAGGTTCACAATGTATTGGTTCCGGCGTGCGCTACAATAACCTCGGCAAACGTCTTGGGCTTGGACATGACGTTCCATCAGTCGGGCTAAACTTACTCCTTTCGCGCGACAAAAAAGAGAGTAAAGCGAGCCGTTCTGTGCGTTTCAAAAAACCCTTACTTTTTCTTCTGCAACTCGGTTTCTGCGCGAAGCTGAAGAGCTTGCGCGTAATTGAAATGCTGCGCAAAGCGCGTATCCCGCTCTATCAGGCGCTTTGCCGCGACAAATTAATTTCTCAACTTTCTTCCGCGGAGCGCTTGAAGATTCCTTACTCAATTATTCTGGGACAGCGTGAGGCGCTTGAGAACTCTGTTATCATAAGAAATACTTCAACGCGCGCGCAGGAAACCGTCAGACTTCATAATCTTGTGGAGTATCTAAAGAAGATGAAACTCGGATAGGTATGCGGAGTACAAATGAGTACAAATATACGGATGCGGAATCTGTATATTCGTACCTATCTGTACTCCGTAAACCCAATTGCTTTTGGAAAAGTCTTGTGCTACTATCTCGCCCATGTCCGCAACTACAATAAACGTAGAGGTCCAAAAAACTGGAAACGAAAGTAGTCTTAACTTGCTTAGGAGATTCTCGAAACGCGTGCAGAGTTCAGGCGTACTTAACAAAGTCCGCAGTATTCGATATAAAACCCGCAATCAATCTAACCTTAAAAAGAAAATGTCAACCCTCAATTTCATCGTGAGGCGGGCTGAACGCGAGAAGTTAGCCAAACTCGGCAAACTGCCAGTTGAAACAAAGAGAAGGGGGAGGCGCTAGGTAGGTATACGGAGTACAGATTGTTACAGATATACAGACTCGGTATCCGTATATTCGTGCACCTCTGTACTCCGTATACCTGTATATGAAGATGCTTTCAATTCGCTCTTTACCACGCATCAAGCCACGCATCTCTCGGTTTCTTTTGCTTGAGATGAAAAATGCCGTGCTTCCGCGCGACTACGAGCTTAGCGTGGCCTTTGTTGATACAGGCGTTATGCGGGAAATCAACGGCAAATATCGCAATAAGCGATATTCCACGGATATCTTAAGTTTCCCTCTCTCGCCTTGCTCCGGTGAAATAATATTTTCGATGAAAGATATTGAGAAACGCGCTCCGATGGTTAAGCGCGGTACCTCGAACTTTCTCGCGTTCCTCTTTATCCACGGTCTTCTCCATTTGAAAGGATACTCGCATGGGAGTAGAATGGAGCGTGAAGAGGAAAAAATCAGAAGAAAATTTAACATCTGATTTTTTCCGAATTGTGAATTGAAGAGCGGCACCGCAGGGCGTTAGACCATTGCCTGGCCGCCCCGACTTCCCTGCGCGGGAGCGCAGGGTGTCCTCATTCGCATGCGCCATTTGTTAAGCGTATCCTTCATAATTCATGTCCAAAAACATTGCCGTCGGAATTGACATCGGAACCTATCAAACCCGCGTTGTAGCCGCGGAAGGCGCTCGTGAAGGAGAGCGGGAACTCCCCAAAGTGGTTGGCGTAGGTTTTGCGGAATCGCGCGGTCTTCGGCATGGACACGTGCTAAATCAGGCAGACGCAATCAAAAGCGTGAAGCAGGCGCTATCCCAAGCATCAAAGGCCGCGGGGTTTGAGATAAAGAAAGCAATTGTATCAATAGGCGGCATTGGGCTCTCGAGCGTTACTTCGAGCGGAACCGTGGTAATAACGAGAGCCGATTCAGAAATCACGGAACTTGACGTCAAGAAGGCGATGGAAACGAGTCAACAAGAAATTCCGGTTTCTCTTTCACAGAACCGAACTATACTTCACACGATTCCACTTTCATTCAAAGTGGATGGCAGAGTCATCTTAGGAAAGCCAGAGGGTCTCAAGGGAAGCAAGCTTGAAGTGAAGACTTTGTTTATCACATGTTTCGAAAACCACGTTAACGATCTTCTAGAGACGCTTGGCGAAGCTTCGATTGAAGTCGAGGACCTCGTCGCCGCCCCACTCGCCGCGAGTCTGGTCACGCTTTCAAGGCAACAGAAAATGGCTGGCGTCGTGCTCGCGAACATAGGTTCGGAAACTGTTTCTATCGTAGTCTTTGAGAATAATCTGCCGATATCGCTTGAAATATTTCCAATAGGAAGCAATGACATTACTAACGATATCGCGCTTGGGCTTAGAGTGCCTCTTGAAGAAGCTGAAAATATAAAGCGAGGCACGATAGTCGGCGGCAATTATCCACGCAAGAAATTGGAAGAGATTATCGAGGCAAGGCTCTCTGACATATTTGAGCTTATTGAATCGCATCTCAAAAAATTGGGGCGAAGCGGACTTCTTCCGGCGGGCATTGTGCTAACCGGAGGCGGCTCGGCTATTGAAACTGTCGGTGATTTAGCCAAAACATCCCTCCGACTTCCCTCTCGTGTCGCGGCTATTTCCTTCGGCGACAATATTCGTGGACAGATAAGAGACGCCTCATGGTCGGTCGCCTACGGCCTATGCGTTATCGGGCTTGAAAACGGAGATGAGGAAACAATGTCAGGACTGAAACTTGTCAAACGAACGCGAAAAGGACTTATGAATTTCTTGAGGCAGTTTCTGCCGTAGTTGCAGGAAGAAAATATCTGCATCCATCTCATAAGAATTAAAAAAGAACCGCCAGAGTAAGTTCTGGCGGAGGGTCAACAGGTTTTGAGATCTTACAACGCTTTGAGTTCGTAAGAAGTCTTGCGTTCGTTATCAGTCATGCCCTCTGTAAATTCATTATCGGGCAAAGACGCAAGTTCGCAATTAAAAAGCGAGGCAAGAAACTGCCCAAACTGATGTGTTTTCTTGAGGCTCATACTCCCAACGGGAAAGGACAAGCAACAAGCGTTATCTCCGTCAGTGGATATGGATAAATGCTCTCTGCGAGATTGACGGTAAACTGCTATGCTTCCATGCGCGGTACGAGCACCTCTACTAATAATGAGATAATCACCTGCTTGCGGAATGGTCGGCAAGAACTGTCGGGCTATTTCAATGTACATATTCTTTTTTACTTTTTTGTACTGTTTTTTCCCTCGAATCTAAGCACCTTGAGAGACGTATGTCAACCCCTTTTCTTTTTGAAACCCTCTGCTATCATACGTTTTACGTAAGAGAGTTCCGTTATTCGGTCTTTTTTCCTTTGTTTTGATTCATTTTTAGTAGTTACACATTTTTCGATATTCGAAATTCGATATTCGAAATTTCTTCACACCATGCCCCAAATCACCCCTGATGTTGAAGCATTCGCTCGGATAAAAGTGTTTGGTTGCGGAGGTTCAGGCAAGAACGCGCTCAACCATATGATTAACTCCAAAGTAAAAGGGGTTGAGTTTATCGCGATTAATACGGACGCGCAGGACCTCCATAATACGCTGGCAAAAAAGAAAATTCATATTGGCAAAAATCTAACGCGGGGCCTTGGCACGGGAATGAATCCTGAAATCGGCAAGCGAGCCGCGGAGGAAACTCGCGAAGAGCTTCAGGAGGCCATCAAGGGAGCGGATATGGTGTTCATCGCCGGAGGCGAAGGAGGAGGAACATTCACCGGCTCTGCTCCAATCGTCGCGAAGACCGCCAAGGAAATGGGCGCGCTTACTGTCGCGGTTACGACCAAGCCGTTCTTTTTTGAAGGAGCGCAGAGAATTCGACTAGCGGACAATGGGTTGGATGAACTCCGTAAGGTGGTTGACGCGATTATCGTGATTCCGAACGACCGAATTCTCTCGACTATCTCAAAGGAAACGACTGCCAAGGCGGCATTCGCGATGTGCGATGACATCTTGCGTCAGGCAGTCGAAGGTATCTCTGACCTTATCACTACGCCGGGTATTATAAATCTGGACTTCGCGGACATACGCGCTATCCTAGAAAACGCTGGGTCGGCGCTCATTGGCATCGGCTCGGCTACCGGAGAAAAGCGCGCCGAAGAAGCGGCGAAGATAGCCATTAACTCTCCACTTCTTGAACTTTCCATCAACGGCGCGAAGGGAGTACTCTTCTCTATCGCCGGTGGCGATGATTTGACAATGTTCGAGATTCAGGACGCGGCAAAGGTCATTACGGAATCAATAGATTCAAACGCCAAGGTAATATTCGGAACCATTAAGGATGAGAAACTAAAAAAAGGAGAAATAAAGATTACGGTTATCGCTTCGGGCTTCCCCGATGGGGCAAAATCCAAGCCACTCTTTGCCGCCGAAAAGTCGGCAGGAGCGGAAGAGAAAGGGAAAATATTTAATACAATTATGCCAAACTCCGCTTCAAAGGATTCCGCCAAGCATCAGGCGGCGGAAGAAAAGAAAGTTCTCACAGATATAGACGACGACTGGGGGGCGGTTCCAGCATTTCTTCGCAGAGCGAAGAAATAATCGCAAATCTTGTAACGTGAAGCGTGTAGCGTGAGGAAATGTTTCTCTTTACGTTACACGTTTTGCGTTATACGTTATACTGTAACTATGTACGACTTAGCCATCATCGGAGGCGGTCCTGCAGGCGTAGCCGCCGGCGTTTATGCCTCGCGAAAACGCCTCAAAACCGTTTTTATCGCGAAAGACTTCGGCGGGCAAAGCATCGTCTCCGATGGAATTGAAAATTGGATAGGCACAATCAAAATCTCCGGTGCCGACCTGGCGAAAAGTCTAGAAAATCATTTGCGCGAGTATGCCGGCGATGTCGTTGATGTTAAAGCGAGTGAGTTGGTCATGAGCATAAGAAGAGCTTCGGAGGACGGCTCTTTTGTCGTGAAAACCGACAAAGGTGAATATACGGCTAAAACCGTGCTCGTTACTGCCGGAAGCGCGAGAAGAAAACTTGGTGTCCCTGGAGCGGAAGCTCTAGAACATAAAGGCATTACTTATTGCGCGAGCTGCGACGGGCCGCTCTTTGCCGATATGGACGTGGCGGTTATCGGGGGCGGAAACGCCGGCTTTGAAACCGCCGCCCAGCTTCTTGCCTACTGCAAAAGCGTAACGCTTATACACAAAAACGACGAATTTAAGGCCGATCCGGTGACGCTTGGCACCGAGATTCTGAAGGTAAATGGCGACAAGTTTGTTTCCGGCCTCGTGTATCAAAATAAGAAATCAGGCGGGCCAAGGGAACTTCCGGTGCAGGGTATTTTTGTCGAGATTGGTTCAACTCCCGCCACCGATTTTCTAGGAAGTCTTGTCGAGCTTACGCCATACAAACAAATCGTTGTAGACCCTAAAAATCAGCGCGCGTCAGTCGATGGCATCTGGGCCGCGGGAGACTGCACAAACGGCCTCTACCATCAGAACAACATCGCCGCCGGCGACGCGGTTAAGGCGCTTGAGGACATTTATATGTACCTGCACGCGAAGTAATTTGGTGGGCGGTAGAGGGCTCGACCCTTACAGGGTCAGTACACCTTTCCCATTTTCTCGCGATAAGAATCGCTCGAAAATATGGGAGAAGGTCTTCAAATCCTCTCTCGCAACGCAAGCAGTTGCTTTGCTCCGCCCTAATTTTCGCGGACTCAATTTATGGGCGGTAGAGGATTTGAACCTCTGACCTCATCGACGTCAACGACGCGCTCTACCAACTGAGCTAACCGCCCATTTCTACGAACTCAAAAGACCTTACTAAGATATAGTAATCTTGAAACCCTTGCAAACCCGCAAAGAAGGTTTCTTGGCGTTTTTAGATATATCTAGATGTTCTTATCTTTTAGCATTTGTCACGGCCGTGAGCAAATGCTAAAGCCGCGCTACAACAACCCTTTGGAGAGCCTGGGGTGGCGCATGTGATACAGGATAACCACGATACCGCTCATGGCGAGGGAAAGATTCTTGACGACGAATTCTCCTACGAGCGTCAGAAACGGAAATCCTGGGTTAAACATAATCTCGGGAGCTGTGATAAACACACTAAACGTTCCCAAAAGATGCATGATGAGAATCGCGTGAGTAGTTTTGGGAAACTTGTTTGAGATAAGCGCAAGACCGATGGCCGTCTCGAGGCCTCCGAGCAACATATTTCCCACCCCATCCGCCAAAAAGGGAAAACTGGCATAAACAATGTCATATACAGGATTGAAGCCGGCGAGCTTCAGCGCGCCGAACCAAAAGAAGATGATGCCTATCGCGATGCGAAGAAGCGCTATGCTTCGTTCGAATACCTTCTCGCTATACATACGGATATTGTAGCGCGGTAGCGAGAGTAAATACAGTTGACCTCGCGGGGAAACGCGAGTATGCGATGCTTCATCGCGCCGTCGGGTACAAATCCGGTCACTCATAAATTTCCTGACAGAAATCTTGCGCGACCCCGACTCGCGGTTTTTGCCTTTCGCTTCGCTCAAACAAAAACAGCGCTCCGCCTTTCGATTCCCCGACGCAACGTGCGCAGGCACATTGCTTGTGTTCAAAAATCAGAATTCTGACCCCACGGGGACCGCTTCGCGTATCGACCCTTACAGGGTCAGTACAGGTTTCCCATTTTCTTGCGATAAGAATCGCTCGAAAATATGGGAGAACCT
>LCPL01000016.1 GCA_001003605.1 Parcubacteria group bacterium GW2011_GWC2_48_17
CGCGCTGGCGGATTATGGCACAGGTATCGTGAAGTGCTCCTGTCACGACGAGCGTGACTTTAAGTTTGCCAAAAAGTACGGCTTACGTTTGAAGCCGGTCTTGTTTCCGCAGGATACGAAACTTCGGGGGAGAGTGGAAAATCTTGAAATATGTTTTACCGATATGAAAGAAGGTATTTTGTCAGAGCCAAAGGAGTTTGACGGTAGAAGGGCGCGAGAGGCGAGAGGAGAAATCATCAATTATTTGGAGAGAAATAAAATTGCCGCACGAAAAATAACATACCGTTTGAAAGATTGGGTGTTTTCAAGGCAGAGGTATTGGGGAGAACCGATTCCGCTGATTTTTTGCGAGACTTGCAAAAAACAAGCGGAACTAAACGCTAAACGCTACACGCTAAATGCTGGCGAAACGCTGAATCCTGGATGGATAGCGGTACCGGAAAAAGATCTGCCTGTAAAATTGCCGCGAGTGAAATACTACGAGCCAACGGGAACGGGGGAGTCGCCTTTGGCTGGAATAGAAAAGTGGGTCAATGTGAAGTGTCCGCGATGTGGGGGAAAAGGGAGGCGCGAGACCAATACGATGCCGCAATGGGCCGGCTCGTCTTGGTACTACGCCGCTTATTGCATAAGCGGAAAGCACAAATCACAAGCACCAAATTCCAAACAAATCCCAAATCTCAAATCACAAATGGATTTGTATGTCGGCGGAGCGGAGCATGCGACGAGACACTTAATTTACGCGAGGTTTTGGCATAAGTTTCTGCAGGATATCGGAGTTGTTTCCACACCCGAACCATTTATGAGATTGCGCCCGGTCGGCCTTATCATGGGCGAAGACGGCCGGAAAATGAGCAAGCGGTTCGGCAATGTGATTAATCCGGACGATATTGTTGGGCGTTTCGGCGCCGATTCTTTGCGCGTCTACGAAATGTTCATGGGGCCATTTGACCAAGCAATCGCCTGGAACACGGACGGAGTAGTGGGGGCGAAAAGATTTTTGGAGAGAGTGTGGAGAATAGGCATGAAGCTCCAAATTCCAAATTCCAAATCACAAACAAATTCAAAATTCAAAATTCAAAATTCAAATGGGAGCAGCCAGTTGCAAGTTCTACTGCACCAAACAATCAAAAAAGTAACAGGAGATATTGAAAACCTGCGGTTCAATACGGCAGTGAGCGCGCTTATGATTCTTGCCAATGCATTTGACAAAGAGCCGACCATCAGCCGCGCTGATTTTGAGATGTTTCTCAAGCTTCTCGCACCGTTCGCGCCGCATATCTCCGAGGAGCTTTGGGCTAGTTTAGGCAATAAGAAGAGCGTTCATTTTGAGCCATGGCCATCCTATGACGAGAAGGTTGCTGTAAGCTCTCCTGTCACAATTGTCGTGCAGGTTGGCGGAAAGACTCGCGGAAGCTTTGAGGCGCAAAGGGGGGAATCAACGGAGAAAATTAAATCCGAAGCCCTTAAACTTCCATCTGTGCAAAAATGGACGGAAGGCAAGACTATTCGCACAGTAATTACAGTACCCGATAGACTGGTGAATATAGTTGTGTTATAATGATTTCGCAACATTACATCCCAACTTTACCTGTGAGTCTTCGAACAGTTGTAAAGTTGAGGATCTCCCAATTTTGTTTGCGAAGGGCGAGTACCTCGGAAGCCCTCGGTATCCTCAAAAACCATAGTCGCTTCGCTCCTTGATTTTTGGGAAGTGAGCAATTACAAAATTGAGGATCCCGAATCTTCGAGGGGCAAGAGGCCTTGCGAGGGACAGAAAATTGGGCGCCTCGTAAGACCTCGGCATCCTCAATTTTGCAACCATGCCGAAGCATGGGCAAAATTGGGACTTGACAGAGATTGTGGGTATGTTACAAATACATGGCCGGAACATCTTTAATCTACTATACACAAATTCACACCGATTTTGACATTTTCTGCAGACGTTATAATATGAATTGACTTTCGGGGACATTCTCCTTATTTTATTATCAAAAATCAGAAACGTATATGACAGCAAAAACCATTACATCATCCCCAACTCTAACATTTAAGCCAAAGCAGGTGGCTAGGCGCCTGCTTACAGCTCTCCCAGAACGCGCCAGAGATGTGGTCGTGAGCCGCTATGGCCTTGGAGAATCACAAAAAAAGATGACTCTTGAGGCCATCGGCAAGAAATATGGAATTACGCGCGAGCGCGTCCGTCAGATTGAGAATCACGCGCTTATGAGCATCCGAAAATCGGCCGCGTACAAAAGTGCTAAGCAAACTCTTATAGAGCTCGAAGAGCTCGTTCATAAGCTTGGTGGAATCATCGCGGAGGATGAGCTTCTTTCGTATGCGTCAGGAGGTAAAGGCACTCAAAACTATATCCATTTTTTGCTTATCGTTGATGAATCGTTTGAGAAGGAAAAGGAGGACGAACATTTTAAACATCGGTGGTATATTGACAAGACACTCGCGAATAAAGTGCATGAGGCGCTCCGAAAACTCTACAAAGGTCTCAGTAACAACGACTTGGTTTCAGAGCTTGATATTATCGCTCAATTTCTAGCGCATGTTGAGGACATTTCCGAGCATTTGAAGCATGAAAGCGTTGTACGCCGATACCTTAATTTATCCAAGCTGATTTCTAAAAACCCGCTTGGCGAATGGGGGCTTGTAACTTCGCCAAATGTTCGCGCGAAAGGTATGCGCGACTTTGCGTTTTTAGTACTTCGAAAGCACGGTTCGCCGATTCATTTCCGCGAAGTCGCGAAATCCATAGAGAAATTGTTCGGCAGAAAGGCACATGTTGCGACGACCCACAATGAACTTATCAAGGACCCGCGATTTATCCTTGTTGGAAGGGGCCTATACGCGCTTTCCGAGTGGGGCTACATGAGCGGAGTAGTCAGGGATGTGATACGAAAAGTGTTGGAGAAAAGCGGGCCGCTCACCAAGGAGGAAATTGTTGGTAAAGTACTTAAGGAACGCTATGTCAAGGAAAATACAATATTGGTGAATTTGCAGAATCTCAAATTCTTCAAAAAGGACAAAGACGGCAGATATTCGCTGGTTCAGTAGTCAAATGAGAAACCCCCGTACACAGCGGGGTTTTTCTTTTCCATCGCGCGGCTGGTATACTTGAACAGCTACTTAGCTTTTTAGCTTACTAGCTTTTTAGAATCTTCTAGAGAGCTAGGAAGCTAACTTCCTAGGAAGCTTATTTATGGCACACCGACACAGCTTAGGACACAGAATCGCGCACTACGTTGAAGAACTCGCGGAAATCGCGGGGGAGTTCGTCTATGACATAGTAGCGCCGCCTCGAGGACACCACCTTGTAACATGGTTTGTGCTCTGGGGTTCAGCGCTCATGACGGCCGTAATAGGTTGGTTTGTATATTCCGCGGGAATTAGAATCCCAATAAGTCCATTGTGGCGCGAAGTGTTCGGCTTTATATATACATGGTATCCAATTTGGCTTCCGCTTCTTCTCTTACGGGTACTCGTTGAGTTGTGGATGAAATATATTCGTCTCGACTATATCAAGAAGGCGGGCGAGGTACTTCTTGAAATACGAGTGCCAAAGATTATCGAGAAGACTCCTAGAGCAATGGAGCTCTTCTTTATGGCTATGTATGAAACGGGGGCCGTTGAATATAACGAAACTTACTTTGAAGGAAAGGTTCGGCCTTGGTTCTCGTATGAGATTGCTTCATTCGGGGGAGATGTGCATTTTTATGTCTGGACACTCTCGAAGTACAGGAATGTGCTTGAAGCTCAACTGTACGCGCAATACCCAACCGTGGAAGTAGTCGAGGTAGAGGATTACGCTAAGAAAAAAGTGTACAACCCACCGCGCAATTTCATGTGGGGAACCTATTTTATTTTGCAAAAGCCCGATGTCTATCCAATTATGACTTACGTGGATTATGGCTTGGATAAAGAAACCGAAGAAGAGTACAAGGTTGACCCGCTTTCAACGCTTCTCGAGTATCTCGGCTCAATGAAAAAAGGCGAGGAGGTATGGATTCAAATACTTGTACAGGCGTACAAAAAACGCGGTCTTAAAGAGGGGCAGTGGTACAGCGACAAAGACTGGGTAAAAGAAGGCCAAGGGGAAGTCAACAAGATTATGAAGCGCGACCCCAAGACTAAGAGTTCGCGCAAGCAGACCGCGACCGGTTTCCCGATTATCCCGACTCTTACGGAGGGAGAGAAAAAGCAGGTAGAGGCAATTGAGAGGAGTCTAGACAAACGCTCTTTCTGGTGCACGGTGCGGCTATGCTATCATGCCGAAAAGGAAGTGCTTCATCTGCGCTCTTCGAGCGTGTCCGGGCTTCTTGGAACATTTAGAAAACCATTCAACAGCAACCTTCTGAACGGTTTTAAACTCGGATGGTACACTGACATAGCCGACCCGACAAAGGATTTTCTCTTTTTGTTCGGACTGAAAAATTGGGCGATGAATATATTCATTCCAAGATACGCCAAGTTTTTTATAGATGCTTTCAGACGCCGTTCTTTCTTTTACGCTCCTTATCGTAACTGGAAATCCAAACCCTATATTCTGACGTGCGAAGAGCTAGCCACCGTCTTCCATATTCCGGGCCAGGTTATCACTACTCCGACATTCGAGCGCATCCCGTCAAAGAAGGTGGAACCGCCGGCAAATTTGCCGATTTAATAATGAAGCATGAAATATGAAGTATGAATGATGAAGTACGAAGTCAGAAAGACAAGGGAACAAACGAAGGGGCAAAAAGAGTTGATTCGGCGCTTGATTTTCTCCTAACCCCCCAACAGAACGCCATTCCGATCCCCGCGCCAGTGCAAACACAAAGCCGGTTTCGGCTTTTTCTGTATTTCGGAGGAGTTTTCCTTGTGACGCTTTCTATTCTGCATATGTTGTGGTGGCGGGCTCCCCGAGAATTTCCGGCAGAAGCGCAGATAGGCGTTCCAAACGGCATGACGATAGGGAATGTGTCAAAACTTCTTGCGGAAAAGGACATCATCCGTTCCCCGTTTTGGTTCAAGGCGTGGAGCGTGCTTCTTGGTGGGAAGACTGGACTGAAGGCGGGAGAATACTATTTTTCCGAGCCGATTTCGGTTGCTGGACTTGCGTGGAGACTCTCCCGCGGCATTGAGCAGCGAAAGATTGTGCGCGTTACCGTGCCTGAAGGTCTAAGCAACAAAAGAATCGCGGAGATATTTTCAAACGCACTTTCCGATTTTGACGCCAAACGCTTTCAGGAACTTTCGACAAGAAAGGAAGGATATCTTTTTCCAGATACATACATTTTCCCTGCAGGCGCCACCGAGGAGGATGTCATAAAGGAGATGGAGGAAAACTTCGCGAAGCGCATTCTTCCTTTGCAGACGCAGATACGCGATTTCAAACGCCCGCTCAAAGACGTCCTCATTATGGCATCTCTTGTTGAGGGAGAGGTGCGGACTACGGAAACGCGAAGACAGGTATCAGGAATCTTATGGAAGCGGCTACAGCTTGGAATGCCGCTCCAGGTTGACGCTGTTTTTCCATACATCATTGGCAAAAATACGTTTGAGGTAACGACGGACGACCTCAAGATTGATTCGCCGTATAACACATATTTGTATGTTGGCCTTCCGCCTGGTCCAATAAATAACCCAGGTCTTGACGCGATAACCGCGGCAATCACGCCGACACCCTCAAACTTCCTGTATTATTTGACCGACTTAGCGGGGCAAATTCACTACGCGGCAACGCACGCGGAGCATCTTATCAATCGGGCGAAGTACCTTGGAAAATAACTCATAACTGGTACTGAATAACTGTCACTAAATATTATCCTACGCGTACACGCGGGCAAGCATAATTCCTAATTAGTATGTTCGTCTAAAAATGAAGACCCGCTGGCAGACAATCCAGCGGGTTACCTTCACACAGAATATGCAACAGACCTGCTTCGAGTGTCTCCGATAACGCCTCGGTTGAAGTCTGCGTCAATTTATCTGTTTCCTTGGTTGCGAAGGTAATGTGCTAACTATACTACTTTCTACTGGAAAAGAAAAAAGAAGAACCTGCAGACATCGGATGTCTACAGGTTGTGGGAGCGGAAAATCGTGTCAGCCCGATTTAAGCTCTCCGAGGATGATCTGGGCGGAGGCAAGGTCCGCGTGGTCCGATTGAGTGGGGGGAGGGTCCGCCAAATGCATGAATTTCTTCATGTAAGGCCAGTTTCCCGTCTTTGTCATGATGTAAGTCACCAGCGTCGCGTCAATGGAATCCTTCAATTCGTGAGTTTTGCGCAGGAGGATCCCAAGGAGCTCACTGCGCAGTGCCTCCGATGCAGCCCTCTGGACGAGGAGGAAGCAGTACTCAAGCTCTTTTTTGCTCTTTCTAATCTCGGCGGCTTGCGCCTTTGTGAGTATGCACTTCGGTTTTCTCGTTTTCACAGTTTTCAAGGAGTTAGGAATTTCTATTTTCCAGTCTGGACAAAAGAACGGTTCGAATCTTCTTTGCCAGTTGGATTGAGTTGTGGTGAGCATCTCCGATACCAACTCCTCTAATTCTCCCGCACTCCACTAGAGCATCCAGGAGATACGCATTGCATAATCTTTGAAGATTCTCCAGTGGACCATTTGCCTTTTCGCTCAACTGATGGATTGTCATATTGTTTCCCTTTCTTCACCGCGGTTGTTTTTTCTGAATGAATTGATATCATATTGAAGATGAGAAGTCAAGGTGTTTATCAACCCGCAACCCACTACCGACAACCTACAATAAAGGGAAGAGTCTTTGTAGGATTGTCAGGCGGAGTAGACAGTTCGGTTTCGGCGGCATTGCTAACGCAAGCCGGATACGATGTAACGGGAGTTTTTATCAAGGTGTGGCAACCTGACTTTTTTGAGTGCTCGTGGAAAGACGACCGGCTGGACGCGATGCGCGTATGCGCGAAGCTCGGAATTCCGTTCAAGGAACTTGACCTTACCAAAGAGTATAAAAGAGAGGTGGTTGATTACATGATTCGGGAATATAAGGCGGGGAAGACTCCAAACCCGGATGTGATGTGCAACCGTTTCATCAAGTTTGGCGGGTTTTACAAATTCGCGCGTAAGCAAGGTGCTGATTTCATAGCGACAGGTCATTACGCGCGAATTATGAAAACACAAAGCACAGTGCACAAAAACCAAACAAAACACAAAACACAAAATCCCAAGAAACTAAATGCTAAACGCTATACGCTAAACGCTGGAAAAGACTCCTCCAAAGACCAAAGCTACTTTTTATGGCAGATTCGGAGTAAGCAACTACCGTGCATTTTGTTTCCTGTAGGTGGAATGCTAAAACAGGAAGTGCGAAAACTAGCAAAAAAATTTGGACTAATCACAGCGGATAAAAAGGATAGCCAAGGACTTTGTTTTGTCGGAAAAGTGGATATGAAAGATTTTCTAAAGCAGTACATCAAGGAAAAGCCCGGGAAGGTGCTTGACGAGATAGGAAATGTAATAGGGAAACACGATGGAGCTTTTTTTCTGACACTCGGGGAGCGACACGGATTCAGGATTACAAAGATGCCGACAAACTCAAGGCCGTACTATGTTATCGCAAAGAATACCGCAAAGAATACGATAACCGTATCGCCGAAGTCAGCGGCGGGAAATCTTGCGGGCGGAACCGCGAGGGTCGAAATAAGCGATTGCAATTGGCTTATCAAACCGCAAGCTGGGAAGACATATCTCGCTCGCTCGCGATACCGTCAGGGATTGCAAAAGTGCATCGTCATAGGTACGAGCATTCACTTCGCGACTTCGCAAACCGTTGCACCTGGGCAATCACTTGTGCTTTATGACAGTGATACGATTGTCGGAGGAGGTGTCATAGAAAGCTCCCAGGTTCTAGCTTCTAGCTTCTAGCTTTTAGGGAGGGAACTTCCTAGCAGCTAACACCTTCGGGAGTTATAATACCTGTATGTCTCCATCCGATATTGAGGTAATAAAAATAGACGGTAAAAAGGAGCGGTTCGACCAATCTAAGCTGCAAGAATCGCTACGAAGGTCTGGCGCAAGTGAGCTCGTGGCATCCGAAGTCGCCGCTCATGTAGGACATGAACTTGTAAATGGAATGACTACTTCCGATATCTACCGCCATGCCTTTTCAGTCCTTAAAAACAAACAGAAGAAGGCATCGGCTCGATATTCGCTGCGCCGTTCGCTCCTCGCATTAGGCCCCACCGGATTTCCCTTTGAGAAATTCATCGGCGAGATATTCAAGAAGAAAGGTTTTTCTGTACTGCTCGACCAGATGGTGCAGGGAAAGTGCGTGGAGCATGAGATGGATATAGTGGCTTGGAGCAGTGAGAAGTTAATTATGGCGGAGGCAAAGTACCACCATGAAATTACCTATAAATCTGATTTAAAAGTCGCGCTGTACGTGAAGGCGCGTTTCGACGACCTTTACGCTACCTCGCTTAAATATGGGAACAGAACGAAGCTTGACGAGGGCTGGCTCATTACCAACACGAAATTCACGGAAAAGGCAATCCGCTACGCGGAATGTAATGGAGTAAAACTTATAGGATGGAACTATCCGGAAGCCGGGAACTTGCATGACCTAGTAGAAGAAACTGGCGTTCATCCGATAACGTGTTTAACCTCGATTTCCGAAGGCGAGAAACGAACGCTTATGGAGCAGGGGATAGTTTTGTGCGAGAGTATCAGAAGTGAAAAACCAAAACTGCGAACGCTTGGTTGGGGTGAGGAGCTCATAAAGGCGGCAGAGGCAGAGAGCAGTATTCTTTGTCCCGTCGCTTAAGGAGCGAAGCGACTATAAGCGACGAGGACCCTGTTAAATCCCGCTTAGAGGCGGGCGCCCGCTGCGGGCGATTTAACAGGGTGATGATTTTTATAGTCACTCCGCTTCTTAAAAATCAATCATGTCCGAATACTACAAACCCCACAGAAAAACTGACTGGAACTTTGGCGGGCCGAACTGGAAACTTTCGCGCTCCAAGATTGACCTGTTTTTGGAATGCCCCCGCTGTTTCTATGTGGACAACAAGCTTGGAGTCGCTCGTCCTCCCGGGTTTCCTTTTAGTTTGAACAGCGCCGTGGACAAACTTTTGAAGAAAGAATTTGACACGCACCGCGCAAAGAAGACAGCGCACCCGCTTATGAAGCAATACGGTATTGACGCGGTGCCGCTTCGTCACCCCAAAATTGAGGAATGGAGAGATTCGCTGCGCGCCGGCGTGAGTTTTTTGCATAGGCCGACCGGCTTTCTCGTTCGCGGAGGAGTTGACGATGTTTGGGTTCGTCCTACAGGTGAACTTATTGTTGTTGATTACAAGGCGACCAGCAAGGACGGCGCAGTAAATCTGGACGCGAAGTGGCAAGACGGATACAAGCGCCAGATGGAAGTTTATCAATGGCTCTTCCGACAAAATGGGTTCAAAGTTTCGGATACCGGATATTTTGTATATGTAAATGGCAAAACTGACAGAGAGGCTTTTGACGGCAGGCTTGAATTTGACGTATCTATTATTTCGTATACTGGCAAGACAGATTGGGTGGAGCCGACACTGCGTGAAATAAAGGCATGTTTAGATTCGAGTCAGCTTCCGATTCCTGATTCACTCTGCGATTACTGTAATTACCGAAAGGCGGCGGCCGAGGTTTCCTCGACTGCGTCTAAAGGGATTTTTGGTAAGAAGACGGGCACGAAAACAAAGTCTTCTGCAAACGCCTCATTATTTTAGTTATTGCCATTTCGTAAGGTTCAACATTACGCTTCGAATGAGAACATTTGGACAAAGAGTTTTCGCGATTGTGAGGGAGATTCCGCTAGGTAGCACGCTCTCATATAAGGAAGTCGCGCAAAGGGTCGGCTCGCCAAGCGCTTTTCGCGCCGTCGGTTCTGTCTTGAAAACCAATTTTAACCCCTCCATCCCATGCCACAGAGTTATCAAAAGCTCTGGTGAGATTGGCAACTACAACCGCGGCGGTACAAAAGAGAAACGCAAAATCCTTTTCGAAGAAGGGGTATTGGCCATTTAGCATTTGCTCACGGCCGTAAGCAAATGCTAAATGGCAAATCTAGAGTCGCTAATCATTCGCCTTAAGATAACTAGAGCACTTCGTTCTTCGCGAAGTGAAGACGCTTTTCGCGCGGTTCCTCGAGCTAATTTCGTGCCGCAAGAACTTCGCGATCAAGCGTATGAAGATTATCCGCTTCCGATAGGTTTCGGTGCCACAATTTCCCAGCCGACAACCGTCGCGTTCATGCTCGAGAAACTTGATGTTCGGCTCGGCCAAAAAGTGCTTGATATTGGGAGTGGTTCTGGCTGGACGACTGGGCTCCTTTCGCATCTTGTCGGCACAAAGGGGAGGGTAACCGGTCTCGAAATTGTCTCCGAGCTTGTTACTCTTGGTCGGAAAAACATGGAGCATCTCTATTCTGATATTCTTGAGAACATCAGAATAGAGATGGCGCCAATGCCGGAGATACAGCTGGCAAAGAAAGGGGTGGTGGGACTGCCCGAAGAAGCGCCATTTGACCGGATTTTGGTTTCAGCCGCGGCGAGGAAAATCCCGCCGGAACTTATAGAGCAGCTAAAGCCGGACGGCATACTTATTATCCCTATCGGCGCGGAGCATGCAATGCAGAAAATCGTTCGAATTCGAAAGACACAAGGTGACACGCTCACAACCGAAGAATACCCAGGGTTTGTGTTTGTGCCGCTCCAGTGAAAGTCCCATCCTCTTTTTTGTTATCTCAGGATGCGGTAGGATAGCTGGATGACTATTTCCGAGATTCGCCGAAGATTTCTTGATTTTTTTAAGTCGCGGGGGCACGCAATCATCCCGAGCGCTTCGCTTGTGCCAGAAAATGACCCTTCGGTGCTTTTTACGACAGCGGGAATGCAGCCGCTTGTGCCATACCTTCTCGGTCAGCCACATCCTTCCGGGAAACGGCTGGTGAATATACAGAAATGCGTGCGCACTGGCGATATTGATGAAGTTGGCGACAATACGCACCTGACTTTTTTTGAGATGCTCGGTAACTGGTCACTCGGTGATTATTTCAAGGAAGATGCCATAAAATGGAGTTATGAACTTCTTACATCAAAGAAGGAAGGATTTGCGCTAGACCCGGAACGTCTTTACATCACTGTCTTTGAAGGCAACTCCGACGCTCCAAGAGATGAAGAGTCCGCGAGTATTTGGAAGGTAGTAGGTATTCCGCAAAATAGGATTTACTATATGCCAGCCTCCAAAAACTGGTGGGAGGCAGGCCAGAGCGGTCCATGCGGACCGGACACGGAAATGTATTACGACATTACCGAAAAAGGGCTTGGCGATTTAGCACATGCGGAGTTTCTCAAGGCGGATGAGATGCAGGAGGTGGTGGAGATTTGGAATGATGTATTCATGGAGTACCTTAAAAAGGATGGCAAAGTCGTCGGTAAACTACCGCAAAAAAATGTGGATACTGGAGCTGGTCTGGAGAGAATTTGCGCCGTATTGCAAAAGAAGAAAAGCGTATTTGATACTGACGCGTTCAAGCCGATTATGGATTTCGCAAGCACAATCGCGAGCGATACGCGCGCGCGCCACGTAATTGCCGACCATATGCGAGCGGCGATTTTTTTGATAGGCGACGGAGTATTGCCGTCAAATACTGGGCAGGGCTACATCCTTCGGCGGCTTATCCGCCGCGCTGTCTTCTCCGCGGATGAAAATAAAGTGAGCTCAAGAGAGATAACTGCTCTGGTTGAGATTGTTTCAGGAATCTACGGGGATGTGTATGACAATATCCGAAGGCGGCAAAAAGAGATTGCTGAAGTAATAAGCAATGAGAGCGAGCAATTTCAGAAAACTCTGCACCAAGGACTTAAAGAGTTTGAAAAACTTGAAACTGTTTCCGGAAAAGATGCTTTTACCTTATTTTCCACTTACGGTTTTCCGTTCGAGATGACAGCGGAATTGGCAGAGAAGAGAGGAAGGAATGTTGACCGCGCAGAATTTGAGGGTGAGATGAGGAGGCATCAGGAACTTTCTCGCGCCGGGGCTTTAAAAAGATTCAAGGGAGGCCTTGCCGATACTAGCGAAATGTCTGTAAAATACCACACGGCGACGCATCTCCTTCATCAAGCGCTTCGGGATATACTAGGGAAGGAGGTACAACAAAAAGGAAGCAATATTACGCCGGAGCGGCTACGGTTTGATTTCGCCTTTCAGCGAAAAATGACGGACGATGAAAAGAAGAAAGTGGAAGATGTGGTGAATGAAAAAATTAAGGCGGATTTAGCGGTTCATAAAACAACGCTTCCGTTGGAGGCGGCAAAGAAAAGCGGCGCGCTACACTTTTTTGATGAAAAATATCCGGACGAGGTGCTGATTCACTATATCGGCAACTCGCTCGAAACAGCCTATTCCAAGGAGTTCTGCGGAGGACCACATGTGCAAAGCATCGGGACGCTTGGAACGTTCAGGATTCTCAAGGAAGAAGCGGTCTCGGCGGGAGTGCGAAGAATCAAAGCCATCCTTCAATAAATTTCGAATACCAAATCTCGAATTTCGAAGAATAATGAATATGCAGTACCAAACGAGAAACTACTATTTTAAATTTCTTCTGATTTGATATTAGATATTTTTAGATATTCGGTATTTGGTATTCGAAATTCTATAGTCTGATATACTATTGTTATGTTTCTCCTCTCTCGGAAAAGTGAAAGTGAATGTTTGCTTGTCTTCGACATTGGCAGTGGAAGCGTCGGCGGCGCGATCGTCATTTCTTCGGCGGGACACATTCCTACCATACTATACAGCTTTAGAACCGAAATACCATTTCAGGAGGCGGCTACGGGTCAGAGATTATCTTCTTTGATGCTCCGTTCGTTATCGCAAGTAGTTATCGCATTAAGTCGAGAAGGTTTCGAAAGTGCTGGTTTCGGCGCGAAGCGTCCCAGAATAAAGAGGATTCTTGTGTCGCTTTCGGCGCCATGGGTCGCTTCTATGACATCGTTCCTAAGTCTGAAGAACAAAGAATCGACGCCTATTACAGAAAAGGTTTTCGACGCGCTTCTTTCGCATTCCGCAAACGAATCGAATTCGCCAAAGGGGTTGGCTCCAAAAGGGAGTGTAAAAATAGAAAAGCTGCTTATGAAAGCATCTTTGAACGGTTACGAAACCTCCGCCCCTTACGGCAAAGAAGCATTGGATGCTGAATTTGCGATTTTTAGTAGCTTTTCCCTGCCGAGAGTAACGGAAAATATAGCAGATGTGATTACTCATTTATTCCATGTTGAGCATACGCGCTTCCACGCCTTTTCGCTTATCGCGTTTATGACGCTTAAGAAAATGTATCCTGAGGAAGAGAATTTTATCTTCGTGGATGTAAGCGGCGAGCAAACTGAGATATCGATAGCTAGAAATGGAATAATAGTCGAGACCTCCACATTCCCCTCCGGACGTAATCATATCATCCGCATGCTAAAAAAAGGCGCGGGCATTCCTCCACTCGGAGCAGAAGCATTCTTTCGCCTTTACAACGAAAAGAGCGGCGCTGGAAAAATTGTGGAACGAATTGAAAAGTTGCTTGAAAACGCTAAGGAGGACTGGCGAGGTAAATTCGCAGAGACACTATCGGCTCTTTCGCAGGAAATCTTCTTCCCAAAATCGCTTTTTATAGTGGCCGATTCCGATGTTCTGCCTCTTTTTACGCGCGCCATTGGAGGCTTAAATCTTGAGAAATTCACTCTTCCATCGAAGAAATTTCGCGTAACACCGCTCAACGGGGAACTCATTGCCGGAGTTGTCAAATGGAACACGCCGGAGAAGAACGACCCATTTATGGGGATTGTATCGTCGTTTGCAAGCGAGCTTCGATGATAGTAAAATAATGAAAACGGTTTTGCGCTTTCATTTCCGAGCCGAGGTGAGGAAACGAATGTTTGATTGAACACAATCACCTACTTTGTGGAGCTTCCGCAAGACTTTGAGTGTTACGTCTTCGGAATGCGAAAAGTGTACCGCTTCCGTAGGGAAATAATATAAGACGAAGTGCTTTTATAAAAAACATGACAAAAAATATTCTTCAAGATGTCTTGACTAGGGAGAGAAGGTCTATTCGTCGTGTACCTCTTCCTCATAAGGAACGCGGCGCGGAAGAGGCGGATGAGGACATACTTTACGAGCGAGAAGAGCTTCATCTTGAAGAATCATCTTCCATGTCATGGCAAAGAATAGCTTTGTGGGGAATAGCTTCGGTTTTCTTAATTCTTCTAGGAGTCGCGCTCCTGACTAGTTTTAGCGGCGCAACAGTGAGTGTTACTCCAAAGACAAGACTTATTTCTGTGAATTATGAATTTACCGCTGGAAAAGATGAAGGCGCGAAACTTCGCTTTGTGCCGCTACCCGTAAGCGAGACGGCGGAGATTAAAATCCCAGCAGATACAGCCAAAAAGGTTTCTGAAAAGGCAACCGGGACCATTATAATTTACAACAATTTTTCAGATAAGCCACAACGCCTCATAAAGAACACCCGCTTTGAGACGCGGGAGGGACTCATTTATCGAATCGGAAGTTCGATAACAGTACCCGGTAGAATACAAAAGAGCGGACAAGCCGTCCCAGGAAGTTTGGAGGTTACTGTAACTGCGGATTCTCCAGGCGTTGAATACAATATTCCTCCAACTGACTTTACTGTTCCTGGATTTAAAACCGACCCTGCTCGATTTGCCGGCTTTTATGCCCGCTCAAAAACTAAGATGAGTGGGGGGTTCGACGGGGTTATAAAAGTCCCGTCCGATTCAGCGCTTCTCTCCGCGAGAGCGTCACTTCGCGAAACTGTGGGGAAAAATATCATTGCAAAGAAACAGTCGGCGGTTCCGCAAGGATATGTCCTTTTCAGTGGAGCCGTCGCAACAAAAAATGAGTCGCTCCCTCCAGAACCAGTCGACGGTAATATGTCTCTCATAAAAGAGCGAACTATCGGAGTCGCCCTTCTTTTCAAGGAAGCTGACATCGGGAGAGAGGTGGCGAAACTCGCTATTCCAAATTTTAACAATCTGCTTATTGAGATTCCTGCGCTAAAGCGGCTTCAGCTTGAACTTAAGGAGCCTCAAAACGGCGATGTGACGCAGGCGCAAACAATCAGGTTTACTTTAAAGGGCGAAGTACTGGTAGTGTGGCGATATGATGAGTATAAGCTTCGGGAAGCTCTTCTCGGCAAGCCTAGGGATGGAATTGCGACGGTGCTTTCAGATTTTCCGGAAATTGAGCGCGCCGATTTTGTAATCCGTCCGGTTTGGAGCCGTAAATTTCCTGAAAATCCCAAGAAAATTTCTTTTGAGGAGATTCCAGTTGGAGTAGAGAAATAAAATGAGTTCCCCAGTGTCTTCATTTGGTCCTAGAGAAATTGCGCAACACGTAGCCCTTATGGGGGTTGACTCTTATTTTAATACTTGCTACTATACGCCGCGCTACGCATGATGTCCACAATGAACTCAAAAGGAATGAATGCGGTTACCGGTATCGTGACGGAAGCGCTCCCTGATACGCTTTTTAAGGTCAAACTTGGAGATGGAAAAGAACTCCTTTCTTTTCTTTCCGGCCGAATGCGAATGAATAGAATACGGGTCCTTATAGGTGACAAGGTCACCGTTGAAATTGACCCATATGGGGGGAAAGGGCGGATAATAAAGAGGTTATAGCTTATTAGCTTTAGCTTATTAGGGAGACCTAGGAAGCTAAAAAGCTAGACAGCTAAGAAGCTGTTTTTTATATGAGAGTCAAAGCATCAGTTAAAGGAATTTGCGCGAAATGCAGGGTAGTGCGCCGGAAGGGATATGTTTATGTCCTGTGCAAGAGCAATCCGCGCCACAAGCAGAGGCAAGGGTAAATCGTAAAACGTGAAGCGCAGAACGTATAACGCGAACGGCACGAGATTAGATAACTGACACTTCGCTTACACGCTACACGCTACACGCTACACGCCATGCGTATATCAGGTATAACCATTCCAGAGAAAAAGAGACTCGAGTACGGACTGCGCATTATTTATGGCGTGGGACATTCGTTGGCGCGGAAGATTTTGGCGAGCGCGAAAGTTGACCCCGCAAAAAGAGCCGTTGACCTTACTCCAGAGGAGGAAAACGCGATACGCCATGAAGTTGAGATTTACAAAATTGAAGGAGACCTCAAGCGAGATATTTCATCAAGCATAAAGCGATTGAAGGATATAAAGGCATATAGAGGAGTGCGTCATCTTAGGGGACTGCCAACGCGCGGACAAAGAACCAAAACAAATTCAAGGACACGCAGAGGTAATGTGAGAAAGACAATGGGAACGGGAAGGAGGGCGGTGGAGAAGAAGTAATGGCTCGGCCCGCAGTTTCGGAATTCAGTCTCTGAATATCGAAACTGCGGTTGCCGAACATTACCCTGTTAAATAATCCGCCGTAGGCGGATTCCCCGCTAAGAGCGGGGATTTAACAGGGTGATGATTTTCAAAAACTCGCGGACTCGTTAAGAAAATCAATCATGGGAAAGAAACGCATAGTTGCAAAAGGAGAAACCGAAAGCGCTGGGGCAGGCGCGCGAGGCGCTTCATCTAAGAAGCGCGTTCTTGACCGAGCGGTTCTTCATGTTGAGTCAACATATAACAACACCCGCCTTACGCTCACAGATGAAAAGGGCAATGTTGTTGCTTTTTCCTCAAGCGGAGCGCTAGGTTTTCAGGGAGCTAAAAAGGGTACGCCATTCGCGGCGGCAAAAGTTGGCGAGGCAATCGCGGCAAAGGCGCAGACTATGGGAGTGCGTGAAATCAGTGTCGTGGTAAGCGGTGTCGGTTCAGGCAGGGAATCTTCGATTAGAGGATTTGTAAACAAGGGTTTTTCGCTCACTAGTATAAAAGACGCGACACCGGTACCGCATAATGGGCCGCGCCCGCCTCGCGCCAGGAGAGTTTAAAGAAGCGGTTAGCGGTTAGCGTCTAGTTGAGATATGTTTCTTTTCTAAACGCTAAACGCTAAACGCTAAACACTATGCTAATAGGACCACGATATAAAATAGCTCGACGCATTGGACCGGATATCTTTCCAAAGACCCAGTCTCCTAAATACGCGCTTCGGGCGGGCAGAGTAATTGTAAAAGGCTACGGCAGAAGCGAGTTTGGCGCGCAACTCAAGGAAAAGCAACGGGCTAGATTTTCCTACGGGCTATCGGAACGCCAGTTTTCGCGTTATGTAAAAAATGCCGTCGCGAGGAAAGGAGTACGCGACGACGAAGCTCTTTACACTGAACTTGAGATGCGGCTTGACAACGTGATTTATCGTTTTGGCATCGCCCCTTCGAGACAAGCCTCAAGACAATATGTTTCTCATGGACACTTCACAGTAAATGGCACTCGAGTGAACATTCCATCATATAAGACAAAAATCGGCGATGTTATCAAAATTAGAAAGGCGAGTGAGGCAAAGACGCTATTCGTCGCGCTTAGGGATAGCATTCGTGACCACCAGAACCCGGTTTGGCTTCGATTTGACCTCCAGAAGGTCGAGGGAACGGTGGTGGGAAAACCCAAGCTTGTTAGAAGCGAACTTCCTTTTAATATAGGCGCGATACTGGAATTTTACCGAAGATAAGCATGATACGAAACAGCGAATGAGGTGCTAATGCAACGAAAAAATACTAATGCAGATTCTTATTCGTATTTTTTAGTAGAATTCGCATGCAATTCGTAGATTGGTATCGCGTCTTGCGCTTCTGTGGGAAATAGGTTATTATGTTTTCTAATATCAGCCAATTTATTTTATTATTTATTAATTTGAGCGCTACGGGAACGATTGAGTAACGCTACCCTAAGCGCCGCATTTTATGCCGGATTTCAACATAGTTCTTCCGTCCAAGCCTAGAGTTGTAAAAGAGGAGGGTTCGGGAGGAGCATACGAAATAGATGGTCTTTACCCTGGCTATGGCCATACCCTCGGCAACTCACTCCGCCGAATTATACTTTCGTCGCTTCCAGGCGCGGCAATAACTGGAATAAAAATCAACGGGGTGGAGCATGAATTTTCAACAATCCATGGTGTCAAGGAAGATGTCGTTACTATAATCTTAAGTCTAAAACGCGTCAGGATCGCGATGTATACCGATGAGCCGCAAACACTTACGCTTTCCGCGAAAGGCATAAAAGAGGTTAAGGCGTCCAATATTGAACACCCGGGACAAATTGAGATTCTTAATCCGGAACAGCACATTGCGACGCTCACAGAAAAGAGTTCGGAGCTGACAATTGAAATGCGAGTCGAGAAAGGTCTTGGTTATATTCCAAAGGAGATATTGCAAAAAGACCGAGTTGAAATTGGCCAAATAACGCTTGACGCCATATTTTCTCCGATTCGCCGAGTTAACTATGAGGTTGAAAATATGCGTGTTGGTAACAGAACCGATTTTAATCGGCTGAAAATATTTATTGAAACAGATGGCTCAATTACTCCAAAAGAGGCGCTGGAAGAGTCTATAGGAATTATGATTTCACAACTCAAGGCGATTGTTGGATTTGAAGAGGAAAAAGAGGTTGCCGAAACTTCCGAGATTGGATCTTTGTCCGAGGAGGAGCCTGTCCAAAAGCGCGACGTCGACACGGAGCTCTTAAAAACACGAATTGAAACCATAGGACTTTCTCAAAGGACTTCGAACTCGCTTACAGGAGCGAACATTCGCACCCTCGGCGGTCTCGTAAGAAAGAGAGAAGAGGACATACTCGACATTGACGGACTCGGAAGCAAGGGAGTCCAGGAAATTAAAAAGGTACTCGGCAAGATGGGAATAACTTTAAAATAATGGCTCGGCCCGCGGTTTCGGGATTCAGTCTTCTGAATATCGAAACCGCGGCTGCCGAACATCACCCCGTTAAATCGCCCTCGACTTTGTCGGGGCGCCCCGTCGAAGACGGGGATTTAACGGGGTGATGATTTTCAAAAACTCGCGGACTCGTTAAGAAAATCAATCATGCGGCATTCAAATAAAGTAAAAAAATTCGGAAGAGAGAAGAAACAGCGTGGAGCATTAATACGCTCGCTCGCGGAGTCTCTTCTTAAGGAAGGGCGTATACGCACGACCGAGGCAAAGGCTAAGTCTTTGCGCCCGTTCGTGGAGCGCATTATAACACTTTCAAGAAACGGTACGCCTGCGTCGCGCCGCTTGGTTAGAACACGCCTCAGAAATACTTTGTGTCTGCGCAAGCTTTACAAGGAAATCGCGCCAAAGTATGCTTCTCGGAACGGCGGATACACAAGGGTTGTAAAGATGGGTTTCCGTTTGAGCGACGGGGCAAAGATGGCGATAATTGAACTAGTATAGCGCAAAACGTGTAACGTATAACGGAAGGCAAAAGAGGAAGTTCTCACGCGCTACACGATATACGATACACGCTACACGATATGAAATACACAATTGACGCGCAGGGAAAGAAATTGGGAAGAATAGCGAGCCAGGCGGCTTCTTTGCTTCGTGGAAAAGGTCTTGCATCCTTCAAGCCAAATGAACTTCCGGATGTCGGCGTGGAGATTGTAAATGCTTCCGGAATCATGCTTAGCGAAAAAAAACTCGCTCAAACGAAGTATCGGAGATATTCAGGATATCCAGGCGGACTCAAAGAAGCGAATCTGAAAGAGTTTCTAAGCAAAAAGGGGGTTGGTGAACTTTTTCGAATGGTAATATTGCGAATGCTTCCACGCAACACAATGCGTTCACGGCTTATCAAGCGACTAACGGTCAAAAACTAAAATTAGCTTCTCAGCTTACTAGCTGATTAGCTTCCTAGGAAATAGAGACCTCGGGAAATTGCTGGTGGGCTAGAAAGCTAATAAGCTAGAAAGCTAACTATGGAAACGGACACAAAAACCAACAGATATATTGAAACAATAGGCAGACGAAAAACCGCGGCCGCGCGAGTGCGTATTACCCCTGCCGCCAAGCAGTCCATTTTGGTCAATAATAAAGACATAGAAGTCTATTTCAAAACTAGTGAACAGCGGCGAGTCGCTCTTGAATCCATTAACAAAGGAAAACTACCCGTAAGGTTCAGCATAACCGCGCGAATTAGCGGTGGCGGCCTTTCCGCGCAAGCCGAGGCGTTGCGCCATGGAGTCGCTCGGGCGCTAGTTTTGCATGACGCGGAGCTTAGAAAGAAGCTGAAGAAAGCCGGATTCCTCAAGCGCGACCCACGGGCCAAAGAACGCCGCAAATTCGGTCTTAAGAAGGCAAGGAAATCGCCGCAGTGGAGCAAAAGATAGTTTACGACAGTGTGGTTGGATTTTCTTAGCCCAGCATCAAACCTTGCTTTGGTGCTGTGGCGAGAAAATCGCCACAGTGGTCAAAGAGGTAATGGCAAATCCTAAGTTCTAAACTCTACACTCTAAGCAAGTTCAAAGATTTAAACTCGAAGTCTGAAAGTCCGATTTCGGTTTTGATCTTGGAGATTTGAGTTTGATTAGAGTTTAGAACTTAGAGTTTAGAGTTTTTGAATATGTCTGACCAAAACGAAATAAGAATTGAACCAGAGGATTTAGATGAATCGGTTGTTTCCGAGGAGCAGTCAGCCGAAATCATAAAGAAACTCCGCGAAAGACTGAAGGTGTGCCAAAAGGAGCGCGGAGAGTATTTGGATGGCTGGCAGAGAGCCAAGGCCGATTTTGTAAACGCACGAAAAGACGACGAGAAGGCGATGTCACAATTTGTGAAATTCTCGAATGAGCGGATCATTCGAGACATCATCCCGGCGCTTGATAGCTTTCACAGCGCTTTTGGAAATAAGGCGAATTGGGAAAAAGTTGACCTTAATTGGCGCATGGGAGTGCAATATATTTACTCGCAGCTCTTTTCCGCCCTGGAAAAAAACGGGATAACCCTCATTGAACCAAAGATTGGAGAGCCATTCGATACGCAAAAGCACGAGAGCGTTTCAACTGTTCCGGTGTCTGACCCAAAAGAGAATCATACCGTAATTGAGGTAGTCCAGAAGGGATACGCGCTTCATGGTAACATACTACAGCCTGCTAAAGTGAAGCTCGCGGAGTATCATCAGCCCTAATCTCATAGTGTAGAACAAAAAAATGAGTGAACTAAAAAACATTCGGTGGAAGCAACGATTTGAGAACTTTAAGAGAGCGCATATGCAGCTTGAAATTGCTCTGAAGGAGGATACGGAGCATAATCCGCTCTTTCGAGCAGCACTGATTCAGACCTTTGAATTTCTTTTTGAGTTGTCATGGAAAACCATGAATGACAAGTTAGAATACGAGGGTTTCGCACTGAAGAACCCGCGAGATGTTATTCTGCAGGCGCTTCAGTCCGAATATATTTCAGACGGTAAGGCGTGGATTGGGGCATTGGAAATGCGCAATGCGCTTTCGCATATGTATGATGAGCAGATAAGCATCAAAGCCGAGAAGATGATTCGTGTTGAATATTCCCCATTATTCAAAAACCTTTATGAGTATCTTGAAAATTCCATATGAAATTTGGGCTTGACGAAGAAACGCTGAACACTATTGAGGATGCGATAAAACCGTTTCCGGAAATAGAGCAGGCCATCGTTTACGGTTCAAGAGCCATGGGAAATTTTAAACCTTATTCTGATATTGACATGGCTCTTAAGGGGAACCGGCTTACCTCGAGAACCGTGAACGCTTTGCATGCTTTTCTTAATGACGGGGCGCCAAGATTTCCTTACAAAGTCGACGTGCTAAACTACCATGAAATCGTAGATGACGGGCTAAAGAAACACATTGACCAGTATGGTAAAATCCTTTTTACAAGATAAATCCTCTATTCGTTAAGCGTATCTACTATGAAAAGGCTTTCCTGCCAAGATAAATCCAGGATTTTTGAAAAAATAGTCCATCAGCATGGCAGACTCTTTTTGGTGCGCTTCGTTATTTTGGAAAGGGAAGGGAGGCTACGGGGTAAAATCATTTCTTGTGAGCCTATTGGGGTCTTGAGCGACACAGGCGCGGCTAAAGAGAAGTACTTGCTTCCTATATCCTTTTCCGCAAAAGACGCTCCCGAGGGAAAATTATGTTTCAAAAGAATCGTCTCTCCATTTTCAAAGCTGGAATTTTTCATATCTCAAATGCCCCGCGCCCCGTCTTTCTCCTAAAAGGTTCGACCTTAAATCGGGAAAAGGGTCGAACTTTTGTGTTGGTTGGTGCGGAAAAGAAAAAGCCCCGCGCGAACGCGGAGCAATAAGTGAAAGTAGTGTTGCTACCGTAACGATCCAATTGGTAAGATTTCAAGGTCCTTGAATTTCATTGCGGTGTACCTTTCTTGTCCTTCAAACCAGACATAAATAATGTCTTGGGTCCTACCTTTTTCAAAAGGTATTCCAATCTTGACTACCAATCCCATTTTGCCGGCGGGGAAGTGGATTCGTCCGTTTGAGAACACCTTCTGGCCAATTCTGATGATCGAACCTGCAATATATCCATGCTGGATCGCTTCCGGCTCACCGAATATGTTTTTCAACCGCTGTCTCTGTATAACATACCCGCAGACTTCCACAAATTCGGTTGTTTGCTTGTCTGCCTGATCCGTAATAGCTTCTTTAGCTGTCATAAAGTGCATCCTCCACTGAAAATTGCTCCAACCTCCCAATGCCGCAAGGCAAAGGTAAAAAGAGCGAGTTTAGGTTGACTGCAAACAAGTTAGCATATATGATCGCAACTGTCAACCTGAAAGAAATTCCAAACCCTAAACTCTAAGATCTAAGCTCTAATCAAACTCAAAAAATAAAAGTTCAAACCAGTTATCTTTTTTGAGTTTTGAAGCTTGAACTTGAAACTTGATTAGAGTTTAGAAATTAGTTATTAGAAATTAAAAATTAAACTATTATGTCCAAAATTATAGGTATTGACCTCGGCACCACCTTCTCCGCCGTGGCGGTGATGGAGGCGGGAACGCCGAGAGTGCTGGAAAATACCGAGGGGCAGAGAACAACGCCATCTATCGTGGCTCACAGTAAAACCGGCGAGCGGTTGGTTGGTTTGCTGGCTAAACGGCAAGCGGTAACCAATCCGAAAAACACCGTCTTTCAGATTAAACGCTTTATGGGCCACACCTTTGACGAGCCGAGTGTGCAGAAGGATGCCAAGAACGTGTCATTTGAAACGCGCAAAGGAGCGAACGGCGGCGTTGAGGTAAAAATGGGTGATGGTTCGACAAGCTCACCACAGGGCAAATGGTATCGGCCGGAAGAGGTGTCGGCCATGATACTGACCAAACTAAAGAATGATGCCGAGGCGCGACTCGGCGAGAAAATTACGGAGGCGGTCATCACCGTGCCTGCCTACTTCAATGACAGCCAGCGGCAAGCGACTAAAGACGCGGGAAAAATCGCCGGTCTTGATGTAAAAAGAATTATCAATGAACCAACGGCGGCGGCACTCGCCTACGGCTTCAACAAGAAGAAGGATGAAAAGATAGCGGTTTTTGACTTCGGCGGCGGCACTTTCGACATTTCCATTTTGGAAGTGGGCGATGACGTAATAGAAGTCAAATCAACCGACGGCGATTCGCACCTCGGCGGCCGCGATATTGACCACACAATCGTCAACTGGCTCGCCGAAACTTTCAAGAAAGAAAACGGCATTGACTTGAAGAAAGACCCGCTTGCGCTTCAACGCCTTGATGAAGCGGCCGAGAAAGCCAAAATTGAACTTTCCACGGCGGTGCAGACCGAAATAAACATTCCCTTTATTACTTCCGGCGCCGACGGGCCCAAGCACCTTCTCGTTACTATGACCCGCGCCCGGCTTGAAGAATTAACGCACGAATTTATTGCTCGGGCCATGACTATCACCAAGCGGGCCATGGAAGCCAGTCCGTTTAAGGTGGGCGAAATAAATGAAGTGGTGATGGTGGGCGGCCAGACGAGAATGCCAGCGATTCAAGAAGCGGTGAAAAAGTTTTTCGGCAAGGAGCTGCACATGGGCGTTAATCCCGACGAAGTGGTGGCGGTGGGCGCGGCGATTCAGGGCGGAATTTTAGGCGGTGATGTTCGGGATGTGCTTCTTCTTGATGTGATCCCACTCTCTCTTGGGATTGAGACTTTGGGTGGTGTTGCGACGAAACTCATTGAAAAAAATACGACGGTGCCGACGGCGCGAACGCAGGTGTTTTCCACCGCGGCAGATAATCAAACTTCGGTTGAAATTCACGTTACCCAAGGCGAGCGGGCGATGGCCGCGGACAATAAGTCGCTCGGAAGATTTATTTTGGACGGTATTCCGCCAGCTCCGCGCGGGCTTCCTCAAGTAGAGGTAACCTTTGATGTGGACGCTAACGGTATCTTGAATGTTACGGCCAAAGACAAAGCGACTGGCAAAGCCAATTCCATTAAAATTACCGCTTCATCCGGTCTTTCAAAAGATGAGGTGGAAAAAATGAAAAAAGAAGCGGCGGCACACGAAGCGGACGACAAAGTGAAAAGGGAAGGGGTGGAAGCCAAAAATATCGCCGAGCAATTGGTCTACACCGCCGAGAAAGCCCTAAAAGATGCGGGTGAAAAAGTGCCGGCAGAACTTCGGAAAACCATTGAAGACAAAATCTCCGACTTGAAGCGAGCCAAGGATGCGACGCCGATTGACACTAACGCCCTCAAAACCGCCTCCGAAGCGCTCTCAAGCGAAATTCAAAAAATCGGGCAGTATATGAGCAACCCTTCGACTGGTTCGACAAGCTCACCACAAGCTGGCTCAGGGCAAACAACTGACAACCCACCACCAAAGAAAGATGAGGGCGGGGAGGGGAATGTGAAGGATGCGGAGTATAAAGAGAAGAAATAGGAAAAACGGGCTTGAATTGAACTACGAAGGTGCCTAAGGCACCAAGCCCTCTGCGAGAAAAGCCCAAATGTTGAGCCACAGACCGTTCACAAGGTTGAATCACACCATAAGAACTACCATTGGTCCGAGAATGATATTGGCTCCAGGACAATCTTGAAGAAGTTCCTTTTCGACATGATCGAGGTAAGTTTTCGCATCCTCACGACTTTTGGGCTCAAAGTCATCAATGATCCTTAAGTGGTGGCCACTTGACGGCTCACCTGCGAGGCGGAAACATGTCAAGATTTGATATTCTCTTGCCCATTTTTTCATAATTTTTTTCTGCGGTTGCGCTTTTCTAAACTCACATTTGCGCTCTGCGGTGGCAAAGAACCGTTTTTTGTCTGGTTTGTAGATTACTAGATATATGGTATGATGTCAAGTATCGCTGATGTTTATACGGCTCTATAATAGCTACTGGCAGGTTGCAGATTTCCTCAAATCTAAATCTCTTACATTATCGTTTTCAATTTTGATTTTTACATTTTAATTTTGAAACATGGCTAAAGATTATTATGAGACATTAGGAGTTCCTAAAAGCGCATCAAAGGACGACATAAAAAAAGCGTTTCGGAATTTGGCGCATAAATATCATCCCGACAAAAAGGGCGGCGACGAAGGAAAGTTCAAGGAGGCCAACGAGGCCTACTCAGTGCTCTCTGACGACAAAAAACGCGCCGAATATGACGCTTACGGTCGCGTGTTTTCAGGCGGAGCGGGCGGATTTTCCGCCGAAAGCGGATCCGCCTATGGCGGAGAAGGGTTCGATTTTTCCAATTTCGCCTCTGGACAGGGTTTTGGCGGAGGCGCCGGGGGATTCGAGTTTGACCTCGGCGATATTTTCAGCGATTTCTTTGGTGGAACGCGCGAAAGAGCGCGCCGAGGACGAGATATTTCAATAGACGTAGAACTCTCTTTTTCCGACTCTGTTTTTGGGACAGAACGGCGGATGCTTCTCAATAAAACGGTCGCATGCGATACATGCAAGGGAAAAGGCGCAAAGCCGGGGACGGAAATGGAAACCTGCAAAACCTGCAACGGAAAGGGCAAGATTCGTGAGAGTCGCCGGTCCATTTTTGGTCAAGTGCAAACCACGAAGACCTGCGAGGAATGCGGCGGCGGAGGGCAGGTGCCGTCGGAAAGTTGCGCGACTTGTCGCGGGTCTGGTGTTACGCGAAGAGAGCAGGAAATTGCGGTAAAAATCCCGGCTGGTATCGAGGATGGGGAGGTAATACGACTTGGTGGCGCGGGTGAGTCAATCAAAGACGGCGCTTCTGGCGACCTGTACGTAAAGATACATGTTATCAAGCATCCGCTATTTAGGCGCGAGGGAAGCAACCTTCTCATGGACCTTTCTGTGAAGCTCTCAAGCGTTCTTTTGGGTGATGAATATACTATTCCTACGCTCGACGGAAATGTCAGCGTTAAAATACCCGAGGGCATAAAGCACGGGGAGGTTCTGCGACTTCGCGGAAAAGGAATTCCGATGGACAGAAGTCATCGAGGCGACCTTCTAATCAAAATAGGCATTGACATTCCAAGCAAGCTATCGAAAGAAGCGAAGAGACTGATTGAAGAGCTAAAAAAGCAGGGAGTCTAGAGAAGCTGTCTTCCTAAGCCTTAAAGCGACCTTTGAAGCTCTGTTGAGCGGAGTTTGTTTTTGATTGCTCAATCCGCAAAATCTGCTAATATTGCGATGTGTCCAAGTACAAAACTTAGCCGGGACGTAGTATAACGGTAGTATCTACGACACGCCCCGCACCAAATCCTTCGCCGGGATGTAGTATAACGGTAGTATCTACGATTCGGGTTCGTAGGGTCCGAGTTCAAATCTCGGCATCCCGAATTTCAGGATTTGGTGCGGGGTGAAGGTTCGTAGTGTCCGAGTTCAAATCTCGGCGTCCCGACAAGCAGAGTGAAGCGAGGATTGTCGGGACGAGCAGGCGACTGCTTGCCTGCGCCCGAGATTTGAAAAGGTTCTCCCATA
>LCPL01000017.1 GCA_001003605.1 Parcubacteria group bacterium GW2011_GWC2_48_17
TAGTGCCTTCCAGACTGGAGCTATGATATTTTAACGCAACGGTAGAACCTTGTGTTCAGTCACCGCCGGAGGCGGTGGTTAGGGCTTCGCTAATCTATCTTAAGCTTCACAAAACACAGTGTCGTAGAGCACAAAGCACAGTACACAATCTTCAAACAAAACACAGATCCCCAAAACACAAACGAGCCAACGTTTGAGTAGTTTGACACAGTTTGTGCCTTTGTTTAAGCATTGGATAGTTTGTGTTTTGGTATGTCTTCTTAACTTTGTGTTTTATTTGGGTTTGGGGACATTGTGTTTTGGATTCTGTCTAAATTAGGTGAATTAGAAATTAGAACTTAGAAATTACGAGCGCTTCGCTCGTGTTCCGTACACTCCTTCCAAAAGGTCAATGTCCTTTCCGCTTTTTCTGAGGAGGTCGTTATTTTTGTCGCGTAGTGCGTGAAGGAGCTTCTTTCCAAGATCATCTCCAACAAGTTCCTCGTATATAGTGGAAAACGCGGCAAAGTCTTTGATGAAGCAGTGGCCTCCCGCTCCGCGCGCTCGCTTGTGAGTTTCTGTGGAATGTCCACTCTCATGAATCGGCTCCATGTGTGAATCTCCGATTCGAGCATCGGCCTTCATAGCGTCCCGGATTACATTCCATCGGCATCCCAATTCTTTCGCAAGATCAAACAGCATATTTATATAAACAACTTTAATGTACAAGAAATTATTCCCCCCGTACTTAACAAGTTCCGCTTCTTTCGCCCGCACCGTCATTTCAAAAGGCGCTTTTGGAAGCACAGAGAGCACGCGCTGTGCCGCCAGTTTGGCTTCTTTGCTCTCAACTGAAATCCCGACGATATTGCGGTTGGGATGACTGGCGTCGTACGCGGCTGTTTTCTCGCGCAGAAATTCCGGCGAGTGAAAAACAAATATATCGTGATATTCTTTTTGTAGCATATCTGTCGTGCCGGGAAGCAGCGTTGATTTTATCACCGCTATCTTTCTCTTCCCCACGAGCGGAAGAACGCTTTGCACAATAGAACAGTCGAAACCTTTTGGCGTGGTCGGCGTCGGCACCGCTATAAACACGATATCGCACGTAGCGATTTTATCTTTATTGTGTGCAAATGCGGACCCTTTTGTATATCGTATAACAGTGTATCCGCGGTTCTCAAAATCATCGGCGTAGTTTTTGCCGATGAATCCCTGCCCGATGAATCCTATAAGAGGTTTCTTCTGACTAGTGTTTTGCACGATAGGTCTTCGCATAATGACGTCAATTCTATCCTAAACTAACGGCTTTACAACTTAAACCGCCTACGGATAGATCAAGTTAGACCATGGAGATGTGTTTCCATTCCTCAATTTGCTTCTGTATTTGCGCATCGCGCAGAGGAAACGATTTAAAGATTTTGAAGGCGGCCTCTCCAAGCCGGACGCGAAGCTCCGGCTTATCTAAAAACTCTTTCATAGCGAGCGTAAGTTCGCGTTCGTCTCCCACTGGAATGACGAGTCCGCTCTCCTCATTTTTGATGACTTCGCGCGCAAGGCCGACATCGGTCATTATGATTGGAAGTTTATGCGCCGCCGCTTCAAGCACGACGCGCCCCCACCCTTCAGAGTTGGACGTGAACAAAAAAGCGTCCGCCTCTTCATAGAACCGCCCTAGGTTATTTTGATAACCTTCAAAGACTACTGAAGCTTCTAGCTTCAAGCTTCTAGCTTCTAGCTCAAGTTTGGCTCGTTCAGGGCCGTCGCCGACAATACGCAGACGGATATGCGGAATTTCTTTTGCAACTTTGGCAAAGGCGTTTATTTGAAGCGCAATATTTTTAACCGAAACTAATCGTCCGACAGTTAGAAATGTGAAGGGGTATGGAACAGTTTTCCGCTTTACAATTCTCTGCGAAATCTCTATTTGAGTATACACAGGCAGGATGTAAAAGCGTGTAGCGTGTAGCGCGTAGCGCGTAGTAATCTCGCGCTTCAGTCTTTCGCTGACGACGCGAATCTTTGCGGCGCGTTCCAGCACAAAACGCGCCAGTCTCGCTCGCCCGCCTTCCATCTTTTCAAAACCGTGTATCTGCACTTCAATTGGCACTAAGAACTTCTCCGAGAGTTTTACGGCTAGAAATCCTAGAAAATACTGGTCTTGAACGGTAATGAGGTCGTAAGGTCTTAATTCTCTCTTTGTCAAAGGGAGTGGCTCATTCTGAAGAGCCGAGGGATTTAAAATCCTCCGCCTCAAAGACTCGGCACCTCCTTTAAAAAAGGAGGAATCTCTCGAACGGAGCAACCGCTTCCCCATCCTCCACATCTTAAATAGCTGAAGCAGTTTCGAGCCTCCGAATGAATAGACGGTAAGGTGTTCCGACAACTCCTGTTTCTCATCCTTCATCCCCGGCACGAATACGGTTATCTTCCCCGCTTTTTCTGCAAGGGCAATAAGCCGCTTTTGCACGGCGGAATCTTTTTCAAGAATCGTTCTGTCCAAGCTAAAGTTTAAGACTTTCATAGATGGCTAGAATCTCTTTGGTTATATCCTCCCAGCCGTGTGTGAACGTAAATGCTTCCACTTTTTTGCTCTGAATTTCGTAATTAGCGTCACTCGCCAACCATTCTATCTTCGCCGCAATATCATCCACGTCTTCTGGGTCTACCCACACTCCAATATCTTTGAGTTTCTCATGGAGTCCGGTTTCGCGCGTCAAAATGAAGGGTTTCCCGTACGAGATCGCCTCAAGAATCGTATTTGGCGATATGTCGCCAAGCGAGGCAAGAATCACGGCGTAGCTTGACTCTATACCCCGCAAAAATTGCTCACGACTCCCTGTTTGTAACTCCAAAGATACCGGCAAACCTTTTTCTTGAAGTTTTGAAAAGGCCTCCTTGATACGCTGTATATTCTTCCACTTTAACTCCCGCGTTCCTCCTACAAACACTTTCTCTATTCTGTTATTCTTGAGAATATCAGAATAGTTCTGTCTCGTCGGAGGGGCATAATAATTCTCAACGACAAAACACTTTTCCAGATTTAAGGTATATGGTTGCCTAAAGATATCCCGTTGCCACAAAGTGCTGAAGATAACGGCGTCAGCATAACGGAACAAAAATCTGACAAGGCAAAAAATGATACGCTCCTTTAGGTTGAATTGTGGAACGCGTGTTTGATAAAAGTTGCGAAGGAGTGCCAAATCCCCCGTCCGCTCCACATACCACTCCCACAGAAAATCGCCGCCCGTGCGGATAATAATCTTCTTTCCAAAGAGCTTGCTTGCGAAAAACGCCGGAATTGCCGCGCTGAAAGTATCGGGAGAAAATACGAAGTCCGCGCGCGGTAGAGAAAATAATACGCGGAAAAAATAGTAGAGATGCCGAATACCTGTCGGCAGTTTTCGTTCAATTCCAAACGACAGAACTTGCACAGTATGTCCCTGTGCTCTCCATGCCTCCTCCACCCCCTTTGTATACTGCGCCGGTCCGCCGATGTCCGGTGGGTATATGCCTGTTGCAATCAAAATCTTCATAGCTCAATGATAACAAAGAAAAAGGACTATCCGTTAGGACAGTCCTTTGTGCGATTGAAACTACCTGGCCTCATCATTGCGAGAGAACAGTGCGATTGGTAATCGTCGTGCCCACGTATTCACCGCGCGCGAATCTTACAATTACCTCTTTTTCATGAACGCCTGCGATGGCAGCGCGTATGCCTCTTCTGGAACAGATACTTGCCTGATTTATCTTTGATTGCGGACCACCCGTTCCTGTCTGTGACTTGCCGCCGTCTCTTGCGCCAAGACGAAACGTATGGCGCCCATCAAGTTCGCGGTAAATTCGAGCTGTAGTATTTCCTGGATTGCCGCTCCATATCCCGCCGGATTCAGTTAGGAAGAGAATTGCATCAGCGTTTAAAAGACAGGCGACTCGCCTTGCCATGTAATCGTTATCCCCCACCCCTCTTTCCATGTTCTTAAGTTCCGACCTCGAGAGCAAGTCATTTTCGTTTACCACGAGCACGATGTAGCGAAGCGCGCAGAACTTACTCGCAGATTTTTGCAGATTCTCCCTCTGGTCATTGTGATGCCAGACACTATGAGTGAGCCATCCTGTGGCAATAGCTATGCTGTGCGGGAGAAACGCGTTTTTCCACCGCAAGAGTAGTTCGCTTGTTCCGATACTTGAGAGTTCTCCCGCGTTCAGCGCTGAAAAATCCTTTCCAAGAAGGGTGAGCCAGTGCTTCGCGGCATCCACCGCTCCGGAACTTACAATGATGACTTCATGCCCTTCGTTTTTTATCCTCGCAACCTGCGCGGCAATGTTAAAAAACACAGAGTTGCTTGGATGTCCGTTCGCGCGAAGAACGCCGGTGCCTGCTTTAATTACGATACGTTGTCGCTCGTTCATAGTGATATGTAGTTGTCGAAGACCAAACCGCCAGTCATACCCATTCAAGAGAATCGGGAAAGCGGCTAGAACGTTTTGTTCTAGTCATCTGTCATTTTAGAGTCTCGGGGTTCGGCCTCAAACCGAGAAAGAGGTCGAACCTTGAAAAATGACGGCTGGCCAAAACAAAAACTGCCCCTCCAATCGGGGGCGGTTTTCTGCGTTCAATTACAAAGAAAGCGCCTACCCGATTAAAGGGCGGTCGCTGGCGGCACAACGTTTATGGCTGATTCTTTCTGCATGACAGCATCGTACCGCAATCCTAAAACATTGGCAAATCTAAGTCTATTAACCATTCAGACCGGTAAAGTATTCAGTACCCCAGCTGTTTTCATCGCCTTTTTCGTCAGCCGGTTCAAATCTTGCGTGGAGAAGTGTCTTTATTTTTTCAAGCACACCTGGTTTTTTCAGGGTTTCCGGAGCTACGGTATACCACACAGAATATCCTTCCGGGCTTGTAGACTCCCCTCCTCCCGTATATGGTACATCAAGGTCCTTGAGAAATTTCTCGATTTCTTTTTTATTTCCTGCCTTATCGTGAATTTCAAGCTTTGTAATTTCGTTGATTTTCCCACGATCGCCAGTCGCGTATGCAAGCCTAACGTCAGCCCCATTAGTAAGCGGGCATTCATAGTTGTGAGTTTCTCGCACCTCTTCTTTTTTCTCAGGAGATGCGGAGGGGATTTCGAATTTCATAGTTTAGTTATTAACGAATAAATCCTATTCTTTCGCTAATATTACCCCCCCCCCCGTTTCAAAACACAAGGGGATGAAATATCTCTTGCATCTTCTTTGTAATCCATTCCCATCCATACTTCTCCCGCACCATTTTTGAGGCGTTTTCAATTATTTTGTTTCGGAGTTCTCCATTCGATAAGAGAAGCTTCACTTTTTCGGCGATGCTTTCGGGATTTCCTACTTCGCAAAATAATCCTGTTATTGTCTCCCCCCATCTATTCTCTAATTCGTGAGAATTAGAGAATAGAGAGCCCTCTGCTTCTGATTCTGGAAAGGGTGCATTGAGGAAATCGGGGATGCCGCCCACCGGAGTCGCAACAACGGGCAGTGAAGCCGCCATTGCCTCAATAAACGAACTACCCATACCTTCCGAAAGCGCTGGGCGGCAGAAGATGTCTGCGGCGTGAAGATAACCGGGTAATTGTTCATGTGGTATGTGGCCTAGAAATCGTATCCGGTCTTCCAGCTTATAGCTTTTTCCGCCAGAGGCGGATCCGCCCTGGGAGGAAGTCTTTAGCTTATAGCTATTCTCAAGATGACCGATTCCGCATATAAGTAGCTTCACATTTTCGGGCAGATACCGCATCGCCAGGATTAAATCCCCTATTCCGTTTTTCTCCACCAACCTCGACGTGGTGATAACGACTTTGTCTTCCTTTTGTATTCCTAATTTCTTTCTTATTTCTTCTCTTTGGAGATTTGGGTTTGTTTGTAATTTGGAATTTGTGATTTGGAATTTTGCGATATCTACTCCATTCGGTATCACCTCCATCCGCGTGTTCGGCGCATTCTTCCGTGCCCGTTCTGCTAAATAGTTACTGATTGCGGTTATCCTGTCCGCTTTTTTGAAGACACGCAGATGCCACGGACGAATGAGCAGCCGGTACAATAAGTCGCTCCCAAACACGTAGCGCTTGAGATGCGCTTCTTCATCTCCCTCCTGCAGTGTCAGGACTAATTTCTTTTGCGGAAACGCCTGTTTGAAAAAAGCGGCGGCAATGCTTCCCTGGCTTGCCATCATGGACCAGACAACATCAAAACTCTCTTTTCTCTCAAGCAATTTAGCCTTTCGGAACCCCAGCCACGGCAGAAGCCATTTATCAACACTGGTTCCGAGTCCGACCCGATAGACCTCAACGTTTCCGATTTTCTCGGATTTCGGCAAATCGCGCTTAAAACGCGCCGTGATAAGCGTAAACGAAATATCTGGAGTCCGGTCAGTGATTTCTTTTATCGCAAGTTCCGCTCCCCCGATGAACGGGAGATAAGCGGTGCTAAAAATAAGAATTTTCATACTAGTTAGTAGATAGTAGAAAGTAGCTAGTAGAAAAGAAATGCTCTGACTGTTCTTCCTACTTACTACTAACTACTTGCTATTTACTTCTTCAGTGATTTCATACTCCGCCACTTCTTCCTTGAGCTTTTCCGCCGCGCTCGATTCTTTCGGCGGTCGAAGCATCGCGAAGTATCCTCCTATAGAAACGAGAAGGAGCAGTGCGACTCCTCCGAGCCAAGGCACGATGCCACGCCCGTCAGCGGCGCCTGCGGCGCCGATAAGCTCCACTGCTTGCGCGGACAACTTTGTTGCGCTTGAGGAAGCCGCAAAAAGAGGCTCCGCTACAGAAACTGCTTCTTTTTCCAGAGACCCTGCGGCAGGTTTGATGAGCGATGTATTCGGTTTGGCTTCTTTTTCCACGACAGGAGCCGCGGCTGGTTTTGGATCTTTTGCCGGAAGCGGCGCTGTAATCGCGCTTTTCTCTTTGTACGCAACGACTAGATTCCCATTGGGATAAAGAAGTGCCGTACTCTTTGGGTCAGCAGATAATCCGGTAATTTGAGCGGGAAACGGAATTGCCTTTCTCGCGCCGAGGAGAGTCCCATTCGGGATTGTAAATGTGCCGGACATACTCCTCAGAATCCATAGAGAAAGGTCGACGTCGTTTTTCCCGTTATTTTTCACCTCAATGAATCCGTCCTCGCCCGCCTTTATATTCTCGATTACAATTTCCGGCGAATCGATGGTAATCTCTTTTCTGTCCATGGCGCTTAATTCACCGGACGAGGCATCGACTAAAACCGTGTACGCGGCCGGATAGTGATACGTGTGATACACTTTCTTCCCTTCCGCTGTGCCGCCGTCGCCGAAACTCCATACATACCTCGCGTTTGTTATCGGTTCCTTTTTGACCCCAACTGCCGCGGCGTCAAACAGTATTGGAGCTCCAGCTACGCCTCTTTGAGATACAAAAGCGCTTACATATATCTGCGGTTTATAAACCCCTGTCGTCGCTCCGTAATTCGCTGACCCTGAAGTTTCAGAAGAGGTAGCGGGTGGTGGAGATGTTTCCTCGGTTTCTGGAGAACTTGAAGCGCTTGACGCTGGAGAAATTGGTGTTTGTATGGTCGCGCTTCCTGGCGAAGGAATGCCAACGACAAAAATATTATTACTTTTGTGTAAACTGTTCCCATCTCCAGCTCCGCCGCTTGAGGAAGCATAGGTCGTCTGATGCATACTGAGGTCATCGGCCTTGAGTTCAAGCGTTTCGCCAGTATTGGACAGTGAGAAACTACTATCAAACAGCGTGCCGCTATATTGCGGGTTATCCGCGAGAAACTTCGTCGGGTCATCGGCAATAATCGCGAAACCGTTTGTCGACGTAGTCGCGTTTCCCTGAAAAAGCGTGAGCGAATGATTAGTGTTCGCTTCAAAAAGTTTCCACTTCAAGAAAGAAACCTCTTCGCTCGAAGTATTCTGTACCTCAACCCATTCCCGACCCGTATCGGCGCCAGGGAGGTCATACATAATCTCGGAGATTGCCGCTCCCGCAAAAGACACGCTTGGAATAATGAAACTGCCCCCAAGCACGGCAATTGATGTAAAGAGTTTCTTCAGCTTCACGTCGCAAAAACTTAATACTAAACAGATGGAGGAGGTGGATTCTTATCCGCTATTTTCTCTTTTATTGAGGCGGGATTTGGCACCAGAAGAAGCTTACGGAGGAGTTTCTCTGGAATTTCATGTGCCTGCGAGAAACTGGCATGCGGACCGGTGTGTTCTTTTGCCTCTCTAGATGCTCTCTGCGCCTCATCTTCCTCTAACCGTGGTGTGTTTGCGGTCTTGCCTTCTCCTGTATTAAGCTCTGAACTGCGCAGGGCGTCCGAGAGAGCTTTGCGCAGTTCAGAGAGATGCGCGCCTTCTGATAGTCCTTTTTTGGCTCCATGATGCAAATGTGACAGTGGCATAGAAGCAGGTAGAGACCTGTCAGGAGGGTGCATTCGCCCACTTTTGCGCAAATCTCTTGAAGATACGGCTCCAGTTTGCCCTGATGCGAAAGGCTGTTTTGTGGTCTCCGAGTGTTTTTTTCTTTGCGGTATAGATATTTGTGCCTGTTCAGTCGCCTGAGTCTCACTCCGGAAGATTCGTTCGGACTTCTCCGTATGAACTCTACTTGGCACGGAATCATGCTTTTCCATATTCACTCTCGGAGTAGATTCCCGTGCAAAATCTCTGCGTTCCGGCGCGTCCTTTCGCTCTTTTGGAGGAGGTATTATCGGGGCATGCCATTCATTTATCTCGCGCTCCACTACCTCGCGCGGGCGTGAGAATGTGGTGCGAGAATGTTCAAGAACCTGCTCTCGGAAAGACTCCGACGGCCGTTCAATCGGAGGCAGAGTGACTGCCGAGAACGGCGATGATGTCACACCGTCAATCATGAGCTTAAGATAGATTTGATAGATGCCTAGATTAACCAAATCTTCCGCCATAATCGCAGGCGCGAATTCTTTTTCCATAAATTCAGCGTCGAACGCGCCTACGCGGAACACCGCCATCGTGCCCACATTGCCGAAAACCGCCGCGCTTACCTCTTCTTCCATTTGCTCTATATATTGGTGCGCGAGCGTAAGGTTGAGTTTGTATTTTCTGGCTTCCGACAGAATATCCGCGAAACTTTTGTTCGCGAATGACTGAAACTCATCTACATAGAGATAGAAATTCGGAAGTTTTTGGAGCTCGGTTTCAGTTACATCCGCTCGCGACATGGCCGCAAGATAGATTTTGGTGATGAACATACTGCCAAGAAGGTTCGCGTTCCCTTCTCCCACCTTTCCTTTTGAAAGGTTGACAATAATGATTTTGCGCTCGTCCATGAGCTTGCGGAGGTCGAAGGTTGATTTTGATTGGCCGACGATATTTCGGATGAGCGGGTTTGACGTAAATTGACCGACTTTGTTTTGGATGGCCGGGGTCGCCTCCTGGGTGTAGCGGTCGGTGTATTTCGCGAATTCATCTACCCAGAATGCCCGGACCGAGGGGTCGCTGACGTTGCTTACCACAAGTTTGCGGTACTCTTTATCAACGAGCATGCGATTTACGCCAAGAAGCGTTGAGTCGGGATATTCAAGGAGCGCGAGAAGCGTGTTCTGCAAGATGTAGGCCATACGTGCGCTCCACGCGTCCACCCAAATCTTTTCAAACGTCGCCATAAGCCCGTTCACGACGAGGTGGCGTTTGTCTCGTCCGACGTCTTCCATGATGTTAAAGGAGGTCGGGTAGTCCATGTCAAAAGGCGCGAAATAGAGCACGTCTTTAATACGATGTTCCGGAACGTAATCAAGGAGAAGGTCGGCGGTCTTGCCGTGCGGGTCAACGAAGCAGACGCCGTGGCCATTCCTTATATCCTGAATGGCCATGTTCTCAAGAAGCGTGGATTTCCCCATGCCCGTCTTCCCAATGACATACATGTGCCGCGAGCGGTCGCGCGACTTGATGCCAAACGGAACGCGCCTCCCGCGCGAGTCGGTTTGGCCGAAGTAGGTGATGGGGTCGTCTTTATGAGGATGCATCATCTCCTATAGTATATGCTTTTGCAGAAAACAAAAAAGGGCGGCGGAAATCCTTCCCGCCGCCGCAATGAAACCGCCGGTTCGTCACCTCACCTCAACACCACACACGGGTATTGTTTCTCCCAGATGTTGGGTACCCGTTCCGCGGAGCGGAGCCCTCTCCATGCCTCGAGTTGGTCGGGAGTCAACTCTTCTACGGGAATATCCCGGCCATTGATGTGTACGAGCTTCGTCGTGGGCGACATCCGCCCGCGTTTGGCAGCAGCTTCTCGTGCCATAGTTTTTCCTCAAGGGGGCTCAATTGTTGCCCCCATTTCTTTAGTATCCGCACCCTATAGATTCTCAAGCGCCAACGGCACCATATTGAATCTAGTCTACATTTGATGCGGTCTGGACAAGAAGACTACCATGTTGTATATGCCTGTCAATCTAACGACTGGGGATAAACACGCAAAATCTTTAAGAGCGGCACTGCAGGGCGTTACCCTCGGGGCCGCACCGAACCCATCTGCGCACAAGCGCAGGGTATTCGCATGAGCGGCGTTCGTAGTGCCGCAATCCCGCACTTTTTCTGAAAAGTGCGGGATGACACATAAAAAAGGGGCCGAAACCGCAGATGCTTATATAGGAGGGAGGTAGACTGCTCCCCCTCACGCGTGCATCCGCAGTTCGGCCCGGAATCGAAGATTGGCCATAGTTTTCTCTGTTTCTCTACAAGAACATTACACGAAATATACCCACCTGCCAAGGATGAGGGCCATTGGATACAAGGTTCGACCTTGTAATGTGCCCTCGGTGTTTGAGTTTCTTTTTTTGTGTTTTGTGTTTTGTTTGGTTTTTTGCCTGCCCGCCGATTGGCAGGCGGGGACACTGTGCTTTGTGTTTTATTCTGGCAATAATGCTTCTTTTGTATATCGGTTACTCGGCGCCCACAGCATCCAAGAAGTTAGTCCCGCGTCATAGACCGCCGTGATCTGCGCCCGTACTTCCGCGATATCGTAATTGCCGCCGTAGTCGAAATCTTGCAACCACGGACGAAGTTTTTCAACGTGCCACGCCTTCTTAGGATAAAGAGGAGGCGTTGTGGACGCTATTGGCTCGATTCCAGCAAGCGCGACGACGGTTGTGGTCGCAAGAAATCGTTTGACCGCGCTGTCCATTGAAAACTTGACTATGTCGTACGGGTGCGCGTTCGGATTTGTCCAACCATTAAAGTCTGGCGGGTAATGCGACGGATACACCATCGGCGACACATAATCAAAATATGGAGCTACTTTTTCCAGCACCTGCCCGATATTGAGGTCGTCCGTATTCGTCGTTGTCATGCCAAACACATCCGCGGAGATAATTATGCCGAGCGGTCGTAATCGCTCTGAAAGATATTTGAAAAATTCTTCCAGCACATCGGACTTTACGCGGTTTTTGCTCCATGGAAACGCGATATCCGTCGTCGGCCCGTCAGAGGGGAATCTTATATAGTCAAAGTTAAGCTCATCAAAGCCGATGGCGTAGGCCTCCTCGGATATTAGAGCCGTATGTTCCCATACTTCCTTTGAACCCGGGTCGGTAAAGCTGATGCCTTTGTAATCTTTCCAAATGCTTCCATCGCTCGCTTTCTTCACGGCCAAATCCGACCGACGCTTTGCCAAAAACGGGTCTTGGAACACCGTGATACGGCCGATGACATAGACGCCTTTCTCGTGGAGCTTTTCTACGAACTCTTTCATGTCGGGCGCCATGCATTTTGTGGAAACAAACTCCTTGAGTTTTTCTGATTTCGGATTGAAGGAAAGTGTGCCGGTGTAATCTTTGATATCAATAATAATGCTATTTAATTCCGTTTCTTCTATGAGCTTCACCAGTTCACCACGAAAAGACGGTGTTCCAGCGACACAGCTCGTCATATAAATGGCCTTCTGGGGTTTCGGAGTCGGAAGATGAATTACTGCAGGCGCCTGTGCAGTTTCCGTAACAGATTTTATCGCGGCAGCTGGGAGTGGCGCCTGATAGCTTGTCTTAAAGAGAGACGGCAACCCAAAATACAGACTGACGCCTAAAACAAGTGTCAGAGTCCATATGAAGGGCTTTTTTCTGAAATAACCGATATATTCTTTTCTGTTGTAGAGCAAGGGGGGAGTCATGATACTAAGTATCAGAATCCTGTCGAGCGGCAGTGGCAGCGCTTTTTATGTCATGGTTTTGGATTTTTCCCTCGGCTACTGGCGCAGTTCCAAGGTCTTCCGCGGAACGAATCCCTCGACGCAAGGCGTATGAGTACACGATTAGGAAAAGCGCCGTAAGTATAGTGAGTGCTTCTTTCCAATTCCCGGGTACGCCTGAAAACGGCAAAATAAGAAGCCAGGCGCCAGCCCACATATATACTGTATATTTACGCATAAAATCTCAGAGTTTCTGCATTATACACTGCAAAACCAACATGGTAAACTTCGGTCAGAAAGAATTGAATCTATGCACCGACATCACAAAGACCCGGCAGAACTTCGCAAGCTGGTTCCAAAGTTTCGCAATGGAGAATTCGTCCTCAAAAGGGGAAGAGGCAAAGATACGGAAGTGCTTAGCGGAAAGACAGAACGCATCGAGGCGCCTGACCTTACGACACAGAGAATGACTATTTACTGTCAAGTATTGTATCGTCAAAGAATCGGCTGCAAAGCCGATTTCTCCACAGCGGAACGGTGGGAGGCCGTACCGCCTCCGCCCAGTGGAATCTTGTTTGAGTACAGTTGGTTCTATCCCCAGCCAACGTACGAGCGACTGAAACTGGAGTCGGTCCCGAACAATGAGCGTTGCTGGCTCTGTTCGCACGAGAACCCGATGCACCTTGAGCTCTTCCGGACTATGCTCATGACCTTGTTTCTTAAGGAGAGTCTTGAGAAAAATTCATCGCTTCAGAAATGGCTTAGGAGATTGCGTGACCGCATCGTGCTTTTGCTCTAGCGTCCCACTTTCTTTTGCCAAGCCCGCCACCTTGTTTGGCGGGCTTTTTGTACTTTATGTTATGATACGCCCATGGAAAATCTAATAAACAAGAAATGCATCCCCTGTGAAGGCGGCATGCCCCACCTTATGGCGAATGAAATTGAAACGCTGTGCAAGGAGGTGCCTGAGTGGGAAGTCAAGGATTGGCATGAACTCAAACGGCGATTCAAGTTTAAGAATTTCGTCGAGGCGCTCGCGTTCGTAAACAAAGTCGGCGCGCTCGCCGAAAGCGAAGGACATCACCCTGATATTTCATTCGGCTGGGGGTATGTCGAAATCACACTTTTTACCCACGCCGTAGACGGCCTCTCCGAAAACGATTTTATTCTTGCGGTAAAAATAAATAGTCTAAGCTGACACAATCACCACAAACTCCCCTCTCACCTTCTCCGGATTATTTTTGAAAAACTCTAAAAGCTCTGTGGCGGAACCGCTTTTTACTTCTTCGTGGACTTTTGTCAGTTCGCGACAAATCGCGAGTTGTTTTTCCGGCGCGTGTTTTGAAAGCGACTCAAGTGTCTTCAAAATCCGATGCGGAGATTCATAAAAAACCACTGTCCGTTTTGACGCGGTAATTTCTTTGAACAGAGTTTCCCTCCCCTTCTTGTGCGGTAAAAATCCCAAGAACACAAAATCGTGTGCTGGCACGCCGGAAATTGAAAGAGCGGCCGTGAGCGCGCTCGGCCCTGGCACGCATTCAATCTTTAAAGGTTCAACCTTGAATCGGGAAAAAGGTTGAACCTTGTCGGATTGGAAATACTCCCTCACTTTCTGGACCAGCATTGCCCCCGGGTCCGAAATCCCCGGCGTGCCGGCATCGGAAACCAAAGCGACATTCTTGCCGCTTTCCAGCGCGGAGATGATTTCCGCCGCCGCCCGTTTTTCGTCTCTGGTGTGCGTCCTCGCCACCTGCGTTCCAATTTCAAAATGCGCCAAAAGCTTTTTTGTCACTCTCGTATCCTCGGCAAAAATCAAGTCCGCCTCTTTCAATACGCGTAAAGCGCGTAGCGTGATGTCTTCCAAATTCCCTATCGGCGTGCCTACTATATACAATGTAGCCATAGTAATGTCTTATTTTATGCTGATGTTCTCAAGAATAACAGAATGGTGATTGCGCAAAGAAAACATCGTTTATTCTAATGTTCTCAAGAACTTCAGAATAGACTCGGCGCGACCTGTGAGTCGATGACGAACCGACACATCTTGACTGCGTTTAAGGACTAGACCGGCTATTGCAAGCCGCCGCACATGGTCAGCCACAGTTTTGTAATTTATATCAAGGGAGGTGGCTATCTCATCCACCGACATTTCGGGATTTTTCTTAAGAATCTCTAGTATCTGTATGCGCCGATGATTCGCAAACCCCCGAACCATCCGCTCCAATTCCCTGTAACTTTTTGTGTTTGTATCCTTCTTCATAATAGACACTGTTATTCTGATGTTCTCAAGAATAACAGAATAAACATGGTAAGACAATAGAGGGAAATGCGGTTAGCGCATCTTGATACCCTCGCAAAGGAAGGGACGGATATGGCGACCGGCAATTACCGACTTACTGCAAAAACTTCTGCTGATATGTTGAAGCGTCGCGGATGGAATGAACCCAAGGAAAGCAGTGGCCACGCGGAAGCGGAAGGTCTGGAGAAGGCGCGCGTATATGATGGTCTTCAGGAACTTTCAAATGAAATTGAACAGCAGGAGCGTTACGCATCGCGGTTAGAGAAAAGAATCATGGAATCAGAAGAAAAGAAGAAAGAACACCCGGATGCTGCATTAGACGCGGTGATTAACGAAGCAAAAGAGGAACTCGTAAATCTCAAGAGCGCCATACAAGCAAGAAAGACGGAACTGGAACAAAAAAGACACGACGCTGGTCAGAGAAGCGCAGAGATAGGAAGCCGGTGGAAAGGATACGCGGAAGAGCAGGAAAAGGCGGGGAACGACCCGGATGCGTTCGCGGCAGGACAGGTCCTTATTGCACAAGAACTGGCGGGAACTCCTTCAGAAATCAAACCTGAAGAATTGAAATCGGCCATAAAAGGGGAGGCTCAAAAACGCCATACGGATAGGATTGAGAAGCACGAGAGTGAAATTGAGGCACAGGAAAGGAAACTCATTAAGGAGATAACGGATGAACTTACCGCCATAGAATCAGAACTTATGAGCGAGCTAACCGCCCAAGAAGCTTTCCTGAAAGGGGAAACCGCGGAGGGCAAAGCTTTTCTTGCCTCGTTTGAGAAGAAAAAAAGAGCTATTACATCTTTCGGTAAGAAAACATATTGGTTTAATAAAGCACAGCGAGAACAAAAACAAAACGAGGAATTGAAAAAATTAAAAGGGGAATTAGAAGGTGAGGTCGCGGAGATAAGGTCAAAATCTGATCCCGGGAAACATAAATTGCGTGAGTTACTTGAAAAAGGTTGGCATGGACTAACGTTGGAGATAGCCGAATCCCCCGCCGCTCAACGTGGTGTCTATGACGAAATACCGAGCAAAAAGAAAGAGGTGATCATGGCGGCACATACGCATAGCGAGCTGGCGGGTCCACATAATCCTCATTATGCTCGTGATTGGAAATCAAAAGGGGCAAGAGACCGAGGAAATAGAACCGAAAGAGAAATAGGAATTATGCAAGCTAGAGAAACATTAAGGAATCTTGCGCACCAAGTGCAGAATAAGGTGCACGCAAAAATAAACGAGATAGACAAAATTGTGAAAGAGAAGCTCGAATTACCTTACTACTGGTAGTGGTAAAATAAGAATATCGGCGACTTTGTTGGTTTCGCCTGCCCCCATAGTGATAATTACGCCACTCCCGCCAGCTAAAGTCGCCGCTTTCTTTGCCGCTTCGGCAAAAGTGGCAACCGAACACGCCGATTGGTCGTTCTCTTTTATTTCCTTAACAACCATTTCGGAACTGATGTTGCCCGGATTTTTTTCGCGAGCCGGATAAATCGGCAATAGAATTATTTCATTGGCATCTTTAAAACATTTGCCAAATGCTTTGAGGTGGTCTTTGGTCCGACTGTAGAGGTGGGGTTGAAACACGACGACAATCTTCGGAGACAACCCCCCAGAGCCGCCCCCTTTATTTCCGCCAGAGGCGGATCCGCCTTCGGAGGAAAGAGGGAATAGCTCGCGGGCACCGGCAAGAGTTGCCTTGATTTCAGTTGGATGATGACCATAGTCGTCATAAACAAGCGCTCCGTTTTTGGCTTTACCGCGGAGCTCAAATCTCCGTGCCGCGCCCATAAATCCGCCTAAGGCGGATCGGGCTTGCTCCAAGTCAATCCCGAGAAAATCTGCAACCGCGAGCGCCGCGGCGGCGTTTTTTTTGTTATGAGCGCCAGGCGCAAGAAGTGTCGGCACTTTTGCGACAAATTTTCCAAAATCAATAATCCTTTCCCCCCCGCGCCGCCTGCCTGCCCCGCCTCGCCGGCCGGCAGGCGGCAGGCAGGCGGCGCGCTTTGCCCGCGCGTCGGAAAAATCGCAAATTACCACACCGTCTTTCGGCACTTTCGCTGCCAATTCCCGAAAACCACTTTCTATATCATCTAAATCTTTGTAGTAATCCAAATGGTCGGCGTCAATGTTGGTAATCACCAAAATCTTCGGGATGATATTAAGAAATGACCGCTTGTATTCGCAGGCTTCAACGACTAGATACTTGCTTTTGCCGGCAATAAAATTTGTCCGATTGCCAGCCGCGTCTTTTATTAAACTGCCGACAATCACCGTCGGGTCCAGACCTGCGTCCATCAAAATCTTGGCAATCATCGCCGTTGTGGTTGTCTTGCCGTGTGTGCCGGTAATCGCAAGCGTGTACTTGTCTTTTGAGATAACACCGAGTGCTTCGGGATATGAAAGTGCTGTAGTACCGCGTTTCTTTGCTTCGGTTAATTCAACATGTTCTTGTGGAATCGCAATAGTATAAATCACCAAATCACAATCAGGTGGGATATTTCTCGCATCTTCACCAATTGAAATTACCGCACCTGCTTTCATTAACCCTTCAGTCACCTCGCTCTCTGTCATATCCGACCCGCTTACTTTTTTCCCATCATAGAGAAACATCCTCGCAATCGCCGAAATCCCAATTCCGCCAATACCGATAAAGTGGACAGTTTTTATCTTTGAGAAATTAATTTGTCTCATAAATCTCAACATCAATTCCAGACGGGTCCTTCAGAAAGGCATAGTTTCCTCCACTTGCCCCTTTTTTTATCTTTGTAGTGGAAATTGTGCTTGGTATGGTTTTAATAAAATCTTCAACAGAATTAACTCCGAAGGCAATATGCCATATGCCGGTATGTTGTAAATTTGAATTTACAATGTTCTTGTGAACTTGCTCAAACTCCCATAATTCCAAAATAGTATTATCACATTGTAGAAAAGTCGCTTTACCTTTAAGGTCGGGGCGCTCAAATGCTTTTACTTGATAAAAACCAAAAAGCTTTGAATAAAAGCTTACTGACTCATTGAGATTATTTACTGTAAGAGCAATGTGATGAACTCTCATTTTGATTTTTTAACTATTTCCACAAACTGCTCTCCCCTATCATACTCGTTCTTGAACCATTTTCCGAATGAGGCGAAGGCGGGACTGAATAAGACGGTATCGCCGCTTTGTGCCATATTCATTGCTTTTTCTACACATTCTTTCAAATTCTCCGCTTCTACCATTTCTTGAATTATGAATTTTGAATTATGAATTAAGGTAAGAAACTTAGTCGTGCCAGATTCTTTGAGTAACACAAGACCCTTACAGTACTTTGGGATCTCAGCGACAAGTTTCGACATATCCAACCCTTTGTCCGTCCCGCCCATGATAAGGACGATATTTCGTTCAGTGTTTAGCGTTAAGCGTTTAGCGTTTAGTGATTTGGAATTTAGAATTTGTTTCGGATTTCGGATTTCGGATTTCGGATTTAAGGCATGTAGTGCTGCTATTGTGGCATCCGGCGTCGTTGCGTTGTTGTCATTGTAGATTTTGACGCCGCGAATCGTACGAAGATATTCCAAACGGCCGGGCACTCCGCGGAATGCCTCAACTCCGCGTTTAATGATAGCGTACGCTATACCAAGCGCCTTTGCCACCGCAACAGCACACGCAATATTTTCGCGGTTGTGGTCACCTAGGACTTGGAGCTCCCAACTTTTCAGAAGGTTTGCAGCGGCAACCACAATTCGTCCCGGTGGACGCGCGGAGCGTACTTGTTGTTGCGCCTGCTTCCCCACTACTAAGACACCGTTCCTTTTTTGGTAGCGGAAAATGGCTGTTTTGTCGTCAAAATATCGTTTGCGGTCTCCTTTGTAGTACAGAAGATGGTCGTCCATGAAGGTGGTAAAAACCGCGATGTGAGGAGAAATCTTCGCATCATGGAATCCTTGCAGTTGCCACGAATCAAGTTCAAGGACGACGATGTCGCCTGCCCGAACTTTTGTAAGAAGCGGCAGAGTTGCGGTATGTACAACCCCCCCGAGAAATACTCGCTTTTTCGCGGCCTTCAAAATTGTAAAGATACACTCGGCGGTCGTTGATTTCCCGCGTGTGCCGGTCACGCCGACAAGAGTGACGCCCTTTGGCATAAGTTTCGCGAAAAGTGAAGCATCCATTTCAATCGGAATCCCGTTCTTCTTTGCCTCGGCAATATAAGGCGAATCAAGCGGCACTCCGGCGGCTTTGAGAATAAAATCCCGATTTCTGAAATCTTCAAATGTATGTCCGCCAAGTGTATATCGTATATCCTTATATCTTTTCAATTTCGCGAGCGACGAAGCGAGCATCTTTTCATCGCGAATGTCAGTAACAATAAGCTGTGCTCCATTTTGAGCAAGAAAGATTGCATCCCCAAGACCTCGGCCTAGGAGGCCGAGTCCCATGAGGGTTACTTTCTTACCGTTGAAATACTTTTGGTGCTCGAGCATAAAAATATACTACCCTGCTTTTACGCAAACAAAAAGAGGAGGGTGTCGGAGCGGATTCCGGACCTCCTCATTTACCGTAAGCGACTAGAGTGCGGGAGTGCTTGTCTGCAAGCAAGCATTGACCGCGTCGTCGTACTCATCCTTAAGCACCCACAGACAGAAGTCGTCACCCCGAGGAATGTAGGCGACCTTATCATTATTGTTTATTTCCCGCTTTTGTCCTGTGGCGAATAGTACAGTGCTTTGTTCAGCCTCCGCGCGCCGGAGATGGCTTAAAAAGAGTCGGCGGGTCTGACCTTGTCTCCCATCCGCAACGGCAATGATGACTGTTTTCTTACCCGTTTGTTGCACTGTTCCGAATCGCACATCGTCCGGCCGGATTTGTGTTTTCATATGGTCTTGCTCAACACCCTCTTTAAGAGTGGGGCTCTGCGTTCATCTTCGCACGCACAGCATGCGAAGATGCCCCTAGAAGGCGTATTTCTAACATAGGACTTTGGCATATCAAGAGTGAAAAGTCAATGGGCATGGAGAGACTCCGAACTCTCCCTCCTTACAGGAGCTGTACACCTTTCGCATTCCAAAGTCAGAATGCTCAGGGTCTTGCGAAGCTCCATGTATTCGCTTCTCACCTTGTGGGATACGGTTCTGAGCCGTACGCGCCCTGAAGAATTTTTCGAATGCCGAGGGGGAGACTTGAACTCCCAAGGGATTTCTCCCGCTAGCTCCTGAAGCTAGTGTGTTTGCCATTTCACCACCTCGGCAAATTACAAGAGGTAAATATACCAATTCCGCCACGTGCCCAAAGTAGCTATTAGCCTCTAGCTTCTGGCTGTTAGAAAAATGGAATTAAAACTAAAAGCTAACAGCTATTAGCTAAAAGCTAATTATGCGCGTGCCAGGACATTCGACCCTTACAGGGTCAACTATGAACCCCTGTGTATAAGTAGTATAAACGCTTTTTCTTCTTCTCACATCTTTTTTCTTTCCTTTCTCTCCTCTTCTCGCACTACGAATTACTTCCTCGTCTAGAAGAGGTTGTGTAGAATATGACTCAAGCAACTATCCGCGCTCTAAGCGCATGACGTATATATACGTGTTTTCGAGTGTCTCAGGCAGTACCACGGCGTCTATGCGCCAGAAGCTGTATCGAGATCACTCACTTTCGTAGTGCAAGAAGAAAAGAGAAGTTTTGGATTGTAGACAGTGTTGGTTGTTGCCAATTTCCACATGATAGCCAAGAGTTTTCGAGCAAGCGCCACCCGAGCTTTCTTTGCTCCGCAGATCGGAGTGAGCCGCTTCACAAAGGCGAAGAGTTCCAGAGCGTTGCTCTCTCGAATACGCATTGCTGTCTCAACAAGCGCTGTTCGAAGTGGCGCAGAACCCGCATGGGTGATTGCTCCATACCGCACTACATCTCCTGATGAACGCTGTCTTGGAACTAATCCAGCAAAACTTGTCAGATGCTTTCCGCTTTTGAATCGAGTGAAATCATCAACTTCAGAAATGACGGTGAGTGCGGTGACGATTCCTACTCCTGGTATCGTTCGGAGTATGCTTGCAATCGGATATTTTAGGACTTCCCCTTGTAGTTTTTTGTCAAAAGGCACAATTCGCTTTTCAAGAGCCTCTTCAAGATGATGTAGCTCCTTCAGAACAAAATTATTCCCTGCCATGATTCCTTCTTTCCCTTTTTTGTGGAGAGGATTACCGCTCTTCACTAAATGAAGTCCTTGGGTAGTTGCAATTCCTTGCAATTGATTTTTAACACTCGTCCTCTCCCGAACGATGAAATTTCGTTCGCGAAGCAAGAGTCGCAATTGATATATTTCTTCCGATGACCGGTGAGCCTCGGGAAAGAATCCTGAATGAAGGAGGTTGGCGAGAGTTCTCGAGTCCTCCGCGTCATTCTTCTTGGTGCTTTCTGCGATGAGATATATCTTTCTTGGGTGAGCAATGTGTACTTTCATGCCTGCTTCTTCAAGCTGTCTTGAAACCCACCGCCAACCGGCAACAGGTTCGAGCGCCACCTGTATTTCTTTTGGAGACACAGGAATCTTCTTTACTGCAATGCTAATATATTCTGGATGGCAGGGAACATTCTCTTTCCAAAGTTCTGTTCTTTGCTCATCGATGAGGACCCACACACTTGATTTCTTGTGTAGGTCAATGCCAAGGGTATACATAATCTGTATTCTTGGTTAAAACGAATAAAGGCGTTGGTGGACTAGACCAACGCCTTTATGGTAGCAGGGGGGTTCACAACGTCAGTACCCCCGATGGAGATTTTTATCGTTTGAAGACAAACTCAAAAATCTGCTCATCGGGGCTTCGAGTCCTGTCGAAAGCTCTCCCAGAGCTTTCTCATGCTCGTTCATTTCATTCACTGCGCGTGCCAGGACTCGAACCTGGGACCTCGTCATTATCAGTGACGCGCTCTAACCACCTGAGCTACACGCGCTTAATGCGGTTTACACCATATCAAAAAAGGACATCATTTACAAATAATGAGGCCGCTGCGCGTCGTGCGCAGCGGCTTGTGATGATGGTTATGGGACCCACTTATGCTCGCCATATCTCCCCGCGAGAATGGTGTCCCATTTTTGGTCGGGGACTGACTGTCCCTTCCAGTCCCGAATCTCTACCACATCCCCCGTTTCGTGGGACTGGTAGACCGTGAAGGTGTGGGTAACGTCCCACACCACGAGAATCGCCATTGCGATAAAGACGCAGACGGCGATTCCGCCGAGCATGAAGCCCCGAAAGAGTCTCTGCTCGGCTGTCAGTCGTTTTCTATTTTTCACTGCTAATAGCGTAGCATATCCTATGGGAAAGTCAATAGGACACCAAAAGACCGCCCTACTGGGCGGTCTTTTGGTGTCTCTTTTTTCTACATTCTACCCTCTATTGTCTATTATATTATCTGCTTCATACCATTCTTTATTTTGTTTCGTTCGCACGGCTCATCGCTTGTGACGATGGCCTTGTACCAGGTCTTTCCCCAGCGCCAATCCGTTTAAGGTATCGGATAAACCTATCATGTACGCAATTGCAGTACACGATAATCGACTCGTTCACCCTCTGACCGAAGTCAGAGAGATTTTTCTTTGAAATGTTCCACGAGCAGCTTCCGCTACCCGTGCCTTGTTCATGTTTTCTCCCTATGTCGCCATAGGGCATGGACTATATCATCATCCGCTTGGAAAAAATCTCTGCTTTTACCGGATGCCATGACCCGATTATTGAAGCAAATGCTTCGTGACTCTTACGAGCAACAAAGAATCTCCAATAATCAGGATCAACTCTCTTGCTTGGGTTGTGAATCTTTCCACAATAAATTCCAAGGTCATTGAGAATCTTTTTGATGGTTTCCATTTTCTGAAAGTCTTTTTGAGCAAGTTGAATGTAGAATTCTCCCTCATTACGAGGAATCCCACCTTCTGCATCAAAAAAGCCTCGAATATAAGCAATTTTTTCTCCTTCTGTCTTAAGCTTTCTCGGGTCAAAAGCAAAATCCAAATCTCTGCATACTGTTTCCAATATGTATAAATTACGGGTTTTTCCTTCCTTGTACATCCAAGAATTTGCTCCGACAGAACGCAATAAACTCTTCAAGGTTTTGAGCCATTCTGGATATTTTTGACCAAAACGAACTCTTTTCCTCTTGTTGAGAGATGCATCATGCATAGCACCATGCACATATGCTAAAATCTCTTTTTTGTTCATTGCGGACGTAAACGGAGATCGGCGTGTAGTCTCTGAGGGGTTACTCTTATCTATAAGAGAACTTCCCTGCTGATTGTCTGCACTCAAAACTTTTTCACTCATCGTGTGATTATTATACCACAACAATAAGTAGTCTGAGATTCACAGATATTCCAGCATATAGCCAATTTTTTTGTATAAGATTACTCTCATACAGTCGCAACTTTCTAACGACTTAGTCTTTGTCACCGAATTTACCTTAGGGCCGCGCAAGGCGGCACTTCGGGTACCCCCGGCTCCCCTGACTTGACGGGCGGTTTTTTGGTCAATTGATAATTACTTATCCAACAGCCAAACACCACTGGGCAAGCGGTTTTCCCGCACCCTAGCGGTTCCACCCTAGACGCTAGAACCTAGGTTCTAGAAGCTAGAGTAGTTTGTCCCTTCTCCAACACCACTTTTTGGTCCCAAGGTTCGACCTTGGATCGGGAAAAAGGTCGAACCTTAATCCCAGCCAAAAGTGGTGTTGGATACTACGGACTCTGCAGACTTCTCACTCATTTTTATCCAATACTTTAGGAAATTTTTGCCCGTCCTAATATATTGCTTACTTTGCTTCTTTCTAGAAAACAAAGAACAGGTGAGATCTCCCACGGTAACCGAATACACTGTTTCTTCCCATCTCGATGCCACGATACGCATAACAGTTTTTGTAACACAGTAGGTTTCTCCATGTACCCGCAGGATGACCTCTGGTATGCGCCATAACTGGCATTCAAGCTAAGAAATGCTACTTTACTCCTTCATCTATAGACCTCGCGGCCAGTAGACTAGTATTTCGCTTCAAGGCACTGTGAATTGCCCTGGCTGGATTTTCCAGCACTAATTTTTGGACTTGACAAATTCATTCATCAAGGTACAATCTTAATGTATGAACTTAAAAATCAAGTATACAGACCAAACAGGAAATACGATGATTGTGACTTTGAACGGCCCGGAGAAGACCCTAGCCGAACTCCAAGAAATCAGTCAGCGTTCATTTCCTGCCGCAAAGCCGGAGGAAGTTATTGTCACATGCAGTGACTAACAACCTCTAGCTCATCCATCTTGCACCTCCTAAGGTGCAAGATTTTTTAAGTCCAAAAATTAGTGCTAGAGCACCAACTTGCGTACTCGATCGCATGGCGACCCGAGTACAAGACTTGAGAACGTATTCACCGCGGTTTGCTGACCCGCGATTACTAGCGATTCCAACTTCATGAGGTCAACGATTAGCTCAGGGTTACCCCGTCGCGACGTGTTGTAGTAGCCATTGTATTGCGTGTGTTGCCCAGGGTATCAGAGGGCCATGCTGATCTGGCGTCATCCTCGCCTTCCTCCCCGCACTTTGTTCGTAAGCGAACAAAGTCAGAATTATGAATCTTGAATTAGGAATTAAGGAAAACCATAATTCAGAATTCTTACTTCATACTTCATAACTTTGCGGCTTCCGCGCAAAGTGCGGGGCAGTCTCGCCTGACAAATATAACAGGCAACGAGGGTTGCGTTCGTTACCCCACTTAAGGGAACAATTCCTTTAACCTTCTAAATTACTTAAGAAGCCAGACTATACCTTCACCCTTTCCGCCAAAAGGCAGATGAGGGGATCAGCGTGTTAGCTATCCGCCATGGGGGATAGCTCCGATCCGTACAGGATCAAGTCGTTACAGGGTTTGGAAGCTTATATCTCATGCTTGCAATAATGTACGGGGAAACTAAATTACAAAAGATTTCATGCGATTTCTTTCGTATAACCAATTTCCCATTACTGCTTGCGATTGTTTCGATATGAAGCTGACGATAGAGCACATCCTGAAGACGGCTCATAGATTCTCCGCGAAAACTCTCGGTTGAAATCAGTATTTTCTTTCCTGTCCAGCATCCGTCGTCCATGTACCATATGGCGAGGGCTAGCGGAGTAAGCAGTAAATCTTTTGGAAAGATTTTTTTCTTCTCCGGATAGAATATATCCCGCCAGACTCTGAAGTACTGACGTAACAGAAAAAATACCGACTGGTATCGCTTCCCGCGATACATGTGAGTAATCTCGCGCGGTTCTCCGGGATAACAAAGAGATTGTAGTTCTTTGCGTTTCCACTCCACATACGCTCGTTGTTTAATCGAGTGTTCGATGCGGATTTTTCCGAGCGTTGCAATATATGCATCGCCCAGAATACAACCGACGAGAATCTCTCTTTGCCGAGGCGTCACCGAAAGCACTAATCGCTTTCGTGCGCGAAGCATCATTGGCATTTCCAAACTTCCCACGGGATTGCCCATACTGATAATTATAACATTATCAGTCTTGGGTTCCCCCGTTATGAGCTGATTTTTTCATCTCGATTTCTCGAGAAGGGTCCGAATTGAGTTCAAACCACGAACTGACGACGACCATGCAGCACCTGTCTAGGAGTCCTTGTGAGACGCGGAACGTTTCTGCTCCGCTTCACCTAGATTTCTAACCCTGGTAAGGTTCTTCGCTTACCATCGAATTGAACCACACAATCCACCGCTTGTGCAAGTCCCCGTCTATTCCTTTGAGTTTTAACCTTGCGGTCGTACTA
>LCPL01000018.1 GCA_001003605.1 Parcubacteria group bacterium GW2011_GWC2_48_17
TAGTGCCTTCCAGACTGGAGCTATGATATTTTAACGCAACGGTAGAACCTTGTGTTCAGTCACCGCCGGAGGCGGTGGTTAGGGCTTCGCTAATCTATCACAGTGCAAAAAATCACGCAATTTTTCTTATCCACATATCACTCCGCGAGCTAAAGTAGCGCAGAAAGTACTTACGATCGTATGTATTTTCTGACTAAAGCGGAAACTTCCAGCTGTACTTCTTTAAGTGACCGATGGGCGTCTATGGTAATGTGCGGGACTGTCTTGAAAAATTCTACATAGCCCTCGCGTACTCGCTGATGAAAATCCAGTGAGCGTTTTTCAAAGTGGTCGAGCGGTTTTGCTTTTTTCCTATTTTGGGAAATCCGCTTGATGCCGATTTCTGGCTCTACATCAAGGAAAATATAAATGTCGGGTTTCCTATCCCGCAAAAAAACTTCGCGGGTCTGCCAAAAAAGTTCTTCCAAATGTTTGGCTTCCTGCCCGTAAATTTGATAGGCAAAAGTTGAGGAATCAAACCTGTCCGAAATGACATTGACGCCTTTCGCCAATGCCGGAATAATTTTATTTTTCAAATGCTCCGCCCGCGCCGCCCACATTAGCCCAAATTGCGTCTCGGCCGGCGCCCTAGTCGCCTCTTCCGACAGCGCCAGAGCGCGAATCTTATCGGCAAACTTCGTCCCGCCCGGCTCGTGGGTAATTAAAAACTTCTTCCCAAACGGCGTCTCGGCAAACCATTTCAAAATCGTGGTCTTGCCGCTCCCCTCGCCACCGTCAATCACAATAAATTTTCCTTTCATGGACATACGGCAATTTTAACCGACAAAACAAAAAGGCGCGAGGAGGTCTCGCGCCTTGTGCGGAGAAAATCGGGAATCACTACCAGTTACAGAAGTGATTCTTCTTGTGCCGTGTGTGTCTGAATCTTCGGGGATTCGCGTAGTTCCGCATGGAGATGCCTAACCACCTTGAGGTCTCTCGGATCTTTGCGGCAAGTGTTTTTATTTCCACAATCTGTTCCGTGGAAAGTGGTTCTCTCAGTGAGCTAGTTTTCATAAATGAACTGTCGGTGGCCAAGTCTGTCAAATGAAAGAACGACACTTTGGACTCGGTTTACAATATGTCGGTTCTGTGGGCAGTATAGCGCCCATAGCGGTATAGTCAATAAATTGTTTTACGCAAAGTCTTATTTATCCTTCCGGCAATTTGTATAAAATCCTTTTCCTTTTTTCCTCTCGTTGTTTCCGCCGGCGTGCCGAGGCGAATACCAGAGGGGTCAATGGGCGAACGAGTATCAAAAGGAATGGTGTTTTTGTTGACGATAATACCCGCTTTTTCCAATCGCTCGCTCGCTTCTTTGCCGCCGATTCCTTTTCCATTCATCCATGTGTCAACTAAAAGAAGATGGGTGTCGGTGCCGCCGGAAACGATTCGCCAACCAAGCCGCGCGAGCTCTCTCGCGAGCGCGGCGGCATTTTTTACGACCTGCTTGGCATATTTTTTAAAGTCCGGTCTGGCGGCTTCTGCCAAAGCCACGGCAACAGCGGCAATTTGATTAAGGTGAGGCCCGCCTTGAAGACCCGGAAAAACCGCTTTGTCTATTTTTGCCGATAGGCCGCGCTCATCTTTTCTGGAGAAGATGAGCGCGGCGCGCGGACCCCGCAGAGTTTTATGAACCGTAGTAGTAACAACATCGGTATAATCAAAAGGAGAAGGATACACTCCACCTGCCACCAAGCCGGCAAAGTGCGACATATCCACCATTAAAATCGGCCTCGTCGAGTCCGATTTTAATTTAAGAACCCCTCGGTTCTCAACGCTCGCATGGCTCGCTGCGTTCCGCAACGGGGAAAGTCCCTTTTCCCCGACCCCCTTCCCGCTTCCCGCAGAGTCCTGCGGGAAGTCAATAATTGCGCCGCAAGAATCGGCAACCTCCCGAAACTTTTTGAAATCAATAATCCGCGGATAGGCGGTGTAGCCGGCGACAATAATCGCCGGTTTCTCCCGCGCCGCGATTTCTTTAAGCATTTCGTAATTCAACACCTCGGTTTTCTCATCAACGCCATACGGCACTTGGGTCCAAAACTTCCCCGTTGCCGAAACCTTATGACCGTGGGTCAAATGCCCGCCATGCGCCAGAGTCATACCCATAATCTTGTAACTTGTAACTTGTAACTTGTAACTTAAAGGAGGAAGAAGGGCAAGATAGACCGCGAGGTTGGCCGGAGAACCCGAAAGCGGCTGGACATTCACCGCCCATTCATTGGATGAAAGTTTAAAAAGTTTCAGCGCCCGCTCCTGCGCCAATCGTTCCACTTTATCCATAACCTCATTACCGCCATAATACCGCGCGCCCGGATACCCTTCTGCGTATTTGTTCGTCAGTTCGCTCCCAAGCGCCTCCAAAACATCCTTGGATACATAGTTCTCCGAGGCAATGAGATTGATAACTCGTTTCTGCCGAGTCTTTTCCTCCTGTATGAGTGTAGCAATTTGTTTGTCTTTCATTTTTGCAAAGCGTATAGCGCTTGCCCTGTAGCGAGCTTTGCTCTGCTACCGGGGTTTAGCTGTTAGCTTATAGCTTTTAGCCAGAAAAGAAAAGATATCAAAAAACGATGACAAAAAGAAAAGCTCGGGTGCCGAAGCATCCGAGCCACACAACGAGCAAAGGTTGAATCACTTCTCCAGCACGGGAATCAGCCATCCTGGCATCATGTATCCTCCGAGGGAGTACACGAGCATTTCCTTAATCATGATTTCCCCGCTCCGGTCAATGACAACGACCGGAAATTGTTCTGGATCTTTGCCGAGACAAAAGACGGAGCCGAGACCAAGGAGATGTACCGTGTCCCGTGTCTTCCCATTTTCGTCCAATGCGGAAAACATCTGAAAAAGAACTGCGTCATTGGCAATCTCCGCAAGCTCGAGCACATTCAGACACTGAAGTCCATAATGGGCGACCGCACACATCGCGTACCTCATGGAACACTCCGGAGGAAACTCCAGCAAATCAACGCGCGCTGGGCCTGAAGGCCGTATTGTTTCTCCCGGAAATGTGGAGTAGGTGATTCGTGGGTCTCTGACGCGAAACCCTTTCTCTTCAATCGCAACCGAAAACGAATCCGGCGCTTCCGAGAAATCAACTGGGAGTGTGGCTATGCACTGAAAAGCACGGTTGTCGGGTATCATGTGTCGCTCTTTCTTCTTGCTCCTGCCGGTTCATCCGGCAGGCACTTTTCTTGCATAAGACAAGCACAGAGAGAGGCGTGGGTCAAGGAAGCCAGCGGCGAGTTAGCTTGTTAAACAGAAGAAAAGCTAGGTAGCTAAAAAGCTAACAAGCTAGCTAGCTAGCTCTCATTTTCCGCTCGGTTTGTTATCCAAACTGCGGAGGCCGGCGACCGTAAATTCCGCCTTAATGGTTGGGTGAGGTTCATACCCAGAAAGTGTGACGTGTTCAGGTTTAAAAGCTGCCAGACTGTTTACCTCTTTTGAGATGGAAAGTTTGGGAAATTCTTTTGGTGCGCGAGCAAGCTGTTCCCGCGCCGCTTCAAAATGGTCTTCATAAATATGCACATCGCCAAAAGTGTGCACGAACTCCCCCACCTCGCGTCCGAGAATCCGAGCGACAATGTGGGTAAGGAGCGCGTAACTTGCGATGTTAAACGGAACACCTAAGAATATGTCCGCGCTGCGTTGGTAGAGCTGAAGCGAGACCTTCTCGTTTTTTATGTTCATCTGGTACATGTTGTGGCAGATGGGGAAATGGTTTACTTCCTCGGGCCTTGCCATGCCATAGAGATATTCCGGATTCCATGAGGTGACAATCGCATTGTGGCAGCCGGGGTCGTTCCGAAGTTCCTCTATGGCCCAGAGAAACTGGTCAATACTGCGGCCGTCTTTTGCCGGCCAGCGCCGCCACATCTCCCCGTAAATGCGCGGGAGTTCGCCATGTTCCTTTGCAAACACTTGGTCGTCCTTAATCCGCGCGATGAATGCTTCTTTTGTCATTTCTGGCCAGTTTTCTTTTTTTGCGCGCTCGCAATACATCCGATACGGATAATCATCCCAGATATGAACATCATTCTGGACTAAATAGCGGATATTGGACTGTCCTGACATGAACCAGTACAGTTCATGCAATACTCCTTTCCAATACACTCGCTTGGTGGTGAGGAGCGGAAAACCTTCGGAAAGGTCAAAGCGAATCTGCCTGCCGAATACCCCGTAGGTTGCCTTTCCATGCCCTGCGTCAACCTGCCGGTCGCCGCGGTCCATGACTTCCCGCATGAGCGCGAGGTATTGGTGTTCAGGATGTTTATCCATAGCGGTTAGCGGTTAGCGGTTAGCGGTTAGAAAATCAGAATCGGAACTAAACGCTAAACGCTCTACGCTATATCACTTCTTTTTGATGATTTTCGGCGGAATGTAGCCGGCAACGTTGTTCTTTGAATAGCGTCCGTTCTCTTTGTAGTTTTGCTTCGGCGGAGATGAAAGCGGGGAAAAAGTAAGCTGCGCAATCGCCATGCCGGGACGAAGGATGATCGGCACATTGTTTAGATTGCAGAGTTCAAGTGCCACATGCAGAAAATGGCCGGGGTTAATCAAGGCCGCGCTGTTGTGTACCAAAAGCCCGATGCGGGCAAGCGAACTTTTGCCGTTCACCTCAATCAAATAGTGGTCGGAGCCGAAATAGTCTTTGGAGTAGCCGAGGATACTGACGCCCGGGTGGAGTACGAATGCTTCGCCGTCGGGGACGCGCACATCATGTGTTTTCGGGAAGACCTTGTTCGCGGGGTCAATGAAGGTAGAAGTATGCGCGTCGTTCACGAGAAAATTATTGCCAAGCACAATGTCGTAGCTCGCCGGCTGGAGCCTTGTTTCATCAAACGGCTCAATGGTGATTGTCTTGCGCTTCACCTCTTTTTTTATGTCTATGTCACTCAAAAACATGTGTTTAAAATCCTTAATCCTTTATCTTTAATCTTTAACGGAAGATTAAGAGAGATTTTGATCAAAGATAGAGGATTAAAGATTAAGGATTCGCACTTTGTTATTCTATAACAAAGACGCGCTCTGTTCCATAGTACTCCTTCCAGTGGCTGTTGTAGAAGGCAAACATCCGCTCAAGCCGCTCCTGCGGCAACTCTTCCGCGCCGACTTCGCTCATGAGCCGCAATATTCTTCCCTTTGCTTTGGCAGTATCGCCTTCGTTCACAACTTGCTTTTCAAACTCGGCGAGGTATCCGTAGCCCGCGTTTTTGTCTATGGAAATCCGAAGGTTGCCGAGTTCATACTCCTCCCTCTCCCGCGACCATTTGGCCTCGTACGAGGCGCCGGCAGACAGGAGAATCGCATCAAGTTCGTTGAGTGTCTTATTTACTGGCGCTTCTATCTCAATCCTTGAAATGCCGTTGGCGCTCGTATCATCGCCAACCGACGCTTTGGCAACAAGAAGCACTTTACTATCGGCCTGCCGCGTCCGAAGAGAAATTTTCGTGCCGTCCGAAAGAATCTTCCGCAATAACTTGCCGCTCTGTTCGTCCAAAAATGGGATGATTGCCCCTTGGAGCTTCGCGTGGTCTTCGGGCACGACAAAGTAGTGATTCCGCTGGCTGTGCTTTCCGAGCGTTTTTGCGCCCATGGTTAAGAGTCTTTCCCGCAGACGGTCAGCTTCCGTCTTACTACCGAGCAAACTTTTTACCTCCACCTCAAACCGCTTCATTCTGTTATTGTAGGGGATATCGTCTATAATGGAAACATGGACAAAAAGCCAAAAGTGAGTACAGTGGTTGCCGTTACCAAGAAAGGCGCCGCTATTGGGAACGGCGGGAAGTTTTTTCATGCCCGATTATATGAAAAAACACCTCGCCTTTGCAAGCGAGGTGTGTGAAGTGAATAAGGCAGAAGTTAAAAGGTAACAATTGTCACGCGAGCGCGAAGACCCGGACCCGCGCTGTCAGGAAAATAGCCGCGGCCGATACAGAACTCGCCGCGCCAGCTCGCGTCCGGCGCACCGCCGTCGGAAAAGCGCGAACCAATAGCGTGATTCACCGTTTTTTCGTGAAGGTGCCGGCCGCCCGATTTAATAAAATACATCGGCTCCAGCACTTCCGCCTCGAGGAGCGTGTTGCCTTTCGTGCCAATCCCCATGTGGCGAGCCGCCGAGATATTCTTCTGGTCCTCGTCGCCTTCCGGGTCCGCATGGAAACGGACACCGTAGGTGCCGCGGCTCGGATGTCGGTCGTTCTCCTTCACAATCACATCCAAATCGCTGTAGTAACTCTCCGCGGGAAACTTGTTCCAGCGCTTGAGCAACTGGAACACTCTGGTTTCGGAAAGTCCTTTTACCATAGGAACATCCCAGAAGTCCGCATTGGGTTCCGGCCAGTTGAGTTTGAGGAGGTTCGCCTTCGCGTCCATCTCAAAGACCACTGCGTAGAACCCCGTCCAGAAGACAATTTGGGAGTCGATTGTTTCGACCGCAAAGGGGTTTTGTTTGTTCGCAAACCGTTTGACCTGTGCGGGAGTAATCACTCCTTTCCCGATTTTGAAGCACACATCTGAAAGTGCTCCAAATGTTTTCTCATCCGAAACATTACCGATCACTGTTGTCATGACCAGCCTTTCTTTATTCGAGTTTACCAATGAACAGTCGAAATAGAGCGGGAGTGCCCTACGTTCTGTCCGAAAGCATCTTACCATGGCTTATGATAGTTTGAAAATTCGGATGGCGAATGGAAATGTTATCTGGTATACTCCACGCTATGGAAATCACTGAAACGCAAAAACAAGAAATCGTAACACTGGCGCGAAAATACGGGCTTTCGCTCGTGGTGCTGTTTGGTTCACAGGCGACCGGCAAGACGCACCCAAAAAGCGATATTGACATCGGTGTCATTGCCGAGAGTGATTTGGATTACCAAAACACATATCAGTTGGAGCAAGAACTGGCGCCTATTTTCAGACGGCGGGATATTGAAGCGGTTAATTTGAATAGCGTTTCTCCTCTGCTCCTTTTTCGCGTCGCGAGCCAAGGAAGACTTCTCTATGAAGCGCACGCCGGTGAATTTATCAAACTCAAGGTGCGTGCGCTTAGACGCTATGTGGAAACCGCTCCCTTGCGGAAAATGGAAAGGCCGCGTCTCGAGCATTTCCTCCAAAAACATGGTGGATAAAGAAACGGTGTCAAAAAAACTGACGCGGATAAGCGAGTACCTTGACGAGCTCATGCCGTTTTTGGCGTATGACAACCACACGCTGAAAACGAATAAGGAAAAACTCCGCAATGTGGAGCGCATTTTTCAACTCATCGTGGACGAGGCCTGCGATATTAATTCGCATATCATTGCAGAAAAGAACTTTGAACTGCCGGATGATTACCGCGGTTCGTTCACTATTCTCGGGCAGAGGTTGGTGCTCCCGCTTCAATTCGCGGAAAAAATAGGCGTGTCGGTTGGACTGCGAAACGGTATCGTCCACCGGTATGAGAAAATGGATGTTGACAGAATGTTAAACGACATCAGGCAAAATATCGGGGATTATACAGAGTATGTGCGCCATATAAAAAATGTGTTGGATAAGGAGAAATGAATAAGTCGCGAATCAGCATCGTTGTTGCCGTCACCAAGAAAGACGCCGCTATTGGGAGCGGTGGGAAGTTGCTGTTCCATATCTCGGACGACCTCAAGCGCTTCAAGCGCCTGACCCTTGGCCACCCGGTTATTATGGGACGAAAAACCTACGAAAGTATCGGCCATCCTTTGCCGGAACGCACCAACTTTGTCGTGACCCGAAATCCTGGCCTCTTAAGGTTGAACCTTGGATCAGGAAAAAGGTGTGACATTGGGAAATCGGAAGGGGTTACATATGCCGTTTCTCTGGAAGAAGCGATAAAAAAAGCCGAGAAGGCGGAAAGGTTGAACCTTTCTTCCGACTTAAGGTTCAACCTTGAAGGTTCTGGAGAAATCTTTGTAATTGGCGGGGGTGATATATACAAACAAGCACTCCCCTACACCGACAAACTTTATCTCACCATTATTGAAAGCGACGCACAGGGTGATGTCTTCTTCCCCGACTGGCGCCAGAATTTCACCAAAGAAACATTCCGCGAAGAACGAGTTGATGAGAAAACGGGATTGAAGTATGCCTGGATAAACCTTGAACGCTAACAAAAACTGTCCCGACTCTAGTCTGGACGGTTTTTGTTAGCTACTTACTACTAGCTACTTACTACTAACTTCTTATTTCACATCTATCCCCATCGAACGCGCGCTGCCTTCCAAAATCTTCATTGCGGCTTCAACGTTATTGGCATTGAGGTCTTTGAGTTTCTTTTCTGCAATTTCGCGAAGTTTCGCTTTGCTAATCGTCCCTGTCTTTTGCGCCGGCGGTTTGCCGGAACCTTTTTCCTTGCCTGCGGCTTTCAAAAGCAAGTTGGTTGCCGGCGGAGACTTGAAAATCATGTCGAATGTACGGTCCTCGTAGATGGACACGACCACAGGCACGAGCTCCCCTTTCATTTTCTGCGTGCCGTCGTTGAAGCGCTTCACGAACTCGCCGATATTCACCTTCGCCTGACCGAGCGCGGGACCAATTGGCGGAGCGGGATTTGCCGCACCGCCCATAATAGTTAATTTCAACTTGCGAACAGGTTTCTTAGCCATAGTTGTTATGTAAATCCTAAATCCGAATATCGAAATTCGAAACAAATCTTAAATTATAAATTCAAATAGTCAAACAGATTCTGCATTGTTTATGATTTTAAATTTTGTGCTTGGGATTTGTTTCGGATCTTGGATTTCGTGCTTCGGATTTTCGAGCTAGAGCTTCTTTACTTGCAAGAAGTCTAGCTCGACAGGTGTTTCTCGGCCGAACATGGACACCAAAACTTTTACTTTCCCGCGCTCTACGTCAACTTCTCCGACTTTGCCCTCAAGGTCTTTGAACGGACCGTCAATGATAACTACAGTGTCATCTGTGTCAAGTTCAATATTGTGAACCACTTTATCAGAACTCATGCGCTTGAACAAATCTTCCACTTCTGCTTTGTGAAGCGGCACAGGGAATACTCCCGACCCGACAAAGCCCGTTACTCGCGGAGTATTTCGCACCACATACCATGAATCATCTGTGACGACCATATCAACAAGAACATAGCCGGGATAGATCTTTTCCTCTTCCTCGACCCGTTTGCCTCCCTTGATTTTGATTTTCTTTTCTGTCGGAACAACAACTGCAAAAATCTTGTCCTCCATTCCGAGAGATTCAATGCGCTGTTTCAGATTGCGCGACACCGCGTTTTCATACCCCGCGTAGGTATGAATGGCGTACCAATTTCGTCCTTCTTGTATCTTTTGTTTGCTCATAGTCTTGAAATATCGAATCTCGAATATCTAATATCGAAAAATACTTAAAAGTTTCAATATTGAATATTCTAACTTTTTCGAAATTCGAAATTAGGTATTCGATATTATATGATGAGTTTCAGAAGCGACGTAAAGATGTAATCAAACGCGCCGAGGTACGCCGCGGTAAGAAGCGAGATGGCGATAACAACAGCGGTATAGACTATCGCCTGCTTTCGCGACGGCCACGCCACATGCTTGAGTTCCGCCCGAGTCTCTTTAAGATAGTCAATCAATTTCATAGCTGTTGGCTTTCAAATGCTAACTGCCCGCCTAGGATTTCCCCAGAAGCGAAAAGCTAGAACCTGACAGCTTCCCAAATTAAAACCCCTCGCGGGGCTACATGTAAATAACATACTCTAAAGCCCCTAAAATGTCAACAAAAAAGCGGTCAACAGATGCTGACCGCCTATGCCGCAGGACTTTTTCAAAAGTTCCCCATGTTCTCCGACCACCTAAGTTCAGTGTCGTGGATTTCATCGAGGTGGAGGTCATAGTAGAAACTGTCAAAGAATTCTTGGAGCTCCTTAAATGTGACAAGAGATGCAAGTTGTGGCGGGAGAACTGATTCAGGGTGATTCACAATCTGCTTGGCAACGTCTGGGATTTCATACACTCCAGATTCTAAGCACGAACCTGCGACGTTTAAAACCATAAACTGCATCTCGAGCGCCAGTAGCGCGTCTCTACCCGCCTGTATGCGATACCCCTTAAGGACTTCGGCAATTTCTTCTTCGCGTTCTCGTGTGAGCATACGAAACCTTTCTGTGAAATGTGCTGCTGTTCGTTCGACTGAAAGATAACATTGAATTATCTAGCACGTCAAGAACCCTCCCCCGGCTTTTGGCTAGGGCGGGGGTGCTCTTTGTTTTTTCTGCTTTCTACTTACTGGATCCCCGCCGGCGCGGGGATGACACAAAATATAGTCGCGTTCGCTCTTTATTTTGTGTCACTTCACCTCGTACATAATCGTCACGTTGGAGGTGATTTTATCCTCGCCGACCGGAATCTCGGGCGCAACCGCCATGTCGCCGCCGCGGCCATACGCTTCCGCCATCATGGTCTTGCCGTACATTGGATAATACCCGCCTTCGCTGTAGCTTGTGATGCGAACCAACTGGACGCCGAGCGCCTTTGCAAGTTTCGCCGCCTCTTCCCGTGCCTCTTTTATCGCTTTGTCGCGAGCTTCCTTTATGAGCTCATCGCGTTTGTCAAAGTCAAAAGAAAGGCCGGAAATATCCGTTGCTCCAAGTTCGCCAATGCCGCCAAGAAGCTTCCCGGCACTGCCGAGGTCTCGAATCTTTACCGCGACACTTTGGGTAACCACATATGCGGCCAATGTCTGCTTGCCTGAAGGAGGAACCGGATAGTAGGCGGACGAAATTGCCGGATACTCGTATCGGGGATAGATGTTATACCCGGATGTCTTGATATCCTTCTCCGCAACACCGTTTTGCTTCAGATAATCAAGAATGGCGTTCACTTTTCTCGCCGATTCGGTCTGTGCTTCGCTGACTACAAGTGATTCTTCTGTCACGCTGAAAGAAAAGGTCGCGATGTCGGGAATGCCGACGACTTCACCTTTGCCGGACACGTTAATGGAGCTTGGTGAAGAGGGGTACGAGCCTATATACCGATACGACTTGACCTCTCCGACCGTTTCCGCAAGAAGAAAGAGTGACAGGAGCGCGAGCGTGATAATGACACTTTTCTTGATTTTTTGGTCTTCAAACATAGCTGATTTTGTTAATCGAATCGAGTATAGCGAAGATGAGATGTTAAAAAAATCGCCACCCTGTTAAATAATCCGCCGCGGGCGGATTTCCAGCTTCCGGCTGGGATTTAACAGGGTCAAGAACATATACTTCGCTGCGCTCCGTTATATTCTACGATCGCCACCCCGCTGTGCCCGCCTCAAGCGGACTGCTATTGGGGTAATCGCTCAACCGATTAAATTAATTGATAATGCCCGATAATAAGACTGCAACCGGCTTACAATGTTACATCTGTTTTTCAAAAGCTTCAACTACGTTCTCAAAGAGTGCGGCTACAGTCATTGGCCCAACCCCGCCGGGAACCGGAGAAATCGCCGCAACCATGTCTTTAACTGCCTCAAAATCCACGTCACCCGCCAATTGCCGGCTTGGAATCTCTTCTTGAAGACGCGTAATCCCGCTCCCCCTTACAGCCGTAATTCCGACATCAATCACCGTTTGTGTCTTGTCCTCCCTAAAGTACTCTCGGCCGATGAGCTTTGGCTTTCCAATGGCAACCACAATGACATCGCTCGCGCGGGTAATTTCTTTCGTATTTACCGTTTTACTGTGACAAACGGTGACCTTTGCTCCGGCAGAAGAAAGCGCCTCGGCCGTCGGTGCGCCGACAAGTGCGGAGCGTCCTAGCACCGCAACTTTCTTCCCCGAGATGGAAATGTTGTAGAATTCTAGAAGTAGAACGATACCTCGCGCCGTTGCCGGCGTCATTGCCTCTTTTTCACCTTTTGCGCGGCGAGCGCTCTGCGCGAATGTAAGCCCATCCACATCCTTCTCTGGAAGGATCCTGTCAATGATGCGCTGTTTCGAATACCCCTCCGGAAGCGGTAGCTGAAGAATGATGCCGTGCACATTAGCGTCGATATTCAATGCTTTTATGCGCTCAATCAACTCGTCCTCGGACACCGATTCTGGAAGACGAATGTGCAATACCTTAGCCCCAATGGACTCCCCAAATGCTTTTTTGCGGGCGATATAGGCGTTTGATTCCTCTCGTCCGCCCGCCTGAATGATGGCGAGCACAGGGGAAGACGAAAACTTCGCGATTCTTTCGCGAAGTCTTTCTGCAATCTCGCTCCTTACTTTTTTTCCATCTAGCAAAAGCATAGCGGTTAGCGGTTAGCGGTTAGCGGTTAGTTACTAAACGCTAAACGCTCTACGCTATGTTACTAGTTAAAGGTGGCTTCTATCGCCCCAAGCGGCATCTTTTCTGGACCTTGATTTCGATATCGGTTTATAAAGTCGCGAATACGCGTTTCGGGAATTTTCCCGTCCTCTAGATTAAACCCGTCCACTCGCTCCCACGCTACGAGCGCGATATCCGTTTCATTCTCCTCGCGGGGACTGATAAGCACCTTTGAAAAAGCGAATTTCTTGAGTTCGTCTTTCACCTCTTGTGGGACACGCGGATTATAGGTTATCCAAACATCTCCGTGTTCCAGATTGTGGAGCGCGTATCCATCTAGAATCGGCTCTTCGTAATACTTCTTTTTGGCGGTTACCGTATAGTGCCAGCCTCCTGAAGGAGGATTGGAATTATATTCAGGATGCTCCGCACCGACTTCGATATGGTCTCTGCTCTGGGCTTCATAAAATACACTCTTATCAGGACTCTGCGGAGTGCTTCCCTTGGTGAGTGCAACGATGCCCCAGCCTCCTAAAATGAGAAGCGTTATAACAATGATAATCCAAATTGTTTTTGACATAGCCGATATAATAACAAATTAAGTACCAATCTGCGAACCCGTCCGAATGGATGAATTCCCATTCATCCGGGCGGATACCTGCAAATGAGAAGAAGTCGGGTCGGATTAGTTGGTATTGGTAGATTAGTACCAGATTGGTTGATTGGTACATAATTAGACTTTCCCAAGGAACACTCTCTCAAGTATCCCGCTCTTAATTATGTCGTCTGGCTTCCCTTCCGCCACCACTGCTCCCTTATCGAGCACATACGCCCGATTCACGATGTGCAAAAGCGATTTCAAGTTATGCTCGACGACAAAGATGGCCGTCCTGTGTCGCGCGTTGATTTCTTTTATCTTCGCGAATACTTCTTTGACGATTTTCGGAGCGAGTCCGAGCGATGGCTCATCCAAGAGAAGCACATTCGGGCGCGTAACAAGCGCCCGCGCAATCGCAAGCATCTGCTGTTGCCCGCCACTAAGCGTCGCGGACTTTGCGTTGATCTTCGCTTTGAGCGCGGGAAAGAATTCGAGCACTTCATCTATCCTTTCCTGAAGGAGTTTGCGGTTATGAACGATGAATCCGCCTATCTCAAGATTTTCACGCACCGTAAGGTGCCGAAACACGCGTCTGCCCTGCGGTACGAACGCGATGTCTTCCGCGACCATTTCATGTGGCACTGGTTTGATAGAGCGTTCATGCCAGAGTACCTTGCCGTGCGATAGTTCCGCGAGCCCAAAAATAGTCTTCAGTATCGTTGACTTCCCCGCTCCATTCGGCCCCATGAGCGCCACAATCTCGCCTTCATCAAGCGACACACTCGCCCCGTCCAGCGCTTTCACCCCGCCATAATGAACATGAGCATCTTTAACTTTTAATAATGTCTCTTTCATGGTTTTTGCATATTCCCCCCTTTCAGCTCCTCTTTACTCTGGTAAAGTGGAGCCAGGGTGTCTTAGCTATTCGGCAAGCGGCATGAATTGGCCTTCCCTGATAGTTTTAAAGTGAAATTCACGATGTAATTTCTGCTCTGCAAAACTTATGATGCCTCCTAAACCGACATACTCCTTCAACCCAAGAATATAGTCTCGTACACACAGACTGTTGTTACGCCCGCACTTCTTAAAGACACTGCGCAAAATGGCGTAAATATCATAGGCATTGTACGCGGCAACTTGCGGCTTGCCCCCCGCTTTTGCCTCAAAATCGGCCACAAACTGTTTCTGTGTGTCTGATAGATTCGATTCATCTATCGGAAACGAGTAGATAAGTCCTTCAAGGTCCATCCCTCCGCTTGCAATGAGGTCAGATGACTCCGTGGCGTATTGCCCGAATAATTGCGCGGCGATTCCGAGTTGTCGCGCCTGTTTTGCAACAATTCCAACTGCAGCACCATTGTTTACAATAAAGAGCCCATCAGGACGCGCGGCTTTAATTTTAGTGAGTTGCGTCCGATAGTCCGTTGTTCCAAAATCAAAAGGCTCGCTTGCGATGAGTTCCACATTTTCTGTTTTGAGCGCCGTTTCAAACGCGCGTGCGTGTGTTAAGCCCCATTCATTTTTGAGATATAAAATCGCAAGCCGTTTCAGTTGAAATTGTGAGGTTGCTAATTCTGCAATTGCATGCGCCTCTTCGTCCGCCTCTACAGAATTCTTAATGGTATATCCACCAATGCGGTTGCCTGCGCCCCATGGTGTAAACGCGACAATTTTTTTCTCGAGCGCGAGAGGACGGACAGCTTCAATGGCGCTTCCATTCAAAGGACCAATAACGGCATCAACGCCGTCTACAGAGGTTAATTTCTGAAACGCGCTTACCGATTTTTCCGGCAAAAACGCATCATCTTCAAAGATAAGCTCAATCGCGTCTTGCGAATCAAGCAGGGCCTCCGCAATTTGAAGTGCGGCTCGCACATCCTCACCAACTTTCGCAAGACTACCTGTAAGTGGAATAATTACACCAATCTTTATCGCCTCATCTTCTCGTTCTTGCTTAAAAAGAGCGAATCCGCCCGCGACAATCAGCACAAGCACGATAACCCAGAGTGTTACACGGGGTTTGTTTGTTTTTGATTCAGCTTGAGGTTCCATATATCAAGAATTAATGTTAATTAAACTACACAAAACACAAGAACCCAAAACGCCAAACAAAAATACAAACATTCCAAACTTTACAAACATTTCTTTGTTTATGTTTTAACAAATTGCGCTTTGTTTGGATTTTGGTGCTTGTGATTTGGGATTTTCGGCGAATTCTTATTCGCCAAGATATGCTTCTATCACCTCTCTTTTTGCTAACACATGGCTCGGCTCTCCTTCCGCAAGAAGTTCCCCGGAATCCAGCACTACACAACGGTCAGAAAGCTCTCGGATAAGCTCCATATTGTGCTCCACCAAAATCTGCGTTTTGCCTTGCCGCTTCAATTCCTGCATCACCGATACTACCACTTTCCGCATTTCAGGAAAGAGACCTGCGAACGGTTCATCAAAGAAGATAACCTCGGGATTCATCGCAAGTACGCGCGCGATTTCCAAGAGTTTGCGCTGGCCATACGAAAGATTGCGCGCAAGCGCGTGCCTTTTCTCAAAGAGTCCTACGCGGGTGAGCACCTCTTCCGCTTTCGCGAGGTGAAATTTGCCGTGCTTTTCAAATAGCGCCCCAAACACGCTCCTCTCGGTTAACACCACCAGCACATTATCCAAAACCGGCATCTGCTCGAAAAGCCGCACATCTTGAAACGTGCGCGTCAATCCATATCCCGCTACATCGCTGCACTTTACTTTAGTAAAGTGGTGCGTATGGGCAATGATGACTTCTCCCGAATCGAATGGAATGAAACCAGTGAGGAGATTAATGAGCGTGCTTTTCCCCGACCCGTTTGGCCCAATCACTCCCGTAATCTTCCCTTTTTCAAACGAAATCGAAAGATGGTCAACGGCCTTCACACCGTCAAAATGTTTATAGAGATGTTGGGTTTGCAAAATCATAATTTATACTCGCCGACCAAACCTTGCGGGCGATATAACATGAGCACAATAAGCATGAGTCCATACACCGCCTGCCGTGTTTGTGCGGCGATGTCAGATGGAAAACCGACGAAGCGGAGGAGCTCGGGAAGTAAAATGAGTACCACCGCGCCGATGACGGCGCCCTTATTTGACGCCAGTCCGCCGAGGATTATTGCCGAGAGGATAAAGATGGATTCGTTTATCGTGAATGTTGAAGGGTCAATAAAGGTGATGTATGCGGCAAAGAGCGCCCCCGCAACGGAAGCAAGCATTGCGCCAATTGTGAAAATTGCGAGCTTGTAGTGTAGTGCTTTGTAGCCGAAAACTTCCAAGGCCTCCTCGTCTTCGCGAATCGCCTTGAGCACTCTTCCAAAGGATGAGCGTTCAATGAATCGGGCGGCGAGGTACACGAGAAGTAAGAAACACAAGGCAAGCAACAAAAATGAGAAATTGGATGAAAAGCTATATTCTATATTCCATATTCCTAATTCTGGTCTCCCGATGCCCGGAATACCCAATGGCCCTCGCGTAAGCTCTTGCCAGTTGAGAAGGATGCTCCAGACAATCATATTGAAACCGACGGAACCAAGCGCGACAAAGTCCCCGCGGAACCTTGAGAGTACCGCGCCGATAAGGAAGCTCGCCACTGCGGTAAGCGCCGCTCCGACCACGAGCGCGAGAAAGAAATTGACATCATAGCGCGTGGAAAGAATCGCGGTAGCGTACGCTCCAATCCCGAAAAATGCGGCGTGGGTCACCGAGAGGATGCCGGCGTACCCTACGGCCAGGTTCAAAGAGAGCGCGAGTATGGCGTAGATGGAGACCAAAATGGCGAGGTGAATCAAGTATTCCATTCTTAAATCACAAATTACAAATTCCAAACCACAAACAAACCACAATACCGAAAAAAAAGAAATTACAAACTCTTGTTAAGAATCGCGTTAAATATTTTGCGTAACTCAACCGCCTCAGCGAGCAATCTTTCTCGTTCTGCAGAAAGCTGGCTGTCAGTACCGATATCGCACAGTCGTAACCATAAACAACTCTCCTTTGCCTCTTTCCGACAAATACGAATGCGGTGACTGAAGTCTTTTTTGCTTAATGCCTCGTTTGCTTCAATATAATTCGCCGCTTGAGAAGCCGAGGAACGAATTAATTGCTTTCCGTATTCTATATTTGAAATATTCTTCGGCAAATTTTTGACAAAATCGCGACACCGAAACGCAAACTTTTCGGTTCGTTCTTCTAGGTCATAAGGTTTCTTATCTTGTTCGGTCATTTGAATTTCGTAATTGTTTGTAATTTGGTGCTTGTAATTTGTGATTTCATCTTTTGAATATTCCCTGCGGTCTCCACATCAAAAAGATAATGAGTAAGCCAAACGCAATGGCTGCTTTCCACTCCCCGGCGATTTTCCAAATGCCGAAGTTCTCGGCGAAGGCGAGGAGAAACGCCCCCGCGATGCCCCCGTAGATATTGCCGATGCCGCCTATAATTGCCGCGACAACCGCCGCGAGAAGCCACGGGAGCCCCATGATGGGCTCAATCCCCGTGTCAAACCCGATGAGAATGCCGGCAAGTCCGCCTATGGCGCCGGAGAGAAAAAAGAGCCGACCCATGGCGCGGTCAGTATCAATACCGACAATTTTTGCCACCTCTTCATCATCACCAATTGCCACGGTCGCCTTGCCGAAAAGAGTTTTCTTGAGAAGAAAAGCGAGCAACAAGAACAGTAGAACGCCGACGCAAAAAATGGAAAGCTGCACCGCCGTAAATGCCGCGCCGAAAAGTTCAAATACCCTGTTTCCGTGGAGAAGCCCAGAAAGCGTCTGAAACTGGCTCGTGAAGAGAATCGCGATGACCGCCTGAACGGCGGTAAGCGTGCCGAGCGAGGCGATAAGCAAAACCGCACCCGAAGACTTTCGCGCGCGAAGCGGTTTGTAGATAAAGGTATACGCGAGAAAACTCACGAATCCGGAGAGTAAGATTCCGGCAATGAGGCCTAGCCAAAGCGGTGCGCCAAGCGTTTTTGAAACATAAAATACCGTATACCCGCCGATGGCGGTCATAACACCAAACCCCATGTCAATAAACTTCGCGCTCGCATAGGTGAGATTGAAGCCGAGCGTGAGGATTGCGTAAATTGAGCCGGCAATGAGGGAGTTCGCAATGAGTTGGGGGACGATGTCCATGTACCCTAGAAACTTTTTACCTATTAAAAAAATTGCTCAAGGTTTTTCTTATATAGTTGTGCCCCCATTGTGTTTTCATATACTGTTCGCGTACGAAGGCGTCTTTTTTGTCTATATACGCCTCGTAGTATAATAGTATAAATGGTGTTCGCCGTTTTGTCGCAGCAATTTTTTTCGCATTATGCAGTCTAAGCCGTTCTCGCAAATCTTGAGTGTAGCCGATATAGAAGTTACCGTCAGCCTTGCTTTGCAACACGTATATGTACTGCATAATGTGTAGGTAAAAAGTTTAGAGGGTGAAGAAAACTGTAGCATTTCTGGCGTGTGTAGCCAAACGCAAACCCGCCCCGATTTCTCGTCGGGACGGGTTTGATAATTTGTTCCTATTGCACTACTTCGGCTTTTCCGGTTTTGACCGTTTTCACCGCGTAGTTTGCTCCAACCATATCTCCGTTCGCGTCAAACTTAACTTCCGCCGCTGACACTCCTCCGGTATAGACCGTTCGATACAGTTCATTTTTAATCGCTTCACCGGTTGCTTCCACTTTGCCAAGCACCGATGCGAGAATTTTCAAAGCGTCATAGGCAGTAGGAGTACAGACTGCGATTTCATCGCTCCCCACTTTCGCCTTCATATCCGTCTTGAACTTGTCGTTAAGCGGAGCGGATACCACTGAATACATCGCGCCTTCTCCCGCTTCCCCTACTTCTGTCCAAATCTTTGAGTCATCCCATGCATCGCCTCCGAATAGTATCGCTTTCAAACCGAGTTCTTTTGCTTGTTTAAGACCTGGAATTGACGCCTCGGTGTAGCCGAGGAAATACACTGCTTCAGGATTGGCTGATTTAATCTTCGTAAGATTGGTGCGTAAATCTCGAGCAGTTTGTTCATATCCTTCTTCAGCAACGATGGTACCACCAAGCGCCTTGTATTTCTCCAGAAATACATCTTTGATACCAACACCCCAATCCGATTTTACATAAAGTATCGCGACTTTTTTCTTGCCAAGTGTGGTATAGATATAATCGGCACCAAATGCCCCCTGATACAGATCAGAAGGATAGTTGCGAAAGATATAGTCACCAGCCTGCGTAATTGTGGGCGCTGACGAACAATACGAGAGTACCGTTACTTTTGCCTGCTCCGCCGCACCAGTGAATGCAGATGTCTCACCAGAACAAGCTCCGCCCAAAATCACTGGAACTTTGTCTATATTGATGAGTTTATTCGCAGCATTTGCCGCGTCCTTGCCGTTGCATTTTCCATCCTCGTAGATGACTTCAAGCATCCTGCCGTTAATGCCGCCGGCAGTGTTTACTTCCGCAACTGCGATTGCCACGGCGGCTTGCGCGTTTTGTCCCATATTTGCCGCATCGCCCGTCAAAGGCCCTATAAATCCGATTTTAATCGGCTCTTTTGGGGCCGCTTCTTCCTCGCCGCTTTTTTTACTGCCGTAGAAGATGAGTCCGCCAACGACAATGATAAGAAGAACGAGCCAAACGGCGGTCTTCGCGACGGAAGAGCCGTTAGATTCAGTCCCCTGTGTTTGTGTTTCTGGTTCCATCCAATTAGAAGTCTACCTTATAGCCCACTTGGCACTTCGGTAGAATTTACATTACATCCCGTATACATATCGCCGCACTCAATCTCGGGCGACTTCTAACGGGATTCTATAGTTAAAAGTTAATGGTTAATAATTAAAAGTCTATGCTATTCGCAATAGTAATACCGCCTTGAAAAATTGCAACACTTGGAGCCCCTTTCCATGAACTGTGAGATGTGGTATGGTGTAGCCCCTTTAAATTGGCTGAAACGGCTTAATTCTTCTGTGTTAAAAACGCCCCACAAAATGTTTTCATACATCAAACAACCGCCAATCTACATAGGAACAATTATCATCGCTGGTCTTATAACGACCTATTTCGTCACGCTCGGCGGAACTTCTCCAGCGGGAGAAGTTGTCACAGTCTACAGAGGTGATATTACGCAAGAAGTTTTTATTACCGGCGTTGTGAAGGCAGCGCGTAACGTTTTGCTTTCGTTTGATCGCGGCGGGACCATAAAATCTTTGCCTTTCCCTGTCGGCGCTATCGTGGAAAGCGGCGCCGTTATCGCGTCTTTGCAGAACGATTCTGAGTACGCGCATGTCGAGGAAAGCAAAGCTCTCGTGGCAATATCGGAAGCGAGTCTCGCGAAAATTCTTCAAGGAACTAGAGCGGAGGAAATCCAGTTGAAAGAGGCGGAAGCGCATAAGGCAGAGGTGTCGTTCCAGAACAGCAAGAATAAAACTTTTTCGGCGCTGTCAGACGCGTATAGCGCCGCCGAAGAATCTATTAACAGATACGCGGACCCTCTATTCTCGAATGACAATACATCTTCTCCACGCCTGACATATAGAACAGGCACGCAGGAGGCGTATGATGCCGAGCGAAAACGCCAAAGCGCGGGAAATAGCGTGAACAGCTTACAAAATATTCTGCAAAGCGGCTCTGCTTCTATATCGGCGCTTGAAGATGCCTTGAAGGAACTTCGTGTTGCGCAGGACTTGTTTATCGTTCTCGGACTTACGCTAAGGGACGATAGCACCCTCGACGCGGCCACGCTCGCGGACTTCCGCTCGCGCGTTACCTCCGCGAGAAGCGCACTCACGAACGCAATTTCTTCCGTACAGAATCAGCAGAACGCTCTTAGAGACGGAGAGGCCGAATTTGAGCGAGCGAGAATGGCGCTTCTGTTTTCTCGCGCGCAAGCGACTCCGGAAACTGTCGCGGGAGCACGGCATGAGCTCGAAAAGGTAAAGGCGAACCTCCTTGTCGCGCAGGCGTCTTTGGGAAAAACACTACTTCGAGCGCCGTTTCGTGGACAAGTTTCGTCAAAGCACGCGGAGGTTGGAGAAACGATACAAGCTGGAGAAACAATCATGGCCTTCCTCGGAACAAATGGATTTGTTATAGAAGCGAACGTGCCGGAAGCGGACGTAACGAAGCTAGAGACAGGAATGCCGGCAGAGGCGACGCTTGACGCGTACGGTGATTCGGTAGTTTTCCCCGCACGCGTCGCGCAGATTGAGTCCGCCTCAACCGAGATAGAAGGCGTGCCGACATATAAAACGACATTCACTCTTGAGAGGCAGGAACAAAATTTCCGCTCCGGGCTGACCGCCGATATCACGCTCCGAATCGTCGTGAAAAAAGATGTCTTGGTCATTCCTTCTGGCGCAGTACAAGCAAAAGACGGTACAGCTTCTGTTCAGAAAGTGCGTGTGGATGGAGTGGTTGAGACGGCAGTGGTAAAAACCGGCGCGAGGAGCGGGAGCAGAGAAGTGGAAATCGTGGAAGGACTTAAAGAAGGAGACGCCATTTTTGTGCAGGAGCAGCAAAAATGAAATCCCAATACCTAAACACCAAATTACAAACAATACCAAATATCCAAAGCATGAAATCTACAAACGAAGTGCTCTTGTCTGTAATTTGAAATTTGTGGTTTGGAATTTGTTTGGGATTTGGTGCTTGTGATTTGGGATTTTATCTTTATGTCTTCTCTCATAGAAACCAAAAACCTCTCAAAAACCTATCGGGACGAAAGCGGCGTTGAAACCGAGGCGCTCCGCGGCGTCACGCTTACCATACAGGAAGGAGAATTTGTGGCGATAATGGGGCCAAGCGGGTCGGGCAAATCCACCCTGCTTCATATTCTTGGATTTCTTGACAGAGAATCAGGAGGAGAATACCGGTTTTCTGGAGAGAAACTATCAAACCTCCCAGATGACAAACTTGCCGAGATTAGAAATAAAAAACTGGGATTCGTGTTTCAGTCATTCAACCTCCTACCGCATTTCTCGGTACTCCAAAATGTGATGCTTCCCCTTCACTATGGAGATACGCCGGAGAGCGAATGGCGAATGAAAGGAGAGAGGGCGGTAGAGGCGGTACGTCTGTCGCATAGAAAAGATTATCCTGCCGTGCGTCTTTCTGGCGGAGAAAAACAGCGCGTCGCAATTGCCCGCGCTCTTGTTACCGAACCCAAGGTGATTTTCGCGGATGAGCCAACGGGGAATCTCGATTCCAAATCTGGACAGGCAATCATGGAGATACTGGAGACGCTCCACGCGCGCGGACACACAATTATTCTCATTACCCACGAAACATACACCGCCGAGCACGCGAACCGCATCATCCGGCTTAAAGACGGCACCGTGGAATCGGACACCAAAGTTGAAAGAAGGCGAAACGCTCAAGAAGGATTTTTAAAGTAATTTTCAATTATCAATTTACAATTTTCAATCAATTTTTAATTTCTAAAATTATTGCATTTCGGGCTTTATTTGAAAATTGATAATTGAAAATGGCTTTGTTGAATAATTCCTGTCCGCGACGGTTTTCACCCGTCGTAGCCAGGATCTAGGCAACAATGTAACTGTCGGGCATTCCAAGAGTTGTCAT
>LCPL01000019.1 GCA_001003605.1 Parcubacteria group bacterium GW2011_GWC2_48_17
CATGACAACTCTTGGAATGCCCGACAGTTACATTGTTGCCTAGATCCTGGCTACGACGGGTGAAAACCGTCGCGGACAGGAATTATTCAACAAAGCCATAAGGAATTATGAATTATGGTAGCACAGGATTATGAAAGAGGAATAGCTCTAGTTTTTCGGTTTTTGATTTTGCCGTAAAGATACCCGATAAAAGCTCCTACTAAGGAACATACAATGAGGAAACCAGCTAAAGTGGCATACATAAGTGGTAATGATACATATGGATCACATATTCCTATCGCTAAACACGTCGGTTTGATCAAGAAGATGTCTTTTTGATTAAACAGGATGTAGCTATCAGTCAAAAATCCCACAACAAATCCCACCACCAACATTTTTACCCAATACGGCCAGTTTTTCCAGTTCATCGACATGTGATGTTATTCAGTCATAAGTTATAAGTTACTCAGTCTCCTTTGATGCTTCACTCTCGCTCGTTTCTGCAACAGTGAGCGCTCCATCCTTAAGTTGCTTCACGATAGCACGCAGGATTTCGCCGGAGACTTTTTTGTTCTCGCGCAAGAATTGTCGCGTAGCATCATAGCCTCGACCGAGCTTCACGCCGTCATATTCATAGGAGGTGCCGGACTTTTTCACCAGTCCCATTTTCTCGCCGAGCGCAATAAGCTCGCCTTCGCGGGAGATACCCTCATTGTACATAAGGTCGAATTCCGTTTGCTTGAATGGAGCGGCAACTTTGTTCTTGACCACTTTCACCCGAACTCGTCCTCCCATAACCTCATCGCCCTTCTTGATTTGCGCAATGCGGCGAATGTCCAAACGAACTGAAGTATAAAACTTGAGCGCTTTGCCACCAGGCGTTGTTTCCGGTGAGTTGCTAACCAAGGAACCATCGGCAAAGTAATTGTGGTTATTGGCAACGCTGATGTCAAAACGTTGCTTGCTAATACGTTGGCCATTCTGATAGGGAACACGCGGGCGAACTTCCTTAATGCGCATTGGTCGCAATAATTGACTTTGCCGTGACTGTTGAGGCTCAGATTGATGATAACGACTGCGGTACTCTTTCGGGAGCTTGTATTCCATTGGAGTTGGCACGAATGGCGCTATAAGCTCAAAGAACTTTTTAGATTCTGCAACGGAAAAATTAAGTACCTGATAGTCGCCGCACTTACGCCATTTTGGCTGGATATTGAATCTCGCAAAAATTCGGTTAATGCGGTCACGGCTTTCTGGTTGGTCGCCAAACGCGTTTGTGTAGAGTGTTGCCCTGGGACGTCGCTCATACACTTTACCCTTCCACGGGCTAGTACCGGTTTGTAGCGAGCCATCGCCACAGTACCACAATGCGACCATGCGCGGTGTTATTTGCTCCACAAGGAATTCGGGGACAATTTTTTTCTGCTTTGGGTAAAACAATCCGTGTAGGTCTCCGATACGCAGCAGATGTTTTGTTTCGACGATGGCATTGCCGCGCGCATTTTCAGTTACCATATTGCTCGTGATATCTCCAAGTTCGGCGGCCAGCCATGAAACATACGCCGACTGTTTCGGTCCGTGTTCTTCTCGAAAGTATGCTGTCTGCTCATTAAATTTCTTGATATTTCCGTCACCAAGCAGAGAACCCATAATAACTTCCTCTTGTTGGGGTGTGAGCGAAGTGTCGGTGATATGGACAGATATTTCATCACCTACTTTAAGTTCTTTTGCTTTTTTCCATCCCTTGGGCGTGTGGATTTTATGGTCACCGGTGCAAGAAAAACCGCGTCTGCCGTTACTCGTATGATTTTGGATGAAAAATTGGAGGAAATAATCAGTCTCACCGTTTATATGCCAATCAGTGATTAGTTGCGGCTCTACGCACTTCTTTTCAAAATTGTATGAAAGCACCCTAACTTTCTTCGTTTGGTTCACTAGTTTCCCAATATTTTCTTTTGTGCCATCGGCAAGCAATATTTTAGTATCGTATGAGAAGCAACCGAACATCACGCCGATTTGCATTCGGATTTGATTGATAAAGATAACAATGGTCTTTGAACGAGCGACGATGGCGGTGAGTTTGCGGAGCGCTTGCGACATAAGGCGGGCCTGCTTGCCGACATGCTGTTGCCCCATATCGCCTTCAATTTCATCTTTTGGCGTCAAGGCCGCGACCGAGTCAATCACGATGACATCAATCCGCCCGCTTCGGACCAGCGACTCAACAATTTCCAGCGCCTGCTCCCCGGTATCTGGCTGGGAAATCAAAAGCTCGTCAATTTTAACGCCAATTTTTTTTGAATACTCCGGGTCCATGGCGTGTTCGGCGTCAATGAAGGCGCAAATGCCGCCTTTCTTTTGGGCTTCGGCAATGACATGTAAAGTTAATGTTGTTTTTCCGCTGCTCTCCGGGCCAAACACCTCAATTATTCTCCCACGAGGCAATCCACCCACTCCAAGCGCCGAATCAAGGCCAATTGAACCAGTTGAGATCGCGTTAATATCCACACGCGGCTTTTCACCAAGCTTCATGATGGCGTCGTCGCCAAACTTAGTTTTGATAGCGTTTAAAGTATCTTCAATGTTTGCGCCGAGTGTCTTTGCCACTTTTTCTTTTTTTGGTTTGCCGAAGGCCATATGAATTAGCTTATAGCTTTTAGGTGTTAGCTGTTAGCTTAAAGATTGGTAATGATTTTCTTTCGATTTTTAAGTTTACCCCAAATGTGGACGACAAGACTTCCCATTATGCTGTAAAGAATTATAGTGAATATAAGTGAAAGTATTCCGACACTAGAGGGACAAGAAGGTCCGAATATGGTTGTTGGACAAGTGATGTTAAAAACGCCGACGATACTATCCTCTGTTAAAGCGAATGGAAGTATAAATAAAAAAGCAGGTATATTAGGGATAGACGGGATGAATTTTAGAGCGACTGCTGAAACAAATAAAAGACACAATAAGATTATTCCAAACACGCCTCCTTTTGCCCAATACGGCCAATTTTTCCAGTTCATGATAGGAAATGTAAAGTTAAAAAATCAAACATCAAGACTGCATAGCGCTTGTTGTCCCATTTTCCATTTTGATATTTTCATTTTGATTTAGTGGCGGTTTATACACCAGCTCCAACCTCTTCTCCACCACATGCCCGAATCGGTCTTTCGCCTCTAAGGTCATTATAGAGTAGCCCTCCTGAAGGAGCAATGACTCGTTAAAACGCCCAAGTTCATCGGTAAAGATCGGCCGTCCATTAAGTGTCAGGAAAGAGACATTATGTGCGAGTCCTCGCACAGACACGCGCGAGGTTGTGGACATTGAGCCGTTTAGAGGTTCTTCAATAATAAGTATCGGCCCTAGAAGATATTCGCGCGATTGAAGATAGGCGTAGGTGCCGAGACCGATAACAACGAAAACAATAGCAATAATACCTATAATGAGTTTTGGAGTACGTTCCATAAAACCGAAAATATCTAATTTCGAATTTCGAATTTCGAAAAATAAGAAAGAATTAGCAAGGAACAAGAAATAGATCTTCCGGTTTGTCTTGTTGAGCTTTTGATATTTTTCGATATTAGGTATTCGAGATTCGATATTTCCTTCATAGTTGTCCCGGTCCAGGCGCTCCTTCGTCTACCTGTGGCGGCGGAGCATCATGCCCCACTGCCCCGATAACGCTACGTGGTTTGGACCCGTCAGATGCCCCGATGACATTGCGTTCCTCCAGCATATCCATCAGTCGAGCTGCGCGAGAATAACCTATGCGAAGTTTCCTTTGTAGATACGAGGTCGATGCTTTGCCGGCGGCGATTACCTCTCCGCGAGCCTCTTCATAGAGGTTGTCGTCTATTTCCTCGTCGTTTAAGACACCACTTTCAAAGATAGAAGAACCGTCGCTTTCGCCATCGCTTCCAACAAGATTAAGTTCGTTAGGCACCTCGTCCTTGTACTGTTCGGTGAGATATTTCGTGACCTTCTTTACTTCAGTTTCAGAGATGAATGCCGATTGCAGACGGATAGGTTTAGACATCTCGCCGGAAAGGAAGAGCATGTCGCCGGCTCCTAGAAGTTTCTCGGCGCCGCCAGTATCCAAAATGGTGCGCGAGTCAACCTGCGAGGAAACTTGGAGCGCAATACGAGCGGGAATGTTTGCTTTGATGAGACCGGTGATAACATTCACGGACGGCCGTTGGGTTGAGAGGATAAGATGAATTCCAACGGCTCGGCTCATCTGCGCCAAGCGTACAATGGCCGCTTCAAGCTCGCGCGGATACGTCGCCATGATATCAGCGATCTCATCTATTATAATGACGATAAAAGGCAACCTCTCGGGGGTCTTTGCCGCTAACTCGCCGCTATAAGCTTCTTTCGATTGGGCTTTCTCCAGCTTTTTGTACTCCGGCTCTACTATGGTTTTGTGATATGAATGGATATCGCGCACAGACTCTGATTCAAGGATGTCATACCGACGATCCATTTCTTTGGCCGTCCACTTGAGCGCCAGAATTGCTTTCCTGGCGTCAGTGATGACAGGAGTCAGAAGGTGGGGAATCTTATTGTACAAAGTGAGTTCGACGCGCTTTGGGTCGATCAAAATGAGCTTGAGATTGTCAGGCGAATTGCGGTAGAGCAAGGAAGTCAAAATAGTGTGGAGCGTGACGGATTTTCCCGCACCGGTTGCTCCAGCGATGAGAGCGTGCGGCATCTTTGAAAGGTTCGCGAAATGGGCTTTCCCGGAGAGGTCCCGTCCGAGCGACATAAGAAGAGGCTTGTCAGAAGTGGCAAACTCGGCGCTTCCGAGCATAGTCGCAAGACCCACGGTTGCTTTAACGGTATTCGGTACCTCTATTCCGACAAGTGATTTTCCAGGAATAGGCGCCTCAATTCGGATTGGATGGGCGGCAAGCGCGAGTTCAAGTTCCCGCTGAAGCGCTACGATTTTTGAAAGCCGTACGCTCTCCGCTGGTTTTAAAGCATAGCGAGTGACTGTGGGGCCGATTGATATCTCATCCATCTCAACTTCAATGCCGAAATTTTGGAGCGTACGTTTAATAATATTGGCGTTTGCCCTGATATCTCCCACCCCCGGCTTTCCTCTGTCTGCTTCGAGGAGAGCGATTGGGGGCGGGGCATAAGTCTTCGAGCTTAGGCGCGATAGTATGAGAGAAGACACAACAGGTGATTCTCCGTTTCCGTCTCGGATGACAGATTTCTTCTCGCTTTTCTTTTCCGTATCAGCATCGTTCGATTCTTCCGTTTCCTCGTCCACGTTCTTCGTGGACGCATCTTCATAATGAGAAGGAGACGCGGCTTCCAAACCGCTTACCTTGGTTTCCCGTTTCTTTCCAAAAAGAGACCGCAGCCACAAGCCAAATGTTTCAACTGGAATCGAAGCTTCAAACATAATAAGAATCGAGATGACAAAGAAAGCGGCCAGAATGACAATTGATGTATAGACCTCAAAAAGCCGCGCGAGCGGAGAAGACAAAACTTCTCCCAGCCAGCCTCCTTCGGCAGGGAAGATGAGTTCGATTATTCCGAGTCCGGAGAGAAAAAGTACAAATGCCCCCACAGTCTTTTTCACAGGGAAAAGTCCCCGAAGCGCGCGAAGAAATCCAGCCGAAAGAAAGAATGCCAATACCGGAAGGAGATAAAAACCCACGCCAACGAAACTCACTAGCCATACATGAATTTTCTCTCCACCCCCGCCAGCTTTTCCAAAAGCCGAAAAGATGAGAATAAGTCCAATCGCGAAAAAAAATACCGCAAACACACCTTGAAGCGTTTCTTCACGAAGAAATGTGGCACTTTTTGCGTGTTTACTTTTTCGCGACATGGAAAGACACTGAACCGACACAGACAAAAAACACAAAACCGACTTGGAACTGTTCCGTGCCTATCTCTCGCGTTGCGTTGGCGAAGTTCCGTTCAGTTCCGCGGCATTCAGTAGTATAGCACGGCGCTTTTCCATTGTAGGGTGCCGTGGGCCACTGTTTCCTGGTAACAGACGCGAAGTTCGTGTACCTAACCCTACTCGGATTTTCAGAAAATACATTGGACTTTCTGCAAAGACTTTAGCTAGAGCATGTCTCAAACCACAACCCTACCTGCGAAAGCCGTGTTCTGGTTACGAAGCCTCGTCTCGGCCTCACTGTAGAGGACTACACTTCGGCCTCCGACTCGGCTTCCGACCGACGAACCCGGCTTTCTCGACTCGGGAACCACGGTTTTGGGACACGCTCTAGAGAATCAGCTTGCTTTTCGTATCCATTAGTGTCGGAACTATGAAAGAACTTGCAATTTATGTGTCCGATACGATAATGGACATATCAAACTCTCTGGACGCCTTTCTTGAGGACATTTGAAACAAAGACATCCAACGTAGTAGATATAAAGGACATAAGAGTGTGAAATAAAGGACACACTGAATCCAGCAGTAGAATCTCAGATTGCTATAACCCACAGCCAATTAAAGACAATATACCTATACGTAATTTCAAGGTTTTAGATGTTTCTTGAAAGGAAACAACCTAAAATTTCACTATTGGATGAACCCTCGTCGATATAATCAAATGGAGAGAGCTCTTAGCGTCCTTAATGTGTCCATTACAACAGACATTCTGAAGGATGACCAATACCTCCTCTTTCTGCTCAAAAAGACAGAACGCGTGGTTGCCGCTCTATACGTAGTTACCGGCTCATTTCAAGATATTGAACCATTGAAATGGAGCATTCGAGAAAGTGGAACGTTACTAATAAAGCACGTACTTTCTCTTAAGGAGCGCACGGTTGTTCACAGCCAAGATTTTCTCTCGGACACACACGCGGAAATAACACGCATACTTTCAAGCCTCGACCTAGCCCATATTGCCGACCTACTTTCTCCCATGAATTTTTCGGTACTCAAAGATGAACTTGAAGGCCTCGTTAACATTATTGAGAGCAAATGGCGCGTTTCGAATTTGCCCACCTCACAGGCTCGCACACTGCAAGAAGATTTTTTCGGAATATCCAGAAACATTTTTAGTGTTACAAAAAAAGAGAACAAGAACAACATGTTCTTGAGCAACTCTCAAGATGTGGAACAAAATAACGAAGAAACCACACCGCTTCGCGCATTGGCGGACTTCGAACGTTTCAGAAGAAGTCAAAAGGACATTAGTAAAGGACAGATTCAAACGACAGAGAATGTCCTTTACGAAAAGGCACAGGGTCCTCGCCAAAGAGCACGAGAACATAGTACCGGTATGTCCTTGAGAAATTCTTTACTAAGCTTATCAAAAACCAAGGAAGACAGGATGCAGAATATTATTGCCGTATTACGCAAGCAGGCCAGCGCCACAATTAAGGATTTCTCCGCGATGGCAACCGAATGCAGTGAAAAGACAATTCAAAGGCTTCTTATTGAAATGGTACAAAGCGGTGTCCTTAAAAGAAGCGGCAGTCGCAGGTGGAGTCGCTACTCTATAGTTTAGCAAAAGAAATAGTTATCTTTTTTGTTGTGTCCAATATGTGGTGTCGAAGATAGTCGTAGACTGTTGGTGTCTATGGCACGGTAAACCACAAATGCGCTTCATTTTTTATGCTTTTTATGCGCGCATACTTAATTTTGTGTTGGTAGATTAAGCGATGTACGGTTCCAGGTATGGGGGAGATCATGCAAACACGTTTAGTCGGGTGTGTACAAATTTAGGGCACCATCGCCAAACGGCCATACTACAAGGTTTTACGGACCCTTTGGGGGTAATCTGGGATTGTAGTGGTCAATACACGTGCTTAGTATAAGTGCGTTAGAAGAAAATGTAGTGCGATGATGCTTTGCTTTCTTAATTCCGGAAATTGAAATAGCTGTGCCACTTGTGGATAAAACATATTGCTAGATTTTTAGGTTCGCATGCCCATTTTGCGTACTATGGCTATACAGCGTAATTACTGTTTAAATGTGTTGCCTTTCGTTGACTTCGGCGTATGGCTATGCAATACTTGCTTTCGTGTGGTAAATCCTAGAAAAGACGCCTTAACAAAGGCATTTCCGCTTTTGTTTTCGGCTAATTCTTAAGTTATCCACACGTTCTGTTTTGCAGGGCTGTAAGCTACGCCGTATAATTGACCCTGATTGGTGTGCCATTTTTTGGTGGACACCATAATACCCGTCTTTCAAGAGCCGGAAGGGTTTTCAGAAAGCCAGAGGAAGAGAGAAGCACTTTGACAATAGAATACGACAGTAATAATACTTTTTCAGTATTAGTGTTAGCGTAGATTGTAACTACCGTACGGAAGATTTTGTTCCGAAGCTCCGGTCCGCTACTTAAGCGAGACAAGTATGGAGTCATCAGTCAAACAGCAAAGAATCCTTTATTCAAAACTAGACCACCCTCTTTTTTCTTTATTCTATAAGAAAGATGGTGGATTAGTGGACGCCGTCATACATCTCTTCAATTTTTTTTCAAATTATTGAGGTGTGGCGGAAAAGCAGATTGCGAAAATGCATTAGTTTTTGAGTCGAAAACTAATGTCTTCGTTTCCGAAGAAAGATGCGTTGCTCACGCGATGCATTCCAAATCGGAAAGGAAGGTTTCATCGAGTGCGGTACGCCGTACCGATGATGTTCTTTATATTAATCATACATATGACAAGTAAAACCAAAAAAAATAAAATCGTCTTGGGTGTTCTTGGTCTTATGCTTTCACTCACGCTCGTCGCGGGAGTAGGAGTACAGACCGCGAACGCCGCATTAACGACTTCTCAAGTAGATGCGATTATTTCACTTCTCACCTCGTTCGGTGCTGATACAAGTACAATCAGCAATGTGCGCGCTTCTCTTACGGGAGGCACGCCGTCTGCACCGATGACTGGGACTGGATACACCTTTACTCGTAACCTCAAACAGGGTGATACGGGTGATGATGTAAAACAGCTTCAGATGCTTCTCAACGCGGCCGCGGATACGCAAGTATCCATGTCTGGCGCTGGTTCACCTGGAAATGAAACATCAACATTTGGTCCAGCCACGAAAGCGGCTGTGGTCAAGTTCCAGAATAAATACGCGTCCGAAGTGCTTACTCCGGTTGGCCTCTCATCAGGCACTGGGTTTGTAGGAGCCGGTACGCGAGCAAAGCTAAATAGCATGGGCGGTTCGGTTGTAGTAACTCCTCCAACCACTCCTCCAACGACACCTTCGACCGAACCTCCAGTTGTAGTTCCGAGCGGACTTGGTATCGCAGTAACCAAATCGCCGGTCCAGCCATCGGCGCAACTTGCTCCGCTCAAGGCGGCTCGCATTCCATTTACAAACGTAACGTTTACAGCAGGTTCTTCCGATGTAACTGTGAATGGCCTCGTTGTAGAGAGAGTCGGGCAGTCAGTTGACGCAATCTTTGACAGCGTCATCTTGCTCGATGAGACTGGAATGCAGGTCGGTCTTTCAAAGACACTTAATTCTCAACATCAAGCAACACTCACGCAGTCATTCGTCGTGAAGGCGGGACAGACTCGCACGATGACCATTGCTGGCAATCGGCCGACTTCAAGCACGGCCGCGCACGCAGGAATGGCAGCCGGACTCTCGCTCGTTCAGGTGAACACGGGGGCAACGGTTTCTGGTTCATTCCCGATTACGGGGACTATCCAGACCATCAACGAAGGACTCACCATTGGTACCGTCACAGCCGCTCGCGGTTCTCTTGACCCGGGCACAAGCGTGACGAAGGAAGTCGGCATCACCGGATACACCTTCTCGTCAATCCGCATCACCGCGGGTTCGGCGGAAAATGTCCGACTTAAATCAGTACGATGGAATCAAACGCAATCAGCCGGCGCGTCAGACCTCGCCAACATCAAAGTATATGTTGACGGTACGGCCTACGACCCGGTTATAACTGATGCCGGACAGTACTACACCGCAAGCTTCGGTTCAGGAATTGTTCTTGAGAAGGGGTATTCAAAAGAAATCTCAATCAAGGGCGACGTAATCGGCGGTTCTGGACGCGTGGTGGACTTTGATATCGCTAAGCGAACTGATATCAACCTTTCTGGAGAACTATACGGCTATGGCATCATGCCAGACTTCGATGGCGCGGCCGCGGCCGCAGATGGCGCTGATGTTCACAACGCGGATGACTACTACTACGACGCAGCCCAACTTACGATTGACGTCGGTAGCATGAACATCTCTACGTCAAACGCCGCTCCGGCGCAGAACATCGCGATTAACACCCAGGGCCAGCCCCTCGGCGCGTTCATTGTGGATGTCAAAGGAGAGCCGATTTCGGTGGGACGTATGGCGTTCAACGTTACCTTGGGCGACAACGACGCAGATGATATTGATGACATCACGAACATCACGCTCGTTGATGCCAACGGTTCCGTTGTCGCAGGTCCGGTAGACGGAACAACGGCCGACAGCTCATATACGAGCGGTTCGGGTGAAGGTTCATTCGTCTTCTCGGATTCGGTTACCTTCCCGGTCGGTCAGAATACCTATTTCCTCAAAGGAAAGATCGGTACTGACATGAACAACAACACGACCATCACCGCTTCAACTACTCCGTCAAATGACTTTGCGACAGTGCGAGGACTCACGACAGGTAAGACAATCACCCCGGCTCCGACATCAGCTCTCACTTTTGCGGCCATGACTCTTAAGTCAGGAGCGCTTACGGTTAGCGCGCTCACACAGCCGCCGGCACAGACAGTCATCGCGGGAGGCAAACAAATCGAATTCGCGCGCTACGTCTTTGATGCTACGGCATCTGGAGAAGACATCCGCGTAACTACGGTTCCTCTCTACAACGACGCGACAACCGGCGTGGCGGCTGACCTTACGAATTGTCAGCTTCGCGACGGTACCAAGACAGGAACTTCTTACACCACTGGCTCAAATGTGAAGAATCCATCTACTCTCGCTTCAACGACCACCTTCACCTTTGACGGCACCGGACTTCTGGTCACAAAAGGCACTTCAAAGACGTTGTCCCTTACCTGCGACCTCAAGAGCGGGACTTCAGCCAATATCTACTGGTGGGGTATTGATGGGTCAGCGACCTGGACTGGTGCAACCGGTCTTGCAAGCGCTCAAACTATTGAGGAAACCATCAACGATGCCAACGGACAGAAAATGACGGCATCTTCGGGTGGTTCCTACACGGTTACCGCTGACAGCTCAAGCGCGTACGATTATCGCGCGGTGAAAGCTGGGACACTCAACGTTCCGCTCGCGGCCTTCAAATTTGAAGCCGACCTTACCGAAGAGCTCATGATTCAGAAGATTGCGCTCCAACTCGGAAACGTCGCTTCAAACTCCCCGGCTGACCTTGAGAACCGAAAAGTGACTTTGTGGGTGGACGGCGTGCAGGTCGGTGAGGCTCAATTCGGAGCCGATACCGATTATGCGACCTCATCCGCACTCACCAATGTCAAGCTCGGCAAAGGTCCTTCAGGAGTTAAGACCATTGTGGTTAAAGGCGACCTTAGGGGTCATGACGCGAACACGAACTCCGACAGCACGGCAGGAAACGGCGGATACGGCGCGTTCCTCGGAATCACCTACGACGGCAGCAACACAGGCGTCAACGGAAACTACGCGACCGGACTTGATTCTGGCGCGAACGTAACCGGCTACACCACCGACGTTACCACGAATGGCGTACGCATCTTCAAGAACGTACCGACGATTCGTGTGACCAACCTCGGCGCGAACACGCTCGTTACTGGCGACCCTGTCTACAAGTTCACCGTTACCAATCCTGACGCTTCAAGCGACATGATGCTCTACAAAGTCAGCTTCGGCATTTCCACTTCAGGTCCCGCCGGATTCAATGTACAAGACTTTGAACTCCGAGGCGGAGGTGTCCTCGCTGTCGCGGCGGTAGACGGTGTTGATGTAGAAACGTTGAATACTACTGGTATGCCGCCAGACGCAGTTGAAATAGTTTTCGGAGCCAACGAGGCTCGGAGAATCCCAGCGGGAGGCAGTAAGGAGTATGTCTTATCAGCGACGGTTGCTGGCATGGCGGCAGGAACCAATTCACTTAACGTGAAGTTCCTGAACGACACGGCATATCCTCCACTCGCATTCCTCATGGGCTCGTCAACAGGTGTCAATGTGACAAACGATGCTACTTCAACGAACAACTTCATCTGGTCACCGTTCTCAACGACATCGCCGACAACCGCAGCCACAGCCGAGAAAAACCTCGACTGGACTAACAGCTACGGTGTCCCGATCTACGACAAGAGCGGCTCGCTCCTCACTCCGACAGGCTCTGTATCAACACAGGCATCAGAGAAAGCGATCTAACTCTAGTGAAAGTTTTGTCTAGCCGATTGCTTGTGACATTCGGTTAGTACACAGCACAAACCCCCTCCGACTACGGTCGGAGGGGGTTTTGCGTTGCCCAAAGAGGAGCGGAATTTATCCCCCTTGATAAAGGGGGCGGACGCATTCTGATGCGCCGGGGGTTATCTCCCCCTTTCCTCCAGAGGCGGATCCGTCATTTGGCGGAAAGAAAGGGGGTACCCGAGTCGGCGAGGGCGGGGGTTGTGACACCCCTCCACTCGCGGACTCGTGTGCTCCCCTTGTTAGGGGAGAATCAGTCAACTCGTTTTTGCCGTTTTTGGCAAAATTAGATATACTACAGTCGCCATGACAACAAAGAAAATCGCTCTAACGCTTGGCGGAGTAGTACTCGCCGGATTCGTACTCTGGAGCATCTATAAGGGTCCACTATGGGTGAGGGGTGTACCTATAAGCACATTTCCTCCTTCAATCATACCCACCGCGACTACAAGCGATAACAGAAAGGAGGGGAAAATCGTCGGCTCTCCTGATGTGAAAATTGACTATGGCTACGCCCAAAAAGCAACCGGAACGCCTCAAAAAGCCGCTACATTAGCCACGGATAGCCCTTCGCTTAACCGTCCCATTATCATTCCGGCAAGTCTTTCTACCGCGGATGCTTCTTTGGTCAAGGAGAACATCGCCAAATTGATTGACGCTATCAAAAAAAGCCCGGAAAATGGCGCTCTATGGGCTGATTTGGGGCTTAAACGGAAGGGGATTGAGGATTATGAGGGGGCAAAGGAGGCCTATGCCTATGCACTTAAGCTTATGCCTGAGAATGCCTTGGTGGCGGACAGTCTCGGGGTTATCTATGCGGATTACCTCAAAGATTATCCGAAGGCGGAACAGCACTTTCGCTTGGCGATTACACTAGACCCATCGGCGAGTTACCTTTATCTGCGTTTGTTTGAGCTTTACCGGTACGCGATCAAGGACGACGGAAAAGCAAAAGCAATCCTAGAGGAAGGATTGCTGGCGATTCCTTGGGAGCCAAGCTTCAAAGTGCTCTTGGAAACATTGGATTACTGAACAAAAAATCTCCCTCGAGCTCAAGCTTAGGGGAGATTTTTTCTTTGGTGACATTCGCTCTATGTGGAGGCTGTAAGAGTCAGACTCTCTCCGCCGAGAGTCTGACTCTTACAGCACCAACATCTAGGTCGCTAAGTAGAGATGTGTACAGTTATCCACAGGCATACTTAACACACTCAATGTCAAAGGGGAGTATAATAGACGGTGCATTACTCCGCTTTTTCTTATGTCAAAAGAAAAAGCGTGCTCTCTTATTTTGATTTTGGAGAAACAGGAGAGGATTTATTAGAAAGTTAATTATTTAGCACCTATGCAACGATTCTTTAGCACAGAAAAAGGAAGCATGATGCGCTCTATCGCATTATCGCTCGTTTTCTCGACTCTTTTCATCGCGGTTTCTGTTGTATCCGCGACTACGATAAGCACTAGTATAACTACGGGTGGCGACCTCTCTGTTACAGGCACTTCGGCTCTCACGGGTTTGACCACAATGGTCTATGCTTCGTCAACAAGTCAATCGCTCACCGGCAATCTGCTCGTCGCTGGACGCGCTACCACCACCGGCTCAAGTGGCAACCTTGAGGTGTACGGAGGCCTAACGGTTGGCAACGCAACTGCAAACAGCCTTGCCGGCACCATTCTGCTTGCGGGATATACAACAGCGTCTGAACCAACTGGCGTCACACAGGGAACTTTTTACTACAACTCCACGAATAAAACGCTTAAGATGTTTGACGGCTCTAACTGGTTTACCGTCGGCACAACTACTGGCGGCCTTAGCTTAAATACTAATAACATTCGACTCGATGACGTGACACTTCGGAATCTTACGCTTGGTACCACAACACAGCCGAGTGCAGGTAAAGCCTTAGTAACCCTTGAAGCCACGACGACTGCGTCTATTCCGCTTTCGTTGGTTGGATTCTCTGGGCAAACTGCGCATTTGCTAGACATTCTAAATGGGACTAGCGTTGCCGGACCGAAACTTCTCTATATAAGCTCTAACGGTGGATTGTTCGCTTCAAGCACCGGGGCATTCGGGGGTACGCTTACCGTCGGCGGGGAGCTCACCGCGACGACCAGTGTCTATTTGGCAACTACTGGTGGCACCGTTGGTGTAGGAACGACGACTCCTGGAGCAACATTCTCGGTACATGGCAACGGATTGGTGTCGGGGACGCAAACCATTGGCGGCACGCTCACCGCGACATCAAGCGTATACCTCGCCACCGACGGTGGTTCAGTAGGTGTGGCAACCTCAACGCCGGGAGCGAGGTTCTCGGTGCACGGTAATGAATTGATTTCAGGAAGCTCTACCATCGGCGGCACGCTCACCGCGACATCAAGCGTATATCTCGCCACAGTAGGCGGTTCAGTCGGTGTAGCGACAACGACTCCGGGGGCGACATTCTCGGTTCACGGTAGTACATTGGTATCCGCCACTTCGACCGCAGGCGCCTTTCTCGCGAGCACCACAGGCGTTTCAACGTTCGGAAATGTCTTGACCATTGGCACGATGAACGTGGGCACGACGACAGCGGCGACTTCTACGGAGCTGATGATCAGTAAACTTAACGCGACGAGCACATTGGCGATTCATAGTGAAGGAGCGAAAGGAGGATGTATTGAGTTTCTCACTAACGGAAGCTACTTCTATCTCATCGCTACTACGACGGGTCCCGCTCAATTCGGAGCTGGCAAATGTGAATAATTTTGCCCCGCTACTTTTGAGCTAAAAAGCATTTTGCTTGTGAACACAACTCATTGCCTCACAAAATGCTTTGGCCTCGCAAAGGCACTTGAAAGTCGGTGGCTATTACAAACATGAACATAAAGTCACATTTTACAACAATCGTTTTAGTTCTCCTCGGAGGGCTAGCGCCAGCCGTCTCTTATGCCGCGTATAACGATGTTACACTCGGCTCCACCGACACAATCCTATCGGTTGGAGGCGTCAGTCTTACAGTCGCCGCTCCAAGCGCGGTACTAGAGTCAATCACAGTTGGAAGCGGGACATTCACGGCAGTTATGCCGGGCAATTCGTTTCTCCGGGTTACTTCCACCAGCCGTCGCACACTGTCAACCAGCGGCTCTCCTTCGATAACCACAACTAGTAGTTGTACGGATTCGGCTTCCACCTACACATTTGACAGTCCGGCTATTCTTTCCGCTCAAACGCTCACAGTAACGGTTGACTCTGGCACTTGTACGACGGGCGGAACAGTTGGCGGCGGTGGGGGAGGCGGCGGAGGCGGCGGCGGGGGAGGCAGCGGATACACATATGTTCCACCAACTCCAACCACTCCAGCTCTAGCGGCGACTGCGGCAGTTACGGCCACTCCGGCGGTAAAGGCTATTTCTGGTACAATTGACCGCCTGCTTACTAAAGGTATGACAAATCCTGGAGTAAAGACATTGCAACAACTTCTAAACAGCGACCCTGATACGCGCATTGCCCAGACAGGACCTGGGTCCCCGGGAAATGAGAGCGACTTTTTCGGCCCCGCGACGCTTAAATCCGTCCAGAAGTTCCAGGTGAAGTACGGCATTGCGAAAGCAGGGCAGAGCGGATACGGAAATGTCGGCCCCCTTACCCGTACAATTCTAAATTCTCTCGCAGGTAAAGCAGCCGCCCCGGCAGCCGCCCCGGCAGCCACTCCGAGCGTTTCCGCGCCATCCACTGTTCCATCTGCAGGAGCGATAGGAGCATCGCCGCTCGGCGCCATTTCCTCGCGTGCTATCAAAAAAGGCGTTACTCATTCCGAGGTGAAGATACTGCAAAAGATTCTCAACAGCGACCTTGATACCGTCATCGCCGCGACGGGTAGCGGCTCCCCAGGGAATGAGACCACATTCTTCGGTCCGGCAACTCTGAAAGCCATTAAGAAGTTCCAAGAAAAGCACGGTCTTTCTGGTCCCGGAGACGAAGGATATGGAAATGTTGGTCCAAAGACGCGAGCAAAGCTAAATGAAATCGGAAGCAAGACTGGAGGAGGAGACAAGGAGATTGAAGACGCTATGAAGCAGATCAAAGTACTCCAAGAACAGCTTAATGTGCCGTAAGCAGAACCGTAACTCATAACTGGAACAGGTAACTGGTACACATCGGTTACTTGTTTTCAGTTGCCTGATGCTTTCGTCTTTCGTCCAGTTACTTGTTACCAGTTCCAGTTGCTTGTATACTTTAGCTATGTTTCCCGTTAGAGGTCGCGTCCTGTTAGAAGTATTTCAATGCCAGCTTTGAAAGACAATATAAATGAAATTCGCAGGACTTCTAACGGAACTACCTCTAACGGGATGTTCAAACTTCTCGACCGAGCTTTCTGGAGATTCCTTTCCGGCTTCGTCCTTATTCTAATCGTAAGTTTTTCACTGCTCACCTTTTTTGGGGTGTGGCGGGAAGCGAGAGAAAATTACTCTCAGCTTATTCGGGTTTTTCAAAGAGAGCGTTGACATTTACCTCCTATTTGATATCTTGTTCGCTACAAGGTCAAAGACAGCAGACATGTTTAGCTTGCTAGCTAATTAGCTTGTTAGGAAGGATTCCTAGAAAGCTAAAAAGCTAACTATAAGTTCTGCCGAGACAACCCAAGAAGCTTCTAGGTGCAAGCTTTTAGCTTCTAGGAAATCTCCAGACCTTTTGGTCGTTTTTATTATCAGAAGACTAGAAGCTGACAGCTAGCAACTGAAAGCTATTACTGTGGCAATAAACAAACAAAAGAAAACAGAAATTATCGAAAAGCTGCGCAGTATTTTTACTAAGTCGCCCTCGATTGCGTTCGTGCGATTCAGCAAGCTCACAGTTGCGAACGCGCAAATGCTCCGAAGGAAACTTCGTGAAGCCGGAGTCGGCTACTTCGTAGCCAAGAAGACACTCATCCGAAAATCTTTGGAGGGAGGAAAGGTCGAAGGCACGCTTCCAAGTCTCGAAGGGGAAGTTGCTGTGGCTTATCTAGAAGCCGGAGACGACATAACCGCTCCAGCGCGAGAGATATTCGGTCTTGAAAAGAAACTAGAAAAAGCGACACGACTCATTGGCGGCATATTCGAAGGAAAGTTTATCGGACAAAAAGATGTACTTTCGCTCGCGTCCATTCCGTCAAGACAGACGCTACTCGCGCAATTCACCAACCTCGTTAACTCGCCGATACAGAGGTTCGTGGTTGGGTTGAGCGAGGTTGCAAAGACAAAGAAGTAATTATCCGTTAAATCAAAATTAAAAAATCAAAAATCAAAATGCAATTCAAAGATTCCAAGTCTTTCAATTTTACATTTTGCTTTTTCAATTTTTAAGTTACGCATATGGCAGACGAAACACCAGTAGAGATTCCGGCCAAATTCAAGGCACTCATTGAGCAGGTGGAAAAGATGTCAGTGATTGACCTCAACGAACTTGTAAAGACATTGGAAAAGAAATTCGGCGTGTCGGCCGCGGCAGTGGTTGCCGGGCCCGCCTCCGCAGGAGGCTCCGACGAGGCGAAGGAAGAGAAATCCACTTTCAATGTAGAGCTTACTGACGCTGGCGCGCAGAAAATCGCGGTCATCAAGGTGGTCAAGGAAGCGCTTGCAATGGGCCTTAAGGAGGCGAAAGACCTCGTTGATGCCGCCCCCAAGGTGCTGAAGGAAGGTGTGAAAAAGGATGATGCCGAGAAGCTCAAAAAGAGTATCGAGGCAGCCGGAGGGAAAGTGACACTAAAATAAGCGTTAAGCATATAGCGTATAGCGTTTAGAAAAAGAAAATCGCCCGCAGGACTCGTGTTCTCGCGGGCGGTTTGCGTAGTTATAAGGAGCGTGAGGCTGCTTTAATTTTTGTTGCTGTCCAAGCGAGACCTTCTTGGATAATTCTTGAGTATTTGCTGGGAGGATTAGCTATCTGGGCATTTCGGTGGGCGATCGTTAACAACTCAAAAAATGCTCGCACTTGTGCTTGAATTACAGCAAGGACCTCCCCTTTTGCTTTGCCAGCTATATCAGCAGCCCACCCCCGGTCTGACGAGATTTCTTGAAGAAGGTCTGTAACAGTTTTTTCCGGAGCGTCAAGTATACTGGCCAACTCTTGGGGCACTTCCCAGATAACCTTGCCAAAGAGATTACTTGTCAAGATAATCTTCATTTTTTCTAGTGTTGAGTTCTTGAGTGCGGTGAATTCTAGGGTCTATGTAAATATATTTCTTGGATTCTGTCAACTCCTAGCGCAATTTAGAAGTGGTGCTAGAATGCACTAATTCAGCGTCTAGCGTAGAGCGTTTGGCGGTTAGAAGTAAAGACATCAAGTTCTTTCTTCTTCAACTACACGCTAACCGCTAACCGCTAACCGCTATGGATATTTTAGGCAAACTATTCGGCTCCGAAAATAAGGTGAAGATAATGCGTCTTTTCTTGTTCAACCCAGATACACCTTTTACCGCCGAAGCCGTAGCGGAACGAGTCAGAAACGGACTCTTTGGAGTGCGTCAGGAACTCTCAACACTTCGGCAAATGAGGCTTATCAAAAATAGGGCATTTACCGCTAGAGTCGCGAAAAAGAAAGATAGGAAGCACAAACTCGTCCGAAAAAAAATGCCCGGTTTCATACTGAACGCCTCATTCCCATATTTACAAGAACTAAGACGACTCCTTTTGGACACAAGCCTTGTTAAGGGTGACGAGATTGTCCGCAGACTGTCATCTGCCGGCAGATTGAAACTTGTCATCATTGCCGGACTATTCATTCAGGATACAGAAAGCAGGTTGGATATCCTTGTCGTGGGAGACCACTTAAGACGCGCTTCGATAGAGCAAAAGATTAGAACAATGGAATCTGAGATCGGCAAAGAACTTCAATATGCCTCCTTCGAAACTAGCGAATTCAATTACCGTCTAGGCCTCTACGACAAACTGATACGCGACGTACTCGACTATCCGCATATTATTGTTTTGGACAAGCTTGGACTCCCTCCGCTCGAGATTGGGCGGAAACCCGCTCTGTAGAGAGCTTTTTCCATATCAAAGATATCCACAACGCAACCAATAGATATGGTATAATTTGTAAGTGGAACTTAAAGCCAAATAAGGTCGTATTAGGTTGCTTTTCCAATGTGAGGGCTTCCTACTGTTTGGTTTGCACCATTATTTATTCGCCATTAATTATTTCTTTTTCCGGTGAGTAATCTTTCCGGAGAGAGATTCTAACATTTCTATGTTTGAAACATGGAGTTCAAGCTTCAGAGATTCATTCAACAGCCTTGGGGAGGGCGTGGTTTCCTTCATACCTAATTTGATAGTCGCTGTCATTATATTTGTCGTTGGTTGGGCTGTCGGTTCTCTTTTAGGCCAGGTTGTCAATCAAATCATAAAATCGCTCAAGATAGACAATATCCTGCGAAGCGCAAAAGTTGACGAGGTGCTTCGGCGAGCCGGGTTCAATCTTGATTCCGGACGCTTTGTAGGCGCGCTCATTGAGTGGTTCGTCATTATCGTTTTTCTCGTCGCGTCGCTTGATGTGCTTGGTTTGACGCAGGTGAACGATTTCCTAAATCAGGTAGTACTTCTTTATCTTCCCCAGGTTATCGTCGCCGTACTAATTCTCTTGGTATCGGTCGTCATTGCTTCTGCGATGCAGAAAGTGGTCGTAGGCACCGCTATGGCGGCCGGAGTCAGGTCAGCGAACTTCCTAGGTTCAGTGACAAAGTGGGCGATTTGGATTTTTGCCGTCCTTATGGCGCTCTTCCAACTCGGTATCGCGGCTCCGTTCGTGCAGACGCTCTTTACCGGTTTCATTGTGGCACTCTCTCTCGCTTTCGGCCTCTCGTTCGGTCTTGGCGGCCAGCAGGCCGCGGCTGGATTCATTGAAAGGATGCGCGAAGAAATCAAGACTCACCACAAGTAAGTAGAAGCGTATAACGTATAGCGTATAGCGTTTAGAAAACACCCCGAACTTCATTCAGGGTGTTTTCTTTGGCTATCCACAGGTAATACACAAGCCTTATACATGAGTTTGACAAAAAATGTTCCATAGTTATACTTACCCTTACAAAGCAATGTCAATTCTTACCCTAATTTCACAGCGGCATACCTAAGCGCAGAGTTTTCTTGCGTATTTAAAGTACCCCGCTTTGGAAGCGGGTTTTCTGTTTCTACGGGGCTAAATGGTTTCATTTGGCCCCGCGGATACGGAAAAGAATATCTTCAGGATGAATGACACTTTGACAATTCCAACCCATCACGAAGCGCTTTTGGGTCTATTTTCTTTAGGAATAGATTCAGGGGTCTTTTAGCTTCGTAGACGGAAGTTCAAACTGGCTTGAGTAAAGTCTGTTTGAACGAACTTGAATGGGTTTTCAAGATGCCCATTCAAGAATACTCAAGATACATCGCAAGGTTATCTTGAGTCAAAACAGGTAAAAATCAAACAATGCTTCATACATATCGTGTAACGTATAGCGTATAACATGCATCGCGGAGAAAATTCTGGCGTTACACGTTTCGCGGATTGCGTTACGCGAGAAAGATTCTATGGAGCAGGATTAATTAAGTGGTTCACCATCTCCGACTTTTGTCGGAGCGGGTGTATAAGTTTCCTGATGGGAAACAAGGGCGTATGGTGGATGCCTTGGCTTAAGAAGGCGATGAAGGACGTAGCGTGGCGGCGATACGCTTCGGGGAGGTGCCGAGCAACCTTTGATCCGAAGATTTCCGAATGGGGAAACCCCTTCGCGTAAAACGCGAAGACGCGCATAGCACGGAAATCCTAAACGCTAAACTCTAAACTCTAAACAAATTCAAAATTCCAAATTCAAAATTTCGAACATCTCAGTTTGGACTTTGAGTTTTGTGGTTTGGCTTTTGCTTAGGATTTAGGATTTAGAATTTAGAGTTTCCGCGCTGTGCGCGGGCATACCCTGGGAAGTAAAACATTTCAGTACCAGGAGGAGTAGAAACCAATAAGTATTCCGTCAGTAGCGGCGAGCGAACGCGGAGAAGCCCAAACCGATGCGTAGCATCGGAAATTCCAAATCACAATTTCCAAATCACAAACAAATCACAAATTCAAAACTCAAAATCACAAACGGGGACGCTTCGTTTGAGTATTTCGGGCTTTGGATATTGGGTATTGTTTGTAATTTGGTGCTTGGGTATTGGAGATTCCGCTGCTGCGCAGCGGTGTTGTAAGGCAGTGACGTCGTATTTATACGAGGAAAGTTACAAAATTGTTTGTTAGTGGAAGTTGCTGGAAAGCGACACCCCAGAGGGTGATAGTCCCGTACACGAAAACAAACAATCTTTCTTGTTACTGTTCTTGAGTACCTCAAGACACGAATAGCTTGAGGGAATCCGCCGGAACTAACCGGCAAGGCTAAATACTTCTTAAGACCGATAGTGAACTAGTACCGTGAGGGAAAGGTGAAAAGCAGCCCGGTGAGGGCGGTGAAATAGACCTGAAACCATATGCTTACAAGGAGTCAGAGCCGTGCTTCGCACGGAAATCCTAAACTCTAAACTCTAAACTCTAAACAAATTCAAAACTCAAGATTCAAAGTTCTAAACGGGGCGATCTCGTTTGAGC
>LCPL01000020.1 GCA_001003605.1 Parcubacteria group bacterium GW2011_GWC2_48_17
ATGCGCGAATGTGCCTGGAGACCAAACTGCCGAACCTTGCGCTGATGTAGTGTGCGCCACGGACGGCGGTACATGGAACGGCGACTCATGCGACTTGCCGGCAGACCCTCCGCCCGAAGAACCACCATCCCCTCCTCCGACATGTGGTGAGACGGAACATCTCGATATTGAGAACAATGTATGTGCCAGCAATGCCACTCCTCCGCAAACAGAGGTGGCGACATCAACCAATGGCACCGGCGGACTATTTGGCGGAACGATTGACACGGGGGATGCGATGGCGACGACGACCGTTCAAAACGAACTCAACATAAATATCACGAATCCTGACAGCGCCGGCGAATCCAACTCCTCCGTGCTCACAAGCGAAAACACGAATGAGGGAGAGGTCATGAGTGGGTCTCTGACAGTGTCGACAACTGGCGAGAATGAGGCCGATGGCGGAGTGAGTCTCGCGACCATCTCTACGGGGATGGCAGTCTCCACGGCGAGCGTCATCAATGTCGTTAACACGAACCTCTTCAATTCCGAGGGACTCGTTTTGTTTATCAATCAACTCTTTGGAGGAGGACTCGATATGCGCGAGTACGACCTATCATATTTCTTCGGCGCCCCCGTTGACTGCGACACGAACCCCATGATTCTCTCGTGTCGCAATAGCAGTGACCTCAATGTCATCAACACAAATACCGCGACGGTCACCAACAGCGTCCTCGTACGCTCGGGAACCGGTATGAACAATGCCTCTTCAACGGAAGAAGGCGGCGCGCAGATTGATACGGGCGACGCCTACGCGGCCGCGAATGTACTCAATCTCGTGAACACGAACCTCATCGACTCCAACTATCTCTTGGTATCGTTCAATAACTTCGGCGATCTGGGCGCAGATATAACCTTACCCGATTCGGATTTTTTCGGAAGGCTCCTCGCTCATGGCGGAGTATTGCCGGACATGAATTCGAGCTCGGTTATCGCGAGCAGTCAAAACAATGCCGATTTTACCGGTACCACGACGGCAAGCGGAGAGACGGGCAACAATATCGCTTCTACGACAGGCACGGGCTCGGGAGAGGTTACGACAGGCGAGGCATATTCCTCGACGAACACATACAATCAGTTGAACGATACGCAGGTCGGTGGCTCATCTGTCTTTATGCTATTTCGCGTCTGGGGCGATTGGACGGGTGATATACAGGGGTTGCCCGAAGGTATGTCGTGGCTCGAAACGCCTGCGGGGATCGTACTTATGAGTGATGGTCCTGCCTGCTCGAACAATCAGGATGATGATGGCGATGGTTTTGCTGATTCCGCAGACCCAGAGTGCCACACTAACGGGTCAGCCGGGAACGAATTTACATACGATTCATACGGCACTTCGGAAAGTGTCCCGCAATGCGGAAACGGCATAGATGATGATGGCGACGGACTAGTGGATGCGAATGACCTAAGTTGCTTCGAGGAAGACCACGGAGAGATGGTCTATATGCCGAACATGAGAGAACGCTCGCCAAATGGAGAGTTTAACTCATCTAATCTTGTGGCGTCATCTACCAATGTGGCGAACGTGGAAAATGATGTGCAAGTATACGCGCTCACTGGAGAGAACCAAACGGTTACGGAAAACGGCACGTCAACGATAGCGACCGGAAATGCCTACGCGGCGGCAAACGTGGTGAACCTCGTCAACACGAACATCATCGGACGCAACTGGATATTCGCCATCTTCAACATTTTTGGCAATTGGAGTGGAAACATTTCATTCGGTAGCTCCGGTAAACCCGACCTGTGGATTGGCGCCGTTGCGGAGACGACCAACCCGACCCTTCCCGGCTCCGATGTGACCTATCGCTTTACCGTTGCCAATCATGGCGACGCGGATGCGGACAATGTCGTCTTGAGCGCGGAATTTGACAAAGAAATACTCACATTCGCGGTCGCGGGTGATGCGGATGTCCTAAACTCCGCTGGGGTTTCGGAGGGGACTCTCTGGAATCTCGGAAATATTCCCCGTGGCGAGACCCGTGATTTCACTTACGTAGCGCACGTCCGCGATCTTCCGATTGGAACGTCAGTCACTGTTCCTTTGCGCGCGACCGTGAGGAGTAGCGCGACCGATAGCAACATAAATGACAACTCCGAGGACGTTACCATTGTCGTTGCTTCTCCGACGCCAACACCAGATCCAACTCCAACACCAGATCCCACACCCACACCCACACCCACGCCAACGCCAGCACCAAGTCCGAGCACAGGTGGCGGCGGTGGTGGAGGTGGCGGAGGCGGAGGTGGGGGCGGTGGCGATGTATCGACTCCAGATCCGAAAATATCCGTGACAAAGACGGCAACTATTGGAACGAGCACGGCGCAGACGAAGGTGAACTATAAGGTAGTCGTCTATAATGACAAGAATGCGGGACCGGCGTACTACGGGCTTCTCACCGACACGTTGTATGACCCGCTTGGAGAAGTCATGTATAACCGCTCGTGGAATCTTGGTACCATCGTGCCGGGAGATTTGATCACCCTGACCTATACAGTTGAATACGGAACGAGCACTAAGCCGGGCGCCTATCGAAACATCGCGCAGGTTACGGGAAAACGCAACAGCCCTATGCTCTCCTACGCGTCAGGGATGACGCCAGTCAAGGCCTCAAGTTCTGTTGAATTTGAGGCGTCCGCCCTAAATGGAAAGGTTCTCGGAGTATCCACCTCGACAGTAGCGACATTGGAAGTAGCTACCTCGACAGTATTGACATTCGAAGTAGCTACCTCTACAGTAGCGACTTCGACGACCGCCGCGGTAGTTTCCCCTTGCGCTCCGTTACTCTCTTCCCATTTGCGCCAAGGTATCAATAATGATGTTGTAGAGGTGGTAAGACTCCAACAGTTCTTGAATGGGGAGATGCAAACAAATCTGCCGACTACTGGCTTTTTCGGGCCACTTACGAGAAACACGGTCAAGGCGTTTCAAAACAAGCACAAAGATCAGATACTTATTCCTTTGGGTCTTACGGCGCCCACCGGCGCGGTTTACTCCGCGACGAAGCTTCAGATTAACACATTGGCCTGCGGCGGAGTTGTGCCGATAGCTCTGAGCTTTAGCCCGACCGGAAATGCCGCGAGCTCAGTATACATTCCTAAGGCATCTGTGAAAAATCTTCCAGTCGTGAAGAAGTTGAAAGTCTCGGCTGTAGAGACCAAACTGCGGGACCTGCGCAATACCACCGCAAAGAACAACGCAAAGCCAGTTGGTCCAGCGATTGGCGAATTGATGAGCTTGTTTAAGAACTTGCTTCAAAGGTAGTAACACTAGTATTTATGGCATTAAATAAAAAAAAGTCAAACATGAGAAGTGTCGTTACGGTTACGTTTTTGCTCTGTACCCTCCTATTCGTTTCGGGAGAGCGTTTTGCAGAGGCGTCTCTCCCCATTGACCCTAACTTGCCGTCGGAATGCTCGGATTTTATTGATAACGACAGCGATGGTTTTATAGATTTTGTGCAGGTGGTTGGAGCTGACGGAAATGGTCCGGATCCAAATTGTGAAAACATCTTTGACGATAGTGAAGGTCCCGCTTCTCCGCCAACTTCACCAACTTCACCAACTTCACCAACTTCACCAATTTCTCCTCCAATTTCTCCACCTTCTCCACCAGCTTCGGAATGTTTGAATGGCGAGGACGATGATGGGGACGGATTTGTTGACGACAATGATCCGAATTGCCATACCGACGGCGACTCGAATAATAACGGCTCGTACAACCCCGATGGCAGTGAGTCGGGGACTCTACCTATGTGCTGGAATGGAATAGACGACGACGGTGACGGCTTAACTGATTGGGCTCCAGCTCCAGGCGGAGATCCCGGCTGTTCCACGCCAACTGATGGAAGTGAGGGGAATGATCCAGTGCCTCCTCCTCTGGGTATCGAGAACACACTCACACTGTGCGCTGACTTTGTCGATAACGATGGAGACATCCTTGTTGACCTTGCAGACACGGACTGTGCCTCATTTATACCGACACTCACCGTGATTAAAGTTGTCATTAATGACAACGCGGGAACAAGCGCGGTGAACAATTTCCCGCTGTTTGTGGGTGCCACGTCCGTGGTTTCAGCCGCAACTACTACCTTTGCCACGGGAACCTATAGTGTTTCAGAGACTTCAAATAGCGGCTACGCAAGGTCATTTTCTGGCGATTGTGACGGAAGCGGCAATGTTACGCTTGCTATTGGGGACGTCAAAACCTGCACCATAATCAATAACGATGTGGGAGTAGACTTGCCACAACCTCCCCAGTGCGCGGACGGTTCTGATAATGATGGAGACGGCCTTACGGATAGCGCTGATTCCGGCTGTTCCGACTCTGCGGACAACGATGAATCCAATCCACCTCCACCTGGCGGAGGGGGGTCTACACCTCCTCCTTCTGGCGGAGGAGGAGGAGGAGGTGGCGGAGGTGGCGGCGGAGGAGGAGGTGGTGGTGGAGGGGGCTACTACGGCGGTAACGGTCTTCCTCTTGGAAGTATCGTGAGCGATAATGGGGGAGGGTTAGTACTCGGTACTTCAACTGTGCCCACTCTATCCGTGCTTGGTGTTTCGGCCAAAGATTGCAATGCGTATCTCACAGGTTATATTCGCTACGGTAAACCAAATGATACTGAACAGGTCTTACGGCTCCAGCGCTTTCTTCGCGACCTCGCGGGATTCAGCACAGTTACAGAGACGGGTACCTATGACGCTTCTTCATATGCTGCGGTTCACGCCTTCCAGAACACTCATAAAAATGAAATCCTGACTCCGTGGGGTATAAAAAAATCGACGGGTTATGTCTACCATACAACGCGCAAGAAGATAAACGAGATATACTGCAAGTTCACGAAGGAATTTACGCTTAGCGCGGACCAACATATGGAAATCGAGCGCATCAAGACAGGTGGTGAGGCAAAGCAGAAAGTTCTTTCAGCCTCCTCGGTGACGCTCCCTTCGACATCGCCGGCACCTAGCGCCAAGACTGCTCCCACACAAAAAGCAGACGAGATAGGTTCGCTTTTTCCGAAAAGCCAGACCGCGGCCGTAGGCGCATCCATGCAATCAAAAAATGGTTCCTGGTGGACTAGGTTCCTAGCTCGGGCCTTCGGACGATAGGCGGTACGCGATAGGCAAAACATCCCCCACCCAAAAGCGCTGGTGATGTAGTCGCTAAACTGTTTTCGTGTCATAATCGTTCTCAATGAGGCGGCTCGCAAAAAAGTATGTCGTACCCCATAGGGGTAATGAATTTCGTCCCTATCTACTGCGTGCAACCGGTTTACTGTGCATCCTCGGTGTCATTATGGGCGTTTTCTTTGCGTCCAATGCATACCGAATGTTTCTCCGGGGGAGCGACTTTATCGCCAGTGTCTTGCCCACTGTTCTCGTTGATTTGGCGAATGCGGACCGTAGCGCATACAAGCTCGGTGGCCTCACACTTAATCCTCTGCTACAGGAGACGGCCCGGCTCAAAGCGGAAGATATGGCTGTAAAAGGTTATTTTGCGCACTACAGTCCTGAAGGAGTCAGTCCGTGGCACTTTTTTGATGCGACCGGCTACGCGTTCGTCTACGCGGGAGAAAATCTTGCTGTAAATTTTGATGATTCTAGCGCGGTCAATGCGGCATGGATGAATTCGCCAGACCACCGAGCTAATATTTTGAACGGCAATTTTACTGAAGTGGGTATTGCCACCGCGAAGGGTATGTATGAAGGCAGAGAAACTCTGTTTGTCGTAGAAATGTTTGGCAGTCCGGCGCCTATTCGGCAAGCGCTTGCTGTGCAGGTCGAGGCGAAGGGGGCAAGCAGGTCTTCCACGCCAACCTCCGCGGAAAAAACAGAGCAAACGCCGGTAGTCGTTGTCGCATCGTCTAGTGTTCTGGGGGAGGAGACTGGTAATCAACTGTTCGTATCAGCACAAAATGCAAATGCAACAGACGGCAAAGAAGTAGCCGCCGCGGACACTCTGCCTTCAGTCCCCGACTACGCATCTTTTATGGACCGCTCCCTCACTAGTCCGACAAGACTTTTATCACTCGCCTACACGCTGATCATTACTATTTTGCTTGTCGTGCTATTTTTTGTCCTAATAGTAGGGCACAAAAAGCGCGGACACCATTTTTTCTATCTCGTCATCCTATTTCTCATTATCGGGGGGACATATTACGCGTATAAATTTTCCCTTCAATCCAAAGTTAACCTGAACACAGCCACAGCGACGTCTTCAGCGGGCGACCGGTAATTTTTCCACGGCGAACAAAGTCCGACCTTGTAATCCAAATACGATTATGCGATATAAATACAAGCGTACTTATATCGCAGGATTTGCGTTCTGTGGCTTGAAATATAGCTCCTTGGGTGATTTCAAGCAAAAGATTTCAATCGGTATTGCATAAAGGATTTGACAATATCAAGGATGTCGTGCTAGGATATTTGCGGACTATGAACACGACAAGAGCTAGTCCGAGGTCGGCTGTCTGTGCGAAGTCGAATAAATATATGTGCTGAACCACGGCCCGGCGTCGGCTACGCGCGACTGCGTAGCCAAAGCCACCGAAAACAGAAAGGAGCAGAAATGTTTCCTTGCCACCACGGCATATGACGGTTGAGGTGTGGCCATGGAAGGGCTAAATGGCGCAGCCCGAAAGTGTCCTCATAAGTCCCCCATTGGGGCGTTCCCACCCGAGTCGTTCGGGGACGGACATCGGCCACACCCCATTCCCAAAAACACGAGCCCCGGCTTCCTCTATGTACATGGAGGCCGGGGCTTACTTTTTATAGTAGATACGCTTAACGAATGGCGCACACGAATGGGGGACACCCCGCGCTCCGCGCAGGGAAGTCGGGGCGGACAGGCAAGGGTAAAGCGCCCTGCGGTGCCGCTCTTCAAATTTACACTCAATCAGATTTTTTGCTTCTACGAAAAAGTAATATGTGTTATACTACCAACATCATGCATTTGAGATTTGTTTAGAAATTAGATATTACCTGCCCGCCGAAGCCGCTTCGGCGCAGGCGGGGAAATTAGGAATTCAATTTTGTCTTCAAAATTGCTATGCCACCTTTTCACCACTTCACAACCAAGGCGAAAGAAGCGATTAGGAGAGCCCACGAGCTTGCGATTGAGCGCGGGCAAAATCATGTGAACCCGCTTCATCTTCTCGCCGCACTCATGCTTCAGGAGGAGAGCATTGTCATCTCCATTCTTGAACGGCTTGAGGTGGATACGGTGCTTCTTACCGACTCAATTCTCGAATCCATAGAGGGCGCGGAGGGTTCCTCGGTTCTTTCGCCGTCATATCAGATATATCTTACGCCAGAGCTCGCGCAGACACTAGAAAGCGGAAGCCGCGTAGCCGCGACTCTGAAAGACGAATTCGTCTCAACCGAACACCTATTTATAGCGATGTTTGATGTTTCGGGAAGCGCAAGGGAACTTCTTGCGCGTTTCAAGCTTGAGAAAGACTCCGTACTGCGCGTGCTTGATGAACTTCGTCACAGCCGCGTTGCCGATGCCAGTGTGTCTCCGAAGAAATTTAGATTTCTAGCCAAGTTTACGAGAAACCTCACCTCGCTTGCTCGCACGAATAAGCTCGACCCTGTCATCGGACGAGACAGTGAAATATCCCGCATCATTCAGATTCTTTCGCGCCGCACCAAAAACAACCCCATTCTCATAGGCGAGGCCGGTGTTGGGAAGACCGCAATCGTCGAGGGCCTAGCGCTCCGAATGTCGCAAGGAGACATTCCTGAATCACTGAAAGATAAAGAGCTAGTATCTCTCGACCTCGGCCTTCTCATCGCTGGCACCAAGTACCGCGGCGAATTTGAGGAGCGTCTCAAGAACATAATGAAAGAAATAGAAAAATCCGATGGCAGAATTATCCTTTTTGTGGATGAGATACATACGATTGTGGGAGCGGGAGCCGCTGAGGGAGCCATGGACGCGTCCAATATGCTTAAGCCCGCCCTTTCGCGCGGAGAACTTCGCGCTATCGGCGCCACGACTTTGAAAGAATATCAGAAACATATAGAAAAGGATCCCGCGCTTACGAGGCGTTTCCAAACAGTATTCGTGCCAGAGCCATCCGTAGAAGACGCGATAGCAATCCTCCGCGGACTCAAAGAGAAATACGAGTTGTACCACGGCGTGCATATTACAGATGAAGCAATAGTCGCGGCGGTCAATCTTTCCGCTCGTTATATCACTGACCGATTTTTGCCGGACAAAGCGGTTGACCTTATTGACGAGGCCGCCTCTTCCCTCAAAATCTCGCTTGAAAATATGCCGCCGGTACTCGAGGAAACCCGCAGAAAAGTTATGCGGCTTGAGATTGAGCGGGAGGCGCTCAAGCAAGACTCTTTTGCTTCTAAGCAAGCAAAAACACGCGTCAAAGAAATCGAAACCGAAATCGCCGATTTAAAGGAAAAAACGGAGGAGATAGAACTGAAATGGAAGAATGAAAAAGAAACGCTTAGCGAAATCAAGAAATCCAAAAAAGAACTTGAAACGCTCCGCATTGAAGCCGAGCAAGCGGAGGCGCGGGCTGACCTCTCTAAAGCGGCGGAGATAAGATACGGCAAAATCCCCACGCTTCAAAAGGAGCTTGAAAATAACGCAAAGAGATTGAAAAAATTACAAAGCTCGCGGCGCATACTGAAGGAGGAAATTCTCTCAAATGACATCGCGGAAATTGTCGCCAAGTGGACTGGTATTCCGGTTACGCGCATGCTCGAGGAGGAAACCGCCAAGCTCGCGCGCATTGAAGACGAACTTCGCAGGCGCATTGTCGGCCAAGACGACCCGGTCAAACGCGTGTCCGATGCCATCAAACGGAGTCGCGCCGGCATCTCCGACCCGAATCGCCCAATCGGTTCATTTCTGTTTCTTGGTCCAACAGGCGTTGGTAAAACAGAACTTACAAAAGCGCTCGCGGAATTCATGTTTAACGACGAGCGCGCCTTAATTCGCGTGGATATGTCCGAGTTTATGGAAAGACATTCAGTTTCGAAACTCATTGGTGCTCCTCCCGGTTACGTTGGGCATGAGGAGGGGGGCACGCTCACGGAAACAATTCGCCATCGCCCGTACGCCGTAGTGCTTTTCGATGAAATCGAAAAGGCGCACCCTGAAGTGTTCAATATCCTGCTTCAAATACTTGACGACGGCCGTCTTACGGATGCCAAAGGACGCTTTGCCAATTTTAGAAATGCCATCATTATACTTACCTCCAACATTGGCGGGCAGTTTATAGATAAAATGCAACGAGTAGGTTTTTCGGTGTCCGGTAAAGCAGGGGATTATGATGATGCAAAAAATAAGGTCATGACCGCGCTAAAAGACCATTTCCGTCCGGAGTTTTTGAACCGTCTCGATGACATCGTCATTTTTGACATTCTCGGACACGAAGCGATTCAAAAAATTGTCGGGATTCAAATTAAGCAGGTAGAGGAGCGACTCAAAGTAAAAGGGATTGGGATACAGATCGCTCCGGAAGTCTACGGCTACCTTTCCAAAGAAGGGTACAATCCGCAGTATGGCGCAAGGCCTCTAAAACGACTCATCCAGAGTAAAATCCTAAACCCAATCGCGTCGCTAATCATTGGAAAGGGAATTGGCGAAGGAGGCACAGTATCGCTCACAATGAAGAACAGCGATATTCATTTTGAAGTGCGAAAGGGAAGGAACGGGAAAAACGGGCATGCGAAGCCCATCAAAAGCGATTTTGTGTCGGAGCCGGTGGAAGCGAGGAGAGGCGTTTAGCGTTTAGCGTATAACGTCTAGCGATTAGTAAAAGGCCATTTCTTTTTGGGAGGAGTTTTTGTTTTGTCGCAAAATCTGCTAATATCCTCCTAGCGCGCCGGTACTCAAGTGGTCAACGAGGGCAGACTGTAAATCTGCTGGCCATCGGCCTACGCAGGTTCGAACCCTGCCCGGCGCATTTACATTTTCTTTTGGAGTATTACTATGGTTAGCATAAAGGTCGAGTTTGCATAGGCTAGCACTATAAACTCTATTTATTTTATGGCAGAAGAGGCAAAACAGGAAAAACCGGTGGGCAAGGTGATCCACTGGTACGATAAAGTGAGTGTTGCTGTTGTGAAGCTTGCTTCGGCGCTCAAGATGGGTGACCGCATAAAGATAAAGCGCGGAGAAGAGGAGTTTGAAGATTCCGTCACTTCAATACAGCTTGACCACCAGCCGATTGAGGCGGGAAAGAAGGGACAGGAAGTAGCGGTCAAACTCTCACAACAGGCAAAGGAAGGCGCGAGTGTTTTTAAGGCGTAGCCCTTCTTGCGATGCCTTTTCATACGAAAGCGGGATTGCCCGCGGCGCTCTTTTTCTGTACTATGGCTGGATGAATGATACGGAACGAAACGGCCTTCGCACATGGATAGAAGTTGACAGAAAAGCCATTCGGCATAATTTTGGCGTATTCAAATCTCTCATTCCGAAGAGAACCAAACTAATGGCCGTAGTCAAGTCAAACGCCTACGGCCACTCCCTTATTGATTTTTCCAAAGAGATGGAGCGCTTCGGCGCCGACTCCCTCGGCGTTGATTCCATGATGGAGGCGCTCGCGCTTCGCCGCGAGGGAGTTACACTGCCGATACTCGTACTCGGCTACACAATGCCGGAACTTTTCTCTGAAGCGGCAAAGAACGATATCTCTCTCACGGTTTCCACGTTTGACACACTCCGCGCGATTGAAAAAGCCAAGCTGTCACAATCTCTCCGTATTCATATTAAGGTGGACACCGGAATGCACCGCCAAGGATTTTTGGCAAAGGATATGCCAAAAATCTTTGGCGTACTAAACGCTAAACGCTCTACGCTAAACGCTTCGGTAGAAGGTTTATTTACTCATTTTGCAAACGCAAAAAATCCCGCTTTTCCAAAGGACACAAGCGACCAGCTTAACGAGTTTAAGAAATGGATTTTAGCGTTTAAAAGAACAGGACACACCCCAATTGTCCACGCGGCCGCCACTGCCGGGACAATACTTTTTCCAGAGTCCCATTTTGATATGGTTAGAGTTGGCATTGGACTCTATGGGCTGTGGCCCGCGCCAGAGGTAAGGGAAGCGTTCAAGGATAGAATAACGCTCCGACCAGCTCTTGTTTGGAAGTCCTTTATTACAGAGACGAAGAAACTACCAGTTGGGAGTCGTATCGGGTATGACCTAACCGAAGAACTTCGGCAAGACAGCGCTGTTGGTATAGTACCAATCGGCTATTGGCATGGATATCCACGCGCACTCTCAAGCATCGGCCACGTAATAGTTCGAGGAAAAGAATGCAAGGTGCTCGGTCGCGTGTCCATGGATATGTTAACTGTTGATGTAAGCAAGGTTGTAAATCCGAAACTTGGAGATGAAGTTGTAATAATGGGCGGCGACGATTCACTGCCCATTTCTGCCGCAGGGCTGGCCCGTTCCCTTGACGAGTCTTGGTACGAGATTGTGACGCGCCTCAATCCGCTCATCAAACGGATATACATCTGAGAAAGCCGGTAGATGGTAGAAAGTAGAAAATTGGTTCTCGCCTGGGGGACTTGCGCTGAAGGTGCATTGGAGGTATATTTTCCCTCGGTTCAACAGCACACCATGAATCTAATCCCCCCTTACCCTACAGTCCCCAACATCGGCCGGGATGAACTTTCCGAGCCGCGAGAACAGACAAGCTCCAACAACCAAAATCAGGAGCAAAACGCCGACCAGGAACGCATCAGTCACACGGAGCGGATACAACGGATTCGGGAGATGCGGAGGATACCACGAAGATGGTAGGAATTTCATCGCGCAGTGAGCGGGTCAACACCCCGCTCGCTTTTTTGTGTCATTCCACACTTTTCAGAAAAAGTGCGGAATTACGGCACTACAAACGCCGCTCATGCGAATATCCTGCGCTTGCGCATAGGGTGCAATCGTGGCGACCCCAGGGTTAATACCCTCTGCGGTATCGCTTTTGAATTTCAGCATCTCGGTTTCTTGCATTTTTCATGGTTTCTGCTACTCTTTTCTTTGTTACTAAACGCTAGACGCTAATCGCTAAACGCTATCCTATGTCCCAAGACCGCCTAATAAAACTCGCCTGTGCCACCTGCAAACGCACCAATTATTGGAGCGAAAAAAACAAAAAGAAAGTTGAGCGTAAAATTGAGCTCAAGAAGTTTTGCCAGTGGTGCATGAAGCGCACGACTCATAAAGAATCGAAGAAATAGCAAAAACCTCCATATATATTATGCGGAGATTCTTGCTAAAGATGTTATCCGCAGGCAGTGGCCGCTTCTTTGAAGTATAATACGAACAAGCTAGGACTTACTCTGCCTGTTCGTATTATGAAAGCAAGGATAGAGGCCAAACTGAAAGCCGTTGCCCTAAGAAAAAGGGGGTATTCTTTGAGTGAGATTATAAAGTCAGTGGGAGCTTCAAAATCAAGTGTATCTGTCTGGGTTCGAAATGTTCCACTTACTACCAGAGGTCGTGAGAGACTTTTAACCAAAATCAAACTGGGTCAGCTTATCTCGGCCGAGAATAAACATAAGCGCACTAGAATTGAACTCAATGGTTTTGTTAAGGTGGCTGAAGCAGATCTCGAGAAAATAGTTTTAGATTCTCTTCATGTGCGGTTTATCTGCGCTTTGTTATATTGGTGCGAAGGAACTAAGAATTACTTTCAAGGCGTTAATTTTATCAATTCAGACTCACGTTTAGTTTCTACCTTTTTGCGTTTCTTTAGAAAGAGTTTTCAAGTAGATGAGAAGAAATTCAGGTGTTGCGTGCATATTCATGAATATCATAATGCGGGTAAGCAAGTTGCTTTTTGGTCAAAGGTTACCGATATTCCAAAGAAGCAATTTATCAAGCCCTATTTAAAGCCTCATACAGGCAAGCGGATTAAGACGGACTATCAAGGTTGTGTTAGCATACGGTATCATGATAATACTATGGCAAGGCGGTTATATGCCTTAGGGGAAACTTTCATTAAGAATATGGGCCTATAGTTTCAATGGTAAAACGCTTCTCTCCAAAAGAAGAGTTCCAGGTTCAAGTCCTGGTGGGCCCGCCACGTTTTGGAATAAGCACGTTTATAAGAACTTTTTCACAGTGGCATCTATAGCCCGTTTTTCGTTTTGCTTAAACCACACAACCCGTTTGTCTCGCCCAAACCACGTCATCTGTCGCTTGGCATATTGCCAAATTTCCGATTTCAATTTTTCCAACATTTCCTTCTTCGAAAGAAATCCACGAAGATATCTGGAAACATATCTATATTCCAGTCCCAGCTCTTCCATGCGTTTCCACGGCAAGCCCCTCTTGTGCAACCTTCGCACCTCCTCGATCATCTGTCTTCTAATTCGCGCGAATAGGCGAATAGTTATTTTCTTTTGCAATTTTGCCTTGGAAAGTGTAAGTCCGATAAGAAGCGGCTGAATGTCTTTGCGTGGCATATTCTGATACGGAGGGACTTTTCCGAGCGCTTTCGCTATCTCTATCGCCCGCACAAGTCTTCTAGGATTTTGAGCATCAATAGTTTTTGCTCGTTTCGAATCTAATTTCTTCAGCATAAGAAATAGCTGTTCCACCGTTTTCTTTTCAAGTCGTGCTCGCAGCTTCTTATTCGGAGTAACGTTCGGGAAGACCACGTCATTAACAATCGCCTTAATGTATAGGCCAGTTCCTCCGACGATGATAGGAAGTCTACCCCGTGAGAATATATCTTCAAGTTTTTCTCGCACCTGCTTTTGATATTCGGAAACATTAAACTGCTTTTTCTGGTCAGCAACATCAAGCATATGATGGGGGATTCCCATCATTTCTTTTTTTGTGATTTTTCCCGTGCCGATGTCAAGGCCTTTGTAAATCTGTCTTGAGTCCGCCGAAATCACCTCGCCGCTCCATTTCTTCGCCAACCGCACCGCAAGCGCGCTCTTTCCAACAGCCGTCGGCCCGACAATCACAAGTATCTTTCGCAGAACCCCTCGCACTCTCCGCGCGTCTATTCCATTATTCGCGCGAATAATGGAATAGACTGCTTTATTCTCCAGGGGCGTTTTTAGCGCACTTTTCATGGTTTGTTTTTTAGCATACTATAACAAGGATGATTATTCGAATTATAGAGCAGCCGATTACTCGAGCAGAGGCGAAAGAAATTGCCAAAGAGTTCTACGGCGATATGGTCAAAGGCGTGGCGGACATTGAGCGGGAAATCATCGCACTCGGAGGCGAGTGGCACATGGACGCAAATGCGAAACTCATCCGGCATGGCTCCAGACAAACCGCAGTGTGGGGTTTCAATTTCTATCCGGATGAATGTCGCATCGAATACACCTCTCTTATAAATATCCGCCCTTCACAGAACAATCGCAAAATTGAAATTCAGGATGAAGAGTTGAAGCGAAAAATGGAGAAAGTTATCCGAAAACTCATACTATGACAGCCCGAACCCCAATGTTTCTCATGGCCAATCTTGGAAGCGACATATCGCAGGTTTTTATGCACCTCGAAAGAAAAGAAGAGTTGCAAGCCGCGTCTGTGGCTGGAAGAGTGCGAAGAACCATTGCTGAACTCATGGTTCATAGCGACCTTACTGGAAGGACAGGGGAAATCGAGATACTTCGCACAGTCATTGATGACGCGCTCTCCGAGAAACGACATCTTGATGTCAGCAGAAAAGAACTGGAGGATTACTTTATGCCGTTTTCCATGCGTGTTTTAGAGCAGACGTTATAAATCGCATCTATTCTGATATTCTCAAGAATATCAGAATAGATGAAGATAATATGTTCACGAAGACTTTTAAGGAGATAGACAAAAACGACACAAGCATTGCTGGTGGAAAGGGAGCGTCGCTTGGAGAAATGACGATGGCCTGCCAAAGCTCTTAAGGATGGAGATGAGATAGAGGTTAATGCTAATATTGGCATAGTGAAAGTTATCAAAAGGACCAGAGAAGGAAGCTGGATTGGTGGAGGCGCCCCGTAGTGAGCTTTGCTCTCTATCGGGGTGGATGCGAATAAGGGGATTGTAAGAAGGATTTAACTATGCCGAGGGAGGGCATCGAACCCTCATGATGTTGCCATCGCGGGATTTTGAGTCCCGTGCGTCTGCCAATTCCGCCACCTCGGCGTCTACACAATTTACAACAAAAAACAGTTCACGGCAATCTGGGTTTGCACGAGTCTTTTCTGTGGTAGAATTGAGGGCATGAACAAACTGGATTCCCGTGCCACAGGCATTGCGATTTCTAGGAGTTCAACGTCTCGCTCCGTCCACAGGTGTCGACATTGACCCTGTCGACCAGAAATCGGAAACCTCCACGATAATGGCAGAATTTTTAATTCCCTTTTTTAAGCTATCAGCTAAAAGCTAACATCTATAAGCTATTCTTATGTCCCCGCAATTCGTAAACAACGCAGTCTTTTGGGTTGAGGTCGAGAAGATAAAACCGAACCCGTTTCAACCCCGCCGCGAATTCGACGAGGCGCGCCTTCAGGAGCTGTCCGATTCTATCCGCATGTACGGCATTCTCCAACCGCTTGTGGTCACGCGAAAGGAGATTCAAAAGGAGGACGGCGGGCTTTCCATGGAATATGAACTTATTTCAGGCGAGCGGCGCCTGCGCGCCGCGAAGCTCGCCAGCGTTTCGCAAGTGCCGGTTTTAATCCGCCAGGGCGAGGAAAATGACCGTGAGAAACTGGAACTTGCGATTATAGAAAATTTGCAACGCGAGGATTTGAACGCCGTTGACAGAGCGCGCGCGTTTCAGCGCCTCGTGAGTGAATTCGGATTCAAGCACGCGGAAATCGGCAAGAAAGTGGGGAAAAGCCGCGAATACGTCTCAAATACATTACGCATTCTCGACCTTCCCGAAGAAATGCTCGCCGCGCTTTCCGAAGGGAAGATAAATGAAGGCCACACCCGCCCGCTCCTCATGCTTACTTCGAGGCCGCAGGAACAACTAACGCTATTTAAGGAGATTATGTACAAGAAGGTGACTGTGCGCGAGGCGGAAAGCATCGCGCGCAGAATCGCCTATGACCGCGCCCGCAAAAGAGAATTTCCGGTTGACCCGGAACTTCTCGCGATTGAAGAGAAACTGCGCGAGCAACTTGGAACGCGCGTGAGGATAGAGCGCTCAGAGGCCGGCGGCAAGATACTTATTGACTTTTTCTCAAATGAAGACCTTCGAATGCTGATTGGGCTCATGGAGACGAACAAAGCGAAAAACCCGACTGAAATGATTGACCGTCATATGGCAGATGTGAACCAGTCTACGACTATTGCACAGTCTACGACTATTGCACAGTCTACGCCGCCCGCAGGCGAAAGCGCGCCAAACACGTCGTCCGACACGTCTCAAACACTCGATGACCGCACTCCTCGGGAAAAGGCCGCCGAGGAAAACGAGGACATCTATTCTGTCAAAAATTTCAGTATCTGATACGAATGCAACGAATTACCATGCGAATGCTACAAATCTACGAATCTCGATTTCCTCATTCGCATATTCGAGACATTCGTGCGTTAATTCGTAACATTCATATCACGGCGATTTCTGTTTCTGTAGAGAATTCCTAATATGCTTTTTCGCGATGCTTGTTCGCGCGATTTCAAGCCATTTTGTGGTTGGATGCGCACTGTCCTTGGTCAAAATCTCCACTATGTCTCCATTTTGAAGCTTGGTGTCAATAGACATGAGTTTCCCGCCCACCTTCGCGCCGACAAGATGGTCTCCAATACCCGAGTGAATCGCGTATGCAAAATCAATAGGCGACGAATCTGTTGGAAGGTCCACAACGTCTCCCTTTGGAGTAAAAATAAAGATACGGTTCTTGAAGAAATCCTCCCGAAGGTGCTCCCAGAATTCCTGCTCCCCAATCGTGGAATCAAGGTCGCCGAGTTCGCGCACCCATGCCGGGACTCCATTCCCAACATCTTCAACATGCAGTAGGGGCCTCTCCTTCTCGGAGCGACTAATTCCGCGCCATGACAGAAGAGAGCCAAACAGACTCCTTTTATTTCTTCCATTGGCGACAGTTTCCCGTTCCTTGTAGGCGGCGTGAAGCGCTGCGCCATATTCCGACTCATGGTGCATTTCCTCGGTTCTTATCTGTATCTCTACAATTCCGCCATCGCCAGTAAAGACAGTTGTATGAAGCGAACGATAGCCGTTCGACTTTGGGAAGGCGATATAATCTTTGACGCGCCCCGGAAGCGGGCGCCAGATGCCATGAATCGCCCCAAGCGCGCGATAACAGTCCTCGACATCCTTTACCATAATTCGTATTGCCAGTATGTCGTATATTTTTTCAAAATCCCAGTCTCGGTTCCGGAGTTTTGAGTAGAGACTGTAGTGTCCCTTCAGCCTCTCATTCGTCGAAGCGACCGGCACATTCTGCCTGACCATGCCTTTCAGCAGTGATTTGTGGAATTTATCCAGTCTTTTCAAGAGGTCGCTCTTCCTCTCGTTCACCAGTTTTTTGACGCGCTCAAATTCCTCCGGGTACGCGAACGGAAAAGAAAGCTCTTCGAGCTCGCGGTTGATTTTCCGTATACCGAGGCGATAGGCGATAGGCGCGTAGATTTCGAGCGTTTCTCTCGCGATTCGAAGCTGTTTATCTTTCGGCACATGATGAAGTGTGCGCATATTATGGAGTCTGTCGCAAAGCTTGATTATGAGGACTCGCAGGTCTTTTGAGCTTGCGATAAAAAGACGCCGCATGCTTTCCGAGTAACGGTCCACTCCGCGATATCGGAGGTGACCAAGCTTGGTCACTCCGTCAACTAACATGAGTACATCGTCTCCAAATTCCTTTCTTATTGTTTCTTGCTCAACACTCACATCCTCAATGGAATCATGAAGGAGTCCTGCGGAAATCGCGCTGACACCGGCCCCAAGTTCGGCTATAAGCTTGGCGGTTTCAAAGAGATGGACAAAATACGGTTCGCCGGAATAGCGCTTGTGGTCTTTGTGTACGGTTTCCGCGAACTCATACGCCTTGCGAAGGAGCGCAAGGTCACTCTCGGATGGATACCGCATCAAATCCGTTATTTCTTTAAGTGTCATCAGGTTATTTTACTAAAACTTTATGAAAAATATAGTCCCTCAGGGCACAGCCCCGCAGTATTGGACTATATTAGCTCCTCGGCTCGGTCAGCCTAAGGCTGACTCTCGCTCTACGTCGCTAATAAGCTCTACTATCATACTTTGGAGTATGATAGTAGCGGTTGAAAGGAACTATCGAAGAAAAATCAAAGAATCAGATTTCCTTTTTCTTTTTAAAACCGCGCGCCTTTTTTTCTTGCGAAAGTATCTGGAGTGCGCGCTGGAGCTCTATCGTATATGCATCATCAGGCAGCTTGAGCGAGCGGAAATCGCCGTCATGCACTATATACGGCCCGAACCGGCCGATGCTCGCCGTAATTTCCTTGCCGGTTGTCGGATGATTGCCGAGCACGCGCGGGAGCGAAAGGAATTTAACCGCGTCCTCGGAGGTCAGTTTTGATACATCGAACGCCTTAGGTACGCTCGCTCGACGAGGTTTCGCGATTGTTGACGAACCGCCATTTTTTCTCACGCCCTTCACTGTTTTACCAACCTGTACATAAAATCCAAATCGTCCGTTTAGAAGATAGATGTCTTCTCCTGTTGGAGGGTATTTGCCGATAGGCTCGTCAGGATTGATTTCATGGCCTTCCGCCGTAAGCGCTCCTGTGCAATCTGGGAAACGCTCACAGGACATGAATTTGCCCCCGCGCCCGAGTTTCCACACGAGTGGTCCGCCGCAGAGCGGACACCTAAATTCTTTCGGGGCCTCGCCGAGCGTTGTCGCCTTGTCCAGTTTTTCTTTCGACTTAACATCCTTTCGGAATGGAGTATAAAAATCTTTAAGTGTCTTTTCATATTCTCTCGTGCCCACAGCGATATCATCGAGCTTGTCTTCCATCTGTGCGGTAAACGTGTCGCTGATGTATGGAGCAAAATGCTTTTCAAGAAATCCACTAACAACCATGCCGGTATCTGTCGGCTTAAGTGAACGATTCTCCTTGGTGACGTATTCGCGGTCAACAAGCGTTTCCATTATGGAAGCGTACGTGGACGGACGTCCGATGCCGCGTTTCTCAAGCTCCTTGATAAGTCCTGCCTCGCTGTAGCGGAAGGGTGGCTGTGTCTGCTTCTCTTCGGTGGCAAGCTCGAGGAGTGTAAGCCGCTCGCCCTTCGCGACCTTCGGGAGTTCGATATCTTCGCCGCGCGCCTCTTTGTCTGCGAGTAGCCAGCCCTGATACGTAAGACGAACGCCGTTCGCTGAAAAATCAGGGATCTTTTCCTCTCCTCCTGTCCGAGGAGGGGATTGAGGGGCGGTGGGAGCAATATTCGCGGTAATCTTGGTGCGAAGCATTTCCGCGTCTGGCATCTGCGAAGCAACGGTGCGTTTCCAGATGAGGTCGTATAGCTTTTTCTGCTCGGGATTAATGCCGGCGTTTTCCCTCGAGAGGTGCGTTGGGCGGATAGCCTCGTGCGCTTCTTGAGCATTTTTTACTTTGCCGGCATAGGCGCGCAATGAAACGAATTCCTTTCCGAACTTCGCTTCAATAACAGACGCAATCTGCTGTTTGGCTGATTCGGAGAGGTTCGTCGAATCGGTGCGCATATAGGTGATGAGTCCCGCCTCGTACAGTTTCTGCGCGACCGCCATCGTGCGCCCGGGAGAAAAGCCGAGACGAGTTGAAGCGGCCTGTTGCAAGGTTGAGGTAATGAAGGGCGCCTTAGGCGAACGCTTGACACTTGTTTCTAATGTGTCGGTTACGCTCCATGCTCCTTTATTTCCCGCTTCGAGTATGGCGTCAACGATTCTTTTGTCGCGCGGTTCCTCGACGCACGTAAGAAAAAGCCGCACCTTTTTGGAGGTTTCGGTATCCGCGGTGATTACCCAAAATGTCTCCGGCTTAAATGCCTGAATCTCGCGTTCGCGCTCCGCGAGTATTCGAAGCGCGGGCGATTGCACGCGGCCTGCCGATAGTCCATAGCGCACCTTCTTCCAGATGATTCCGGAAAGGTCATAGCCTACAAGCCTATCGAGCACTCGGCGAGCTTCTTGAGCGCGGCGGAGATTTTGGTCAATTTCTCTAGGATGTTTAAGCGCTTCTTCTATCGCTTCTTTCGTTATTTCATGATATACGACGCGGCTTATCTTTGGTTTGGTTTTTGCCTGCCCGCCAGAGCCTTGGCGTAGGCGGGTGTCCTGTGTTTTGTGTTTTCCGAACTCCTGTTTCAGGAGTTCGGCTATGTGCCAAGCGATAGCCTCTCCTTCGCGATCCGGATCGGTCGCGAGAATAATTTCCTCGGCCTTCTTCGCGGCCGCGGCGATTTCTTCCACCACCACCTCTTTCTTTTTGACAATTTCGTAGTGGGGAATAAACCCGCCCTCTATATCAATGGCGTTTTTGCTGCTTTTTGGAAGGTCGCGCACGTGTCCCACGGACGCCTTTACAGTGTAACCATCGCCCAAATACTTTCCTATAGTCTTGGCTTTTGACGGAGATTCTACAATGAGCAGTTTTTGCATAACACAGTCAGTATTGCACAGAATTGATTTTTTTTGCAAACAATCAGCGCCGAGCGATAGAGATCGCTCGACGCCTAGCGGACTAACTTCGGTTGAGTCTTTCGTGTTTGCGCAGAGCCAACTTAGTCCAGGCGTAGCTATTAATCACACGCCCGCCCCTCCTCCGCGAAGGGAAAATAGTATCGGAATGCTTTTGAAAATCAAGCAAGATGAATTTCACCCCCCGTTTCTTTGATAAATCCACGAAGTTCCATGAGCGAAAGGAGCGCGTTCGCGCGGCTTATGGGAATACCGAGTACGTCTATAAGGTCGTCGCGCGATAGAGGACTTTGCAGAAGCCCAATGACTGTTTTCTCTTCCGCTGTGCAGTCGGAGTAATCTCGTTCCACTTTATCACTCCCCTTAAACCCAAGCGCCTCCAGTAAGTCTCCTGACGAGGTAATCGGCGTTGCGCCGAGCTTAAGGAGCATATGCGGTCCTGCTGACGATGAGGAGAAAATGGAACCTGGAACGGTGAATACGTCTCGGTTATATTCGGTCGCGAATTTTGAGGTTATAAGCGCGCCGCTTTTTTGCTCCGCTTCCACGACAAGAGTGGCGTCCGAGAGGCCAGCGATAACGCGATTCCTTTGCGGAAAGCTCCACGCCGTTGCCTGAAAATCCGGCTCAAATTCCGAGAGAAGAGCGCCTCCGGCTTTCAGTATGTCGCCTGCAAGATTTCGATTGGTGGAAGGGTAGAGAACGCTTGGGGCGAGTCCGGAGCCGGGAACGGCGACTGTCGGAAGTTTTGCGCTAAGTGCGGCGCGATGCGCTATAGCATCAATCCCAAGCGCCAAACCGGAAACGATAACAACTGGGTAGCCTTGGAGTCCGGCAATAAGCGTTTCTGCCGCTTCTTTCCCGTAGTTCGAATATTTGCGCGAACCGACAACCGCGAGCCATTTATGGTCTTTCGGCGGCAGTGTTCCCAGCAGGTATAATTTTTCCGGCGGGTCGGTGATTTCCTTGAGAAGCAGAGGAAAATCTTCAGGATGCAGTTTTTGGATTTTCGTTTGCAAAGTATTATCCATGTGGTACAGTTATTTCAGTAGCACAATTCTACAATTCTAACACACCCAATATCCATGAAAGAGCAAGCCAGACAGGTAGTTCTTAGGTCAGGCAGGCCATATGCGATTTTGATGAAACAACTTGAAAAG
>LCPL01000021.1 GCA_001003605.1 Parcubacteria group bacterium GW2011_GWC2_48_17
CGGAATTAAGGGACAACAAAATCACCGACGACAGAAGGGAGACGATAGAGATTACCACCAAAAGCTTAATCAGGGCGCAGGGTAAACCCCGCTTTATCTTTGGACAATTTCATGGACCCGCTTTTCATTTTACTTTGCGACACCCACCAAAAGTATACAACAAGCTACTGACAACAACAACTCGTCCGAAAGTAACTTTCCACACCTGCCGATACATGGCGTTAATTCCTCCTTTCCTAAAGGAGGCGGCCGGGCTTCGAGGATGGAGGATTTCTAAAATCCCTCGGCCTGCGGCCACTCCCTTTTCCTCCAGAGGCGGATCCGTCCTTCGGCGGAAGGAAAGGGAGAATAAGAGGTGTGGAGAGTTACTCATTTTTTGGCGGTTAGAAACTGTGCTTCGTGGTATAGTATATCGTATGAACAAGCTTGATTTTTTGGCAATTGGCGACATCACTATTGACGCATTTATTCGTCTCAAAGACGCGCATGTTCATTGTAAGATTGATTCTGATGCGTGTGAGCTCTGCGTCCGGTTCGGCGACAAGATTCCCTATGAATTCGTGGAGGTGGTGCGCGCCGTCGGCAATGCTCCGAATGCGGCGGTTTCTGTCGCGCGGCTCGGACTTTCCTCTGGTCTTGTGACTGATATCGGAGACGATGAAAATGGGCGGGAGTGCCTGGAGGCGCTTAAAAAAGAAAAAGTTGATACACGCTTTGTGACAAAGCATACGGGAACGAAGACCAACTATCATTATGTGCTCTGGTTTGAAGCCGAACGCACGATTCTCGTTAAGCACGAGAAGTTTGATTATGTACTTCCCAAACTTCCGGAAGTAATGTGGGTCTATCTAAGCTCGCTCGGCGCGGAAACTCTTTCCTATCACGAGGAGTTAAAAAAATATCTTGAAGAGCATGTGGAGACGAAACTTACATTTCAGCCCGGAACATTTCAAATAAACGCGGGGGTAGAAGTGATGAGATATTTTTACAGACGCGCGGAACTTCTTGTCGTGAACGTGGAAGAGGCGCGCCGGATTTTAGAGCTTGGCCAAACTGTTTCTATAAAGGAGCTTCTCACCGCCCTTCGCTCTCTTGGTCCGAAAATCGTTTGTATAACTGACGGTCCTAAGGGAGCGTACGCGTATGATGGATATACTAATGAGTATTGGTTCCAGCCCATGTATCCGGACCCAAATCCTCCGGTAAGCCGCACCGGAGCCGGAGACGCGTTTGCGTCAACATTTACTTCCGCGTTAATTTTGGGGAAGGCGGTAAAAGAAGCGCTTCAATGGGCGCCTGTTAACTCTGCCTATGTTGTCCAGCAAATCGGAGCGCAAAAGGGATTGCTCACGAGGGAACAATTGGAAGAATATCTAAAAAAAGCTCCGAGCGACTACAAACCACGAAAGATATGATAAAAAAGAGCTTCCTCTCTTGCGAGAAAGGAAGCCCTGCGATGAAAAGTGTACCGCCGTCGGAGATTGATGAGCGACGGCGGCGAAATACTGAAGCCAGAAGGCCGGATGTACTATGGAAGAGTCACCACGCCGCCGGCCGGGTACTTCCCGAGCTTCACTGGAATTTCCGCCGTGGCGTGCGTGCCGATGGTGTTGATGTCATACGTCTCGCCAACCACAAATGTTGGCGGGAAAGCGCCAGTTTTCATGAAAGGAATGAGGTCCGTCGCGACCGGCGCGGCGCCGTCGAGCTTTTTGTGTTCCAGCGCCCACTTATACTTGGCATCTTCAATGATGCGTAGATTGTGGACGATTGCGCCAATCTGTTCCTTCTCATGTACTCTCTTGAGGTTAGGAATCGCAATGGCCGCAAAGAGTATGATGACGGCGACCGTACACATTACTTCCAACGCCGTGAATCCTGACCGATGGTTTGTTTTTGTGCGCATATTCTGCTGATGTTCTGTGTGTTCTGCCCTAACCGCAAACAGACAACGGGAATCTTGCACCCATTCATCCTTTTATATCATAAAAGAGATCATGACTCATGTCAATATTTCGAGAAGGAGATTGGCCGCTACGATACCTAATCAATGATACGGAGGGCCGAGAATAGCTCATCCTGCACTGAAACAGGCGGAATGGTTTCTCTTGTTGGATATTCCTCTTTAAGTTCAAGTACTTTCTCGAGAAGAGCCGTATACCGGCGTTTCGCAATTTCCTCCAGTTGCGGTGGTAGCAATTTCGTATCGATAATCTGAAGAAGGACTGAAAGATCATTAATGAAACAGTCAAGCCAGGTGTTTTGGGAGCGTGAGAATTCTTGCTTAACTCTATCGCGCGCATTTTCCGCCACTTTCTTAAGCTCAAAAATCGGGTCAAATGCTTCCAGCGTATTGCTTCCTCCTGTTTCAAACGTTTTTTGATTCTGATTATGCATATCATGGGGCATTATACCGGACGGATCGAAAGGTTCAACCTTTTGGACTGAAAGGTTGAACATTTTTCATGCATTCTTCCGACCGAGCACTTTTTTCGCCGCCGCCTTAATATGAGACACCCCGAGACCGTAATGCTCTAAAAGCTCCTCCGGTTTTCCCGATTGGCCGAATTGGTCTGTAACGCCAACGAACTCAATCGGCACCGGCACGGTGCGTACCAAGACTTCCGCTACCGCACTTCCCATCCCTCCGGCGACTTGGTGCTCCTCCACCGTCACAATCGCGCCACACTCGCGCGCGAGCTTTACAAGCGCCTTCTCGTCAATCGGTTTGATAGTGGAAAGATTCAATACTGCCGCGCCGATTTTTTCTTTTTCCCAAAGCTCGCGCGCGGCCAAAATCGCTTTGTACACAAGCGCCCCTGTCGCCACAATTCCCACGGACGCTGATGAACGCTGATTACCCCGCTGATTTACGCTGATTTCAAATCCGCGTTTATCTGCATTGCCATCCGCGTGAATCCGCGGTTCGAAGAACACTTGGGCTTTACCGATTTCAAACGGCGTTTCTTCGGTCGTGATAATCGGTGTCTTTTCGCGAGCAAGGCGGATATAAACTGGGGTGTTAGTTTTGGCTGCCGCGATTGTCGCTTTGCGTGCTTCAATCGCGTCACAGGGAGAAATGACAACCATCCTTGACAAAACTCTCATTAATGCGATGTCTTCAATCGCCTGGTGAGTGCCGCCGTCCGGACCAACCGACACTCCGGCGTGTGAACCGGCAATTTTGACTGGCCGGTCGTTGTAGCAAATGGTCGTCCGAATCTGCTCCCAGTTCCGTCCCGGACTAAACATCGCGTACGATGAGACGAAAGGAATCTTTCCCATCGCCGCCATGCCGCTCGCGACCGTTACCAAATTCTGCTCTGCCACCCCAATTTCCACAAACCGCTCCGGAAATTTATTTTTAAACAAATGCATCTGCGTGGACTCGGTCAGGTCGGCGCACAACCCTACCACCCGCGGGTCAGCTTCACCCGCAGCCAAAAGTCCCTCGCCAAACCCCTTTCGTATTGGGACTTGTGGGACATCATTATCGAAAATTTTATGATTCAGTCTCACTTGTGGATAAAGCATTTGACTAAAATTTACAATTGATTATACTATAAATACTTTTGGCATTCGCCACGGCCCCCCGCAAGGGGGGAATTTTATTTTGGTAAAAATAAGTCACGAAATCCAACTTTCACCTTCTTAAAATTCGCAGAGTCAATCTTCCCGATGATTGAAGACAATCTTTTGTAATCAAGAACACGAGCTTGAGAAAGTATCACGGTTACTATCTTGCCTCCATATGTTATTTCCACATACCAACTCCCCTTCCTGTCTTGAGATGTTGTAGGCAAACCTAGAAACGTATCGCTGGAAAGTTTCTTAAAGATTAAAACGGGTCGGGAGAATAAATCACTCTTTCCATTTATTTCCCGACCAATATTTTCTCCCAAACTGCACCACCAGATCTCGCTCTCCTTAAAAAGCGGCGGCTTGCTGGAAAGTATGTGCAATTTCTCCTTCAATTTTATCCACTCCAAAAATCTTTTTACTGTTTTTAGAACAATCATTGCGTAGGTCCTATTCATTATTCATAATTCATTTTTATTCATACTCACTTCACCGTCAATGTAAGCCCGAGTCCGTGAGTCACCTTTTTCAAAAAAGAAAGGGTTGGATTTACTCTGCCGGATTCAAACCGCGCGAGCGCGGACTGCGCCACGCCGATTTTTTGGGCGAGTTGTCGTTGAGTGAGTTTCTTTTGCGCTCGGACGCGAATAATCGCTTTGATTATCTCAAACTCGAACTTCAATTCTTCATACGCCTTTCTCACGTTTGGATCGCGTAAAAGCTCCGCCTTAAACTTTTTGTGTGTTATCATCTTCATAGTCACAAGTATAACATATGCGTTATCAAGATTCAAGCATTTTCTTCACTCGCCTTGCAAAGGCGGTCTCTTTCGGAGGAATTCTTTGAGTCTTTTTTGAGATTCCATGCAGTAGATATACCTTACCGCCACAGAAGCAGTAAAATATCCGGACGTGGTTGTTGCCGACAACTCGTAATTCAAATAGTCCTTTTCCTAAACTCTTTGAAAACGGCATTTTGAGAAGGTATCCCATTTCTTCCAGCATATCAACCATAACCAGCGTTTGGTTTTTCGCGACAGGGTCGAGCGAGCGTACAAATCCTTCCGCTTTCGGCAGGTAGATAACCTCCATACTGATGCGTGTTATTTGCTTATTTTCTCCCCCAACTCCCGTAATTTCTTCAATGCCATCGCGCCTTCTTCTTTATTAGGTGGTTTTCCGTGCCATTCGTACTTGCGCTCAAACTCGGGAACGCCGCGGCCGGGAATGGTGTTGGCGATAATGACCGATGGTTTATCAAACTCCGCTTTGGCTTCGCCAACCGCGCGGTGGATGTCGGCAAAATCATGTCCATTCACTTCAATCACGTGCCAATTAAACGCCTGCCATTTATCCGACAATGGCTCAAGCGGCATAATGTCCTCGGTAAAACCGTCAATCTGAATGTTATTGCGGTCTACGATGGCGATAAGGTTGCCTAGTTTTTCTTTTCCAGCGAGCATTGCGCCTTCCCAGCTGTTGCCTGCATCAAGCTCGCCATCGGACATGAGGCAGTAAATCCACTTTTTGTACGAGCGTCCGCCGTCTATTCTCTCCGCAAGCGCCATCCCAACCGCTTGCGAAAGGCCAGAACCAAGGGGGCCCGACGAGGTCTCAAGCGCGGGCAGGTATTCGCGATGCGGATGTCCCTGGAACATACTGCCGAATTTCCGAAGCGTTTTTTTGTATTGCTCTACTCCGTCCTTTCCAAAATAGCCAGCGTGGGCCATTGTAGCGTACAGCACCGGGCAAATATGGCCGTTTGAAAGCACGAGCCGATCGCGGTCAGGCCAATTTGGGTTCTTGGGGTCGTGCCGTAACTCATGAAAGTAGAGATACGCGAAAATGTCCGCCATGCCTAAAGGGCCGGCAGTGTGTCCTGAACCAGCTTCGACTAGTGCCTCGATAAGCGTAATGCGAATAGCGTTCGCTTTAACTGCGAGTGTTTTAATTTGCGCGTCAGTAAGATGCGTGTCGGCAAGATTAATCACTGCTTCTGAATTTTTAGAGGATGAGGACATGCGTATACTATATTTCTTTAAAGTATATCATCCTTCAATTCATCGACAAAAACAGTCCTCCATACCCGCAACATAGTTTTTATCTACGGCCGTTGTATAAAAACTATTTTAGTGATTCTGGGGAAACAGCGCCTCAAACCGCCTTATCGCTTCCACTGGATTCGCATCCCCAAATATCGCGGAGCCGGCTACCAAGCGATTCGCCCCCGCCTCAATGAGGCGCGGAGCCGTTTCAAGGGTTACTCCGATATCAACCGAGATGGTAAGTTCCGGATACTTCTTTCGCAAATGGGCAATCTTGGGGAGCACCACTGGTTCGTCCAGCGCGACACCTTGAAAAGATATCTTGTCGTTCCCCATGCATTGGACAAACACCACTTCATGCAGAAAGGTTTCAAGTGTGGCCGTGGGCGTGGAAGGTTTGAGCGCGAGCCCAATATCGATTGAGTGTTTCCACTCTTTGATAAGGTCCGACAGCGCGTTTGGTTCCATGCTTTCGATATGCACGATAACACGACTTGCTCCTACGCGCACAAAGTCCGATATGACCTCCTGCGGCTTTGACACCATGAGGTCAAACTCAAAATCAAAATCTTTCCAAAATGGAAATCCTTCTCGCTCCTTTAGCATCAAGGCAAACTCTCCGCGGTCTCCCGCGTATGGCCATGTCTTATTCGGAGCGAACTTGCCGTCGGCGATATCGATTTGCGCCGCATCCACAGCGCCTCTTAGAAGTTTAAGCTTCGCCGTAATCTCGGAAAAATCTTTTGGAAGAATGGCGGGAATAATGTGCATGAAAATAGAAGGTAGAAGGTAGAAGGTAGAAGGTAGAAGGTAGAAAAGCATAAGCGGTATCTTCTCTTCTTCCCTCTACCTTCTACTAGCTACGTGCTAAGGACTCAATCTTATTGAGTCTTCGTACATGTCGCTCCTCGTTTGAAAACGGCGTTTCAAGCCATACCTGTATTCCCTTCTTTGCCTCTTCCGGCGTACAAAAGCGCGCTCCGATGGCGAAAATGTTGCTGTCATTATGGTCGCGTGATGCCTTGACGAGTTCTAAATTGCAAGGACAAAAAAGCGCGGCGCGCGCGCCCGGGACGCGGTTCATGGCGATGATTTCGCCTTGTCCGCTCCCCGCGACCACAATGCCTCGTACTTCAGTGCTCGGCTTTCCCGCTACTTTCTGTGCGAGCGGAATCACATAATCGGGATAATCGTCTCCTGCCTTCGGCAGAAGCGGCCCCAAGTCCTCACTGTCATGCCCGAGTGAACGAACATAATCGATGAGTTTGCTTTTGAGCTCGAATCCGGCGTGATCGCCGGCGAAGATTAGTTTCATGGTTGATTAGTTTTGAGGTTTGTTAGTTTGGGCACGAAGAAACCGGATGTAGCCACTGACCATTTTTAGTAAATCTGTATATTTAGCGGAAATCTCCGTGTTAGAATGAAAACCTTTACGCGAACACACATCTAAGTTTCTCTTTGTCTCTTCCGCTTCTCCTTTGACGATATCATTGAGTATCCTGATTTTTTCCTTTAAAGAACGCTTGTGATATGCCTCTGCAATGTTATTGGTGACCGAAGACGACGAGCGACTTAGTTGGTCCACACTTCGAAAGCGTTCGTCGTTGGGAAATCTTCTTATTATCTCGTGTACCGTTACTTCAAGGTCCGCCGCTAGCTGATAAATCTTCAGGTTCTCTAGTCCTGTTGCCATGTTCGGTAACTAACAAACTTCTAGCGAGTGTAACGAGCGGAACTTCTCAACTAATAAACTTCCCGGCCGCGAGTACGTGCTTCACGAGCGTGCCTGCGTATCCCGCCTCATTGTCGTACCACGCCAAAACTTTGACCAGATTCCCATCCACAACGCGCGTCATGGAAAGTTCTGCGATGGCCCCTTCGGGGCGGCCGATAATATCGCTTGAGACGAGTTCATCTTCGGTAACAGCAAATATGCCCTGCCATCGTTTTTCAGCGGCGGCTTTTTGGAGGATTTGATTCACTTCCTCCACGCTTGTGTTTCGCTTAGCAATGAATGTAATGTCGGCAATGGAGCCACAAATGACCGGCACGCGAAGCGAAATTCCGTCAAATTTCCCTTCAAGCGCCGGGTATGCTTTGGTCACGGCGAGCGCGGCGCCGGTGGAGGACGGAATGATATTTTGCGCGGCCGCTCGCCCTTCCCGCAAACCCTTTTTTCCCGCGGGACCGTCAACGAGTGATTGTGTTGCCGTATACGCATGCACGGTGTTGAGGATTGCTTTCTCAATGCCGATGGCTTTATCCAAAATGGCGATAACGGGGCTTGCGGCATTTGTCGTGCAGGAAGCGTTTGAAACAATCTCGCTCATCTTCAACTTTTCTTCGTTGATACCAAGAAGAACGGTTGCGCCAGTAACGCCGGTAGGTTCATCCTTAACGGGAGCGGTAATGATGACCCGTTTGGCGCCGGCCTTCACATGCGCGCTTGCCTTTTCGTAGCTTGCGAAAAACCCCGTGGCTTCAACGACGACATCAATACCCAAATCGCGCCACGGCAGTTTCGCCGGTTCTTTCTCCGACAAAAATTTGATTTCCTTTCCATCCACGACCAACGCTTTGCCGTCAGCCGACACCGAAACCGTAAACGGCGCGTAGCCGTAGACGCTGTCATACTTTAATAAATAAGCGAAAGTCGCCGGGTCGCCCAAGTCGTTGACCGCGACCACCTCAATCTCCGGCCGCGCGCGCGCGACCCTAAAAAACGCCCGCCCGATTCTCCCGAACCCGTTAATTCCAACTCTGATTTTTTTCATGCTTTTTATTATACAGGACAAAGACATTTTGTAATAAGACGAGTGATCCGAGCATCTGATTCTCGGGATTCCCAAGAATCAGATGCTCGGAATATTATCCATTGCTAGTGATGCAAAACTTTCATCCTCAAATCTTCTAGATAAGACCATATCACGGGCACACGTCCGAAACTCACGTGGCGAACTGAAAATCTCTCCTAAAATATCATTGTCAGTGATAGGCGATTCGCGATTGTTAACATAATCAGCTAGACTTGAATATGAGTATGTTAGCGCCCATTGCCACGCGCGATCAAACTCCGCAACTGCCCGTTTATAACCACCTGGATATAATTCAAAAACATTTTTGACCATAATATACGGTGCGAGGTACCTTAGATATCTATCCTCCATCACCGTCCTGCTTTTATATGCACCTTGAAACAAGCTTCCCTTCTCTTTGTGTTTCAAGTTTGCGTACGTGCTCATGCTATTACCGAGTTTTTGCATAAATTTTGAAATACCCCTGTCTTTAATTTCTTTAAGCAAAAGATGAAAGTGATTCTGCATAAGAGTCCATGCCAAAATCTTTACCAGCGGATTTCTTTCGGGCCATGAATCTGGTCGACCAAACATTCCGATACCGTTCGTTTCCCTTTCCCAGTCATCATTTGAATAAACGTCATTCATATAAAACAAAAGGCGGACAAATCTCCACTGCTCGGATGTGTCTTTTGTAATGGGCAGACCGCGCGCGCCTCTTTTCAAGGCATGCACATATGATCCTACCGCACGAGGTTCAACACGCATAAAACATAGTATACCATGTCCCGGTTTCCGAGCATCTGATTCTCGGGAATCCCGAGAATCAGATGCTCGGGACACGACAGCGCTTCCCCACTTATCGGAAATATTATTATTTCTCACTAAACTCTTTGACTATCGTTTGCAACGTCTGTTCGACAACTTCTCGACTTATCTGATTTCTTAAAAAATCTATTTTTTGCGATGGAATATCTTCCATTGAAACTAGTTGCCCAAGAAAAAGTCGGTCATTAAAATCAGCTACAAATTTTTTCTTGGCGCCAATAATCACTTCTTGTAAAGAAATGTGTTCACCAGTGAGTATAAAATACCAATCAACATAATCTTTGTACGACAACCTCTTACCTATGGAAAGCGCCTTCATAAGCGCGATTTCCAATATGCTCGCTAGTTTTATTTCTTTATACGGAACGAGTGGATAAATATGTTGGTATGGATAATTGAAAAAAGTAACTTTCACGCCGTCAACAATCAGATTAAGTTGCTCTGGCGCCGAGTAGGTTACCGACAATTGCCGTCCCTCAAAAACTCGCTTGATTTTTTTCAGCAGATCTTCAGGAAGAGATTTGTATGAGAAAAAATCAAAATCAATCGAAAGACGATGGCCGATTTGGAGCGCCAAAGCCGTGCCTCCGACCAGATAGAAATCTGGAAACCGTCCAAAGGACGACAAAAGGAAGGCGGATTCTTTAGTTAGCGCTTCTTCGTGCATGGCGAAATGAATTTACTGAGAAGAAAATCTTTGCCAGATTTCTAGATTCTGGATAAAGTTCGCTAAAGAGACGACCTTCAAGTACGCGACGAACCGCGTCTTCGCCATATACTGAACGAAGCCATTTCCAATCTTGAATCGTCCCGCCGTTTATAACACCAAGTATAATATCTTCCCTATCATCCTTAATATCTAACTCGTCCCATTTGAGCCCCCACAAAAGAGGGCGAAATGATGATGGAAGTTTCTTGGCAACATTATTTAACATACGCATATTATGCTATTATTTTCTCTTTTTTCACCTCCCCGTCCCGGTTTCCGAGCATCTGATTCTCGGGATTCCCCACGATTATATCACGTTTTTATTAAAAATTATATCATTCCGTTGAAATCAGATATCAACATCTGATGTTGATATCTGATTTCAACAGCAAACAGCTAGCGGCTGAGGTTGTTACCGGCCTAAATTGTAGAGCTGAAGAACCTCGGCGGCGGAGAGAGCGCGGCTGTAGACGCGGACATCATCAAGCGACCCACCAAGATACGCGGCGGAAATCCGTCCAATGTCCATAGCGCTCGCATTGATGCCCGTGCCGGTCGTAATCGCCACATGATGCCAGTTGGTGTCGTCAATGGTAGAGGCCGCGGCGCCGTCCACATAGCGGGTTGGGCTCGTGAAGTTGTTTCCATTGAGAGTTCCTGAGTCAATAGTAACCGTCGCCGTTCCATTGAGGTCAAGAATCTTCTGCAAGGTGGTGGAAGTTGACACCTGAATCCAAAAGGCAACTGATTGGACGCCATTGTAAGAAGCGCCCAGGGTTACATAATCGTTAACACCATCAAAGGTAAGGGCTTGGCCCACTTTGCCGGGGGCAGTGGTGGTGCCCGAGCCGCCGTGAATGAGGTTGCCAGTATCCCCCTGCCCGCTTTTGTCGGCAATGTTGGTTAAAGTGTCCGGCCCATCCATCGTCCACCAGCCGACGAGGCCGGAGGTCAAAGAATCGCGGCCCTGCAGGGTCTTGGAAATCTTTGAGGTGGCGCCGAGTTGGTAGAGCTGGGTGATTTCTGTAGTGGAGAGAATGCGGTTGTAGAGGCGGACGTCGTCTAGATAACCATCGATGGGAGCAACAGTGGTACCTGCGGCATTAAGGATGCCAAGATTTGTAGAGGCGTCTGATACCGGGCCTGAATTGGCGGTTGCATTGGTATTATTCATCGATAAGGCTACATTATTTAGATAAAATGTACCACTCGCGGAGGCGTCAGTGGTGCTTGCCCACGTAAAGACCATGTGATGCCATTTGTTTGATTCAGCTGTAGTGAATGTGTTGTTGGCTGACGCGATGGTCATATCAGTAGCGCCGTTAAAATCCTTAAAAAATCGGAATCTCGCTGTGCTGGATTCTATTCGAATCCCCCATCTGCCCGCCGTAGTATTAACATCGGGCTTGGCTATTAAATGCGGGTTAACTACGACATATGAACGTACTTTTAGCCATAAACTCACCGACATCCCTCCGTTTCCTTTCGTCTGGATATCGTCTAGAGAAGCGGCCGAGCCGGCGTTGACATAATCGTTGCTTCCATCGGTGCCGAAGGCCTGTCCAATTGGACCGGAAGTAGTGGTCGTGCCGCTTCCCTGGTGGACGAGAAACCCATGGTTCCCTTCCGCGCTTTTGTCAATGATATTGGTGAGCGTGTCGGGGCCGTCAAAGGTCCACCAGCCGACGAGGCCGGAGGTCAAAGAATCGCGGCCCTGCAAAGTCTTGGCGATTTTGGATGTTGCGCCGATTTGATAAAGCCGCGTTACCTCGGCGGCGGAGAGAGCGCGGCTGTAAATGCGGACATCATCAAGCGAGCCGCCAAGATACGCGGCGGAAATGCGTCCAATGTCCATCGCGCTCGCATTGATGCCCGTGCCGGTGGTAATTACCACATGGTGCCAGTTGGTGTCGCTAATGGTAGAAGCCGCAACACTGTCCACATAACGGGTGGGGCTTGTGAAGTTGTTTCCGTTAAGGGTGCCGGAATCAATGGTAACGGTAGCGGTGCCGTTGAGGTCAAGAATCTTCTGCAAGGTGGTGGAAGTTGACACCTGAATCCAAAAAGCAACTGTTTGCACGCCGTTGTAAGAGGCGCCCAGGGTTACGTAATCGTTAATACCATCAAAGGTAAGGGCTTGGCCGATTTTACCGGGCGCGGTCGTGGTACCCGAGCCGCTGTGCAACAAGAGTCCGGTATCCTCCTGCCCGCTTTTGTCGGCAACATTGGTGAGCGTGTCGGGGCCGTCAAAGGTCCACCAGCCGACGAGGCCGATTTCGTTTATGGGACGAGTGAGGGTTTTGCTGATGGTAGCAGCGGCGTCAGCCTTGTGGGGCACGCTTAAAAGCGAGACTGGGATAATCAGTGTGAACAGTATTACTGTTGTGAGAAAACGGAACATGTTATTAAACTCTAAGTTCTAAACTCTAAATTCTAATCAAACTCAAAAATCAAAGTTGAAAATTTAAATTGGGGAAATTACCAGAAATTATTCTTTCTTGGAAACAATTGAACCGAATATCCTCATAAGTTCCACTGATTCATTAACTAGCATATCTCGCTCTTTTGCCAAAGACAAATCCGGGCCAATATCAACCAGACGAAGCCAAGACCGACTTTCTTTTGCCTCTTTTCTGCAAATCTTCATTCTATGAAGCGAATTCTTTTTGCTTAACGCTTCAACAGATTCTATAAAATTAGCGTGCACGGAACCAGAAGAGCGAATCAACTGCTTGCTATCTTCAAAATTACCTGCCGTTCTTGGAAGAAATTTTACAAACTCACGGCAATGCTTTGCAAACTGAAAAGTTCTTTCTTCCAAATCGTAAGGTTTGTGTTTTTGATTTTCATTCATAGTTTAAAATTTGATTTTACAATTTTGAACCTGATTGGAGTTAGAGTTTCGAGTTTTTCTTGTTCTGGCTCTTAATATCATTTTGACCTTTGAGTTTAAGATTTTGAACTTGATTAGAGTTTAGAAATTAGAGTTTAGAGTTTCTATCTGAAGTTCCACGTATTCAACACCCTCTGCAATAATGTGTCATTTGAGAGCGGCGCGGTGAGCTGATAAAGCGTGCCGCGGAAAATAAACCAAACCTCTCTCGTGCCGGTGTCGGAAGCAACCCAAGCGAGACCTTTGCCTTGCCTCGCCGAACCCTCCCGAGCATCTGATTCTCGGGATTCCCGAGAATCAGATGCTCGGGAGGGTTGCGTGCCGATTATTACTTCCTGCGGGTCTTTGACTTTCATTTCCGGAATATCGCGGGCGAGCCGTTCGGCGGTAATGTCGGTATCCGGGTCGTCGTAGGGTTCAAGGTGAATCTGAAAACCAGCTTGTCGTTTTGGGTCTTGGATTACGATTGTTTCGCCCACCCCTTCTGCTGAAGCGGATAACCGCGATACCGAAAAGCCATCAGGGTAAGAAAACGAAAACCTGGCGCTTTCGTGTCGGAAAGTTTTTGGCAAATCAAGAGCTTTTTGCTCCGGTTCGGGGATGGTTTCGGGATAAATTTCCGAGAGTCCTGGATTAGAAAGGTCAGACCTTAAATCTACAGAAAGGTCTGACCTTTCTTTAGACGAATCAAAGAAATACCAAACCGCCGCCAAAAGCGCGGCGAAAATCACTATTACCAATAGTGTGGATATCGTTCTTGACTTTTTTAATGGGTTTGCTAGCATATTGGTACAAACGGCTTCGGCCCGACTCCGCCGCAAGGCGGAGGTAACAAGAAAAAGTTCAAGGCAAAAGCGCCTTGAACTTTTTCTTTAGGGACTCAAAATTAACGCTCATTATGTCACCAATGAGAGCCTTCTTGTTATGCCATTTCTTGAAATCTTTTTTCATTTTTTTAATTGTTACTGACTGCTCGTGGTAGTCGCCGTATCTCCGCCATCTGCTGTTGTTACATCCTGCTCGAGCGTTGGTTCTACAACAGGTTCTCCTGCGGGTTCTCCTGCGGGTTCTCCTGCGGGTTCTCCTGCGGGTTCTCCTGCGGGTTCTCCTGCGGGTTCTGAAACGGTCGGCGTAGAAGTTGCGGTGTCAACTGGCGCTAGTGTTTCTGCTACCGGTGGCGTGGAAGTCGCTGTTTCTGGCGGTGGTTGCCCGCCCGCCGATGAGGCGGGGTTGTCAATCGTTTGTTGTTGGCCTCCAACTATTACCGTCCGTGTAGAAGTCGCCGTATTGCCGTCAGTATCGGTGGCAACGTAGTCAATAGCGTGAGTGGCCTCAACAGATGTGTCTAGGGAAATATTGCTGACATTTCCAACCGAAATCCCGTCAACGAACGCGTTAACGCCGAGATTGTTATCTTTGTCATCTGTTACCATAGCGCCGAGGTCGGCATAGGAAGTATGTAAAGCAACCTCCGCCGGATTGTTGCCATTAATCGTAATCACCGGCGCCCCGTCATTTCCAGTTGTCGGTGGCTCGTTGTTGGTTGTTGGTTGTTGGTTGTTGGTGGCTACGCACTTTCCCGGCGTGCTTACCATGTTTCCGCTTTTCATTTTCAAACAATACGGCTCGCCCGTGTCTTCGTCGTAAAGCGTAATACCAGACGGTTTCTCGCGACTTCCAACAGTAAATGCTTCAGCAACTACCGCTTTCAAGCTAGCCAAGCCGTTTGTGAACTTCGCGCCAAGCGATTCCAAAAGCCCCAGCACGCCGCCGCTGCCGGCTGTGTCGGAAGTGGCGGCCCCATCGCCAATGCCAACCAGATTCTCCAGATCCGCAAGCCGCGTTTCAATGCCTATGAGTCGCTTATCAAGCTCCTTGATACCTGCCAAAACAAATGTGGACAGTTTATACAAATCCACTCCCTTTCCGTCAGCCGACAGAACTTCAGAAGGCGACTCCTCGGCGATGAGCCCGAGCCGAAGTGGCGCGGAAGAATCCTCATAGCTGTACCGATACTTGGCGACGCCAAGTCCGCGGATTTTTTCAATGACATCCGCGCCGCTCTCTTCATTCACATATTCAATGTCTTTTTTCGCGCCGCGGGTTGAAACATTGATAAAGCTGTTCGCGCCAATATCTCCTGCCACATGCAGTTTGTATTGCGGCGTTGTGGTGCCGATACCGACCTTCGCTTCAGGAGAAAACGCCATAGTCAGGTTTCCTGACGCCGCATCAATCGCCAAATCGTTCGGACCAAAATAGAACTGGCGGTTTACGAAGACAAGAACGGACGATTCCGTGGATGTGGCCGTAAGCGGCTCAAGGGCGACACCGAGCGTCATGCCCGTTGTCGTGGCGCGCGTCCCGACGCCGGCGATAGACGAAGGCGCTATAAGGTCGCCTATAGAAATGGGGCCGCCTTCAAGATTCACCTTGACCGGCACCCGGCCGGAGAGCGTTACGGGCACCTTGTGGTCATCCGGATACAGCTCGTTTCCGAAACCGCCGAGAAGAACGCCGGGCTTTGTTGAGATGACGCCAATAAGCGTTGAACTTGCCGCCTCACTGTCGTAACGGGAAACAAACACGGGATTTTCTTGGTCAAGCATGACGAGCTCGCCCGCAACGAGTGTCGTGTCTTTCGTCGGATATTTCTCCGCAAGGTCAATGTTCTGAATGGTCGTGGTCTCGGCCGCGATTTCTCCGCGCGAGATTGCCGCGTCGTCGCAGTTGCTCGCCCCGCCGTCATCCACGCAGAGCGCTCCATCGGCGATTATGAGCGAGCCATACGGAATGTTCGCGCTGGTGAGGACTGCTGCGGTGGATGTGCCGACTATTACTCTAACATCCGTTACTATTCCGTTGCCATTCATCTCGCCGTACACCGTAAAGACTTGCTGACCCTGAATAGTCGCCGAGTAGGCCTCGCTCGTCCCAGATGGCGCGCTGGAATTAACAGGTAAATCAATCCAGGTCACCCAACCGGCGTTAGTGTCAAAGGCGAGGTTCCCGAGTTCCAGATTTTCCGCCTGTGTTACGCCGCTCGTGTAGTGCCGGAAGGCGCCGTCGGTGAGCGAGAGCCCGCCTTGGAAAGTAGAAGTGGCGGTGGCGCTGTCGGCATTGTAATATCCGCTTGCCGTAAGTCCCGCCACTGACAGTTGCGCGTATGGAGAAGTCGTTCCGATTCCTACCCTTCCGTTGTTGTTGATGACAAATGCGGTTGTGGTAGCAGAGGCGGTGGAGGTAGAAATGCGGAGAAGGTCTGCAGTTGCGCTAGAGTAGCCCGCGAGGTACATGCCGAGTGTCGTTGTGTTGAGCTGTTGTATGGAAAGCCGCGCGGAAGGAGTGGATGTCCCAATCCCCACATAATCCCTGCCAGTAAAGTAAATGGAAAATGCGTCCGTGGTGCTTGCCCATCCTGTCCCGCCGCCGCCACCACCAGTCGCATCCGTCCCGCAGGAGAACACTCCGTTCGTAGACTTCACATCGCAACTTGCCGCATTCAAAGCAGAAACCGTGAGGTTGGTGGAGGAAGCAATTCCGACCACTTCCAATTGCGCCGTGGGAGAAGTGAGGCCGACCCCCACCCGTCCCTGCGAATCAATCACAAAGGCGGTGGAGGTTGAGGTGAGGGTGGAGGTGGAGAGCCTGAAGAGGTCAGCCGTGGTGTTCGCATACCCCGCCATGTAGAACCCAAGCGCGTTTGAGGCGGCGTTGACGGAAAGTTTCGCGGCGGGAGTTGAAGTGCCGATACCCACATTACCAGTCGCCAAAACATTAAACTGGGAAACGCTTCCCGTCTGTAAATCAATCAACTTACTGGCCGCGTCGCTCGCCGTATTTGTAACATTAAACTTAATTCCCGCGGGCGTGCCCGTCGTATTCCATGTCCCGGAAGCATCTATCCAGCTTGAAGCGCTTGAACCCGAAAGAGCGGCGGAAGCAATGTATAGGTGTCGAATGTTGCCTGCGGCCGCGTTTATTTCCAACGTTCTTCCCATGTATAAATTCCCAAAACGCCCAGTACTGCTTACACCAATATCTGTACTAGCGGGACTGGCTGGGACCAATGTGCCGGTTGTGACATTTCCAGCAAGATATGAATCACCGGCCACCGCAAAATCTTTACCTGGCGTCGTCGTCCCCACTCCCACTCTTCCGTTGTTGTTTATCACAAACGCCGTGGTGGTAGCAGAGGCGGTGGAGGTAGAGATTCTGAACAAGTCAGCCGTGGCGTTAGAGTAGCCCGCAAGGTACATTCCAAGCGTTGTGGTATTCAGTTGTTGTACGGAAAGCCGCGCGGAAGGGGTGGAAGTGCCGATACCTACATAATCCCTCCCTGTGAAGTATATGGAAAATGCGTCTGTCGTAGAAGCCCAGCCAGTGCCTCCTCCCCCGCCCCCGCCAGTAGCATCCGTCCCGCAAGAGAACACTCCGTTCGTAGACTTCACATCACAACTTGCCGCATTCAAAGCAGAAACCGTGAGGTTGGTGGAGGAAGCAATCCCGACGACTTCAAGCTGGGCTGTTGGAGAAGTGAGGCCGACTCCCACCCGTCCCTGCGAATCAATCACGAAAGCAGTGGAGGTGGCGGTAAGCGTGGAGGTGGAGAGCCTGAAGAGGTCGGCCGTCGTGTTCGCATACCCCGCCATGTAGAACCCAAGCGCGTTTGAGGCGGCGTTCACCGAGAGCTTGGCGGCGGGAGAGGTGGTGCCGATGCCGACATTGCCGTTAAAATATGTATAGCCACTTGTCCCACCATTTATAGTCAAGTAAGTGGCACTATCATTCCCAATACCATTGCGTGCGGTGATAAGGTTAGGACTAATCAAATTGGCTGTTTGAACATAAAACATAGTGTTATTATTTACCCGAACTTCAGTTGTAGCAGAGTCCGATTGCGCAAAGTCTATGACCGCATTAGAGTTTAATGCGGTGATTCGCGCATAACCGGAAGCATTGCTATCAAATCTAAAACCAGTGTTTGCGGAATACCCGCCAGTTATTACTTCGAGTTTACCCCCCGGCGCCGCTGTCCCAATCCCCACATTACCCGAAAAGTAAGAGTTGCCTGATACCGCCAAAGCGTTTGAACCGGAAGGACTCGTTGTTCCAACGCCAACTACTCCCCCACCCGTCGCAAAGAGCGCGCCGCCCGCAAACGAAGAAGTCGCCGTGGTTTGGTTTGCTTGAATAAAATCCCCCGCAATTCCGCCAGCGACACTCATTTGTGTGTAAGGCGTACTCGTCCCCACCCCCACTCGTCCCTGTGAATCAATCACAAAGGCGGTGGAGGTGGCGGTGAGGGTGGAGGAAGAGATAAGGAAGAGAGGCATCGTGCCTGCGGAATCGCCACCGACAGAGAGTTTTGCGCCGGGCGTTGTTGTCCCGATGCCGAGTTTGGCTCCGGCAAAAGAGTTTGCGGAAACCACGGACCCGTTGTATATGCCGGTGCCGTAGAGAAGGTTGCCGATGTTGAGTTGCTGGCCGCCTGTCGCCGAAGGCGCGTCAACCTCATAGCCAATGATGATATTGGAAGAGCCCGAGGTAAGGCCATAACCCGATTGATAGCCGACGAGGGTGTTGTTGTTTCCAGAGGTGTTGCCAAAACCCGACTGATAGCCGATGAAGACGTTGTTTTGAGAAGCGGTAACATCGGAGACGCCAAGACCCGCCTGGTAACCCACGGCGGTGGATGAAGTGGCGGAGCGGTTGTAGCGGAGGGCGGCATACCCCAAGGCCGAGTTGCCAGTTCCTGTGATGTTGTTGCGGAGGGCGGTATACCCCACTGCCGAGTTGTAATCTCCCGTGGTATTGAGATTGAGGGCGTAGCTACCCATTGCCGTGTTGTTGGCACCCGTTGTGTTGGCATTGAGGGCGATATAGCCAAACGCGGAGTTGTCGCCTCCTGTGGTGTTGGCGCGGAGGGAGGTATACCCCATTGCCGAGTTGTTGGCTCCTGTGGTGTTAGAAAGAAGAGTTTGATAGCCAAGGGCGGAGTTGAAATTGCCCGAATTATTCGCCGTGCCGCTGGAAGACATTTGCAGGGCTTGATAACCGACAGCGGTGTTGTAATCGGTGGAGGTGGCATAGCGCAGAGCGTCTTCGCCGATGGCGACATTGTAGAGGCCAGAAGTGACGGAGGTGGAAGTTGAATAAGTTCCGAGCATATTGGCGAGGGCGTTCTTGCCCAAAGCGAGGTCAAAGGAAGTGGAGGTGGAGACGAGGATGTTGTCGCCGCCTTGCCGGTAGCCGGAAGTGGCGTCGGTGTTAATAAAGCCCGTAACATCAAGTTTGGACGAAGGGTTGGACAAACCGATTCCCACATTCCCCCCGCCCGTTGCAAAGAGCGCGCCGCCCGCAAATGTAGAAGTCGCCGCACTGTCATAGGTGTCAATCTTTGAGGAGAGGATACTCCCTTGCACCCCGAGTTGATTGGTGGGCGTACTCGTCCCCACCCCCACCCGTCCCTGCGAATCAATCACAAAAGCGGTGGAGGTTGAGGTGAGCGTGGAGGTGGAAATCCTGAAGAGGTTTGCGGTTGCGTTGGCGTAGCCCGCGAGATACATTCCGAGCGTGGTGGCGCTTCCCTGCTCAACCGAGAGCTTCCCGGCGGGAGAGGTGGTGCCCAAACCGATGTCTTTTGCAATAAATGTAGCCAAGACACTACCGTCTGTTACTTGTAATTTTCCAGCTGCTTGACGAGAAAGTTGTAAATCAACGGCACTCCCACCTGCTCCATTAGGTCGCGTAGCGTCGTTCCAAGTAAGTCCACTACTAGCCCCAAATCCAATGTTCCCCCCAGTCACATTCAATGCCATACGAGCTACTCCACCTTCTGTAATAACAAAACCATCTCCTAATTCATATATTCCCTCCGTCGTCCCAGAAAAAGTAATTGACGGGGCTGTTTCAGAACCTAACGGAATTGTTATCCTGCCACTATTCTGCTCCACCTTGAACCCATTCGGCCCCGTAATCCCTCCCGCAAAGGTGGAAGTCGCCGTGGTGCTGGTGGCATTAAAGTATGGCGCCCCAATCTTGCCCCACGCTTCAATCCCTCCGGCAAAGGAAGAGGTGGCCGTGGATTTAATCCAAATGGGAATGGTGGTGGTGGGCGTGAGCGCGTTGATGCCGAACGAGTCGGTTTGCTGTTGCCAGTCGTGAGCGATGATGCCCGACGAAGTGTCCAGCGAGAGGACGCCACCGGTGTTGGTGAGGCCGTTGCCCAGTAAGGAAGTGAACGCTCCGTTAGAACCCAGCTCAAACCATGTATCGGCATCTATCCCTGTCGCATTAAGCCGAGGCAGAGTGGAGGTAGAGGTTGTGGTGGCGGTAAAGTAGGCGGCGACTGCTTGGCCTACCACCGAGAGTTTTGCGTAGGGAGAGGTGGTGCCGATGCCGACATTCCCTCCAAGGAACTGCGCGGCAAAGTTACTTCCTGCTCCCGTGTTGGCGTTTACCGTGAGGCCGTATGAATTGGTGGTGGAGGCGTTAAGAGCG
>LCPL01000022.1 GCA_001003605.1 Parcubacteria group bacterium GW2011_GWC2_48_17
TCCGCGTTTCTGCGCTTTTGTTGGCTTTTTCATGCCATAATGATACCAAAAGCCCAGAATTATTGAGAGAAGGTTAGGGATTTATTCAACAAAGCCATTCCTTATTCATAATTCATTTCTTGTATGTTTGTAAACAAAGTCTTTCTTTACGGTAACTTAACCCGCGACCCGGAACTCAAAGCGCTCCCCTCCGGTAGTCAGGTGGCGGAATTCGCGGTTGCGACAAATCGCGTCTACAAAGACAAAAATGGCGCGAAACAAGAGGAGGTAGATTTTCACAACATTGTCTCGTTCGGCAGGCAGGCCGAAGTGATAGCACAGTATCTAAAAAAAGGGCGCCCTATCTTCGTGGAGGGTAGGATTCGCACCCGCAGTTGGGAAGCGAAGGACGGGACGGGCAAGCGTTATAAAACAGAAATCGTACTCGAGCAATTCCAGTTCGGCCCAAGTCTTCGCGATAGCACGGGCGGCAGCACGCGTCAGGAATCGCAATCGCCTTCTGCGCCCGCGGAAAAAGAAGAAGCGGGTTCGGGCATAGAGTACCCTAAGGAGGAGATCAATGCGGATGATATACCTTTTTAACGTGAAGACCCGTTAAAAAGAATTTCTAATTTCGAATATCTAATTTCTAAAAATACAGAAATTGAAACTCCCAATGCAGAAAAACCTGATTGGTTTCGGGTTTTTCTTTTCTCTTTCTATATTTTTCGAGATTCGAGATTTCTCCTACTACCTCACCACAAACGGTAAAAGTCCCATGTACCTTGCACGCTTTATCGCGAGAGCAAGCTGGCGCTGATATTTTGCGGACACCCCGGTGCGCTTACCTGCCTGAATACGGCCGTGTGGATTAAGAAACTTCTTGAGAAGCTCAATATCCTTATAATCAATATGTTTGATATTGTTCTGCGAGAAATAGCATTGTTGCTCTTTTTTTTCCATAAAGTTAGGTGTTAGCTTACTAGCTTTTTGGCTTTCTAGCAAGCTAATCAGCTAAAAAGCTAATTCGCCCTTTCCACATACTCCCCCGTGTCCGTATTGATGCGCACCACATCCCCTTCACTGATGAACATCGGGGCATTTACGGTCGCGCCGGTTTCGAGCGTGATGACCTTTGTTCCGCCCTTCGCGGTATCGCCCTTAATCGCGGGTGGTGCCTCGGTGACTTTGAGCTCTACCTTAATGGGAAGCTTGAGACCTATCATTCTGTCATTCCAGGTGAGTACTTCAATAAGACTATTTGGTTTCAAGAATCGGCCTCCCGCCCCGACCACGTCTTCTTTGGGGGCGAATCGTTTGGAAGGGTCGGCGACCTCACAAAACCAATACTCGCCCCTGTTTGTATAGAGATATTTTATCTCACGCGAATTTATGTCCGCCTCGTCCACTTTATCCGCCTGATGAAAGGTCACTTCTGTCACCTTCCCAGTAAAAAGATTCTTCAGTTTCGTTTGATTGACCGGCTTTCGCTGTTGCATGCGAAAAATGCGCGCGTCCAGCACTTCAAACGGCTGTCCTTCGTAGACGATATATTTCTTGGAAAGAATTTCGTTGTAATTTAACATGTTGAAAATCTCGAATATCTAATTTCGAATCTCGAAAAATATCTAATAGGAAATATTGAAACTGAAAGAAATTAAAAGGGTTTTACTGATTTAGTTTTTTTGTTTCGTGTTCTGTATTCGCTATTTTTAGATATTCGGTATTCGAAATTCGATATTTCTTATTCGGCTATTAGCTTCTCAATCGATTTATCAAGCTCGGCTTCAGAGACCGGAACGCTTACTGGAGGGCTTTGCGGCACATTCTTTCGCTCTCGACGGTCTACTCTAAGACGGCCTGCTGTGAGAGTATGTTCTCGAACAGTTTTGATAAGGAGATAGCGAAGAATTAGCTTGTTTTGCTTGAATTCTTGCTCGATGCGCAACGCGTTCTTGGGAGACGCTTCAAATTTCATCCAACCGAAATATCCGTTAATGCATTTTTCATACCCATCGCCAGACCGCTTTTGCATTGTGTACGCAAGCGTCTTCTGTTTTGGAAATTCTTCGGAAATGATTAAAGCTTTTTCTCTATCGATAGCGTCTTTGAGAGTCGTGACTTCACGCGGCAAATCTCCTTCTGGAACTGTGGGTAACATAAGATACCCGACTTCGTAAATACGATTCTCTTGTTCTCCCGCTCTTTCTTCCATGCCCGCCGGAGAAGTGGCGAGAGTAGAACTCTTTTTTGTGGTGTCTTCTGCCATGTAAGCTGCTTTATGGATAATATAGATAACCCAGTACGTGCTGAAGGGCTACCAAAGCAATTCCGCACAAAGATGGATAGGCTTGGTGCGGAGCGAAGTCCCGAAAGGTTATCATGACTCTTGCTGAAAGTCCACTCGAGAAGCTTTTTGGCTGGTTGGCTTTCTAGCTTGCTAGTCAGGAGAAAAACCAAAAAACCACTCCATTTTTTAAAGATTCTCGCCTTACGCGAGAGAAATGTTGAAGAGTTTCTCTGCGTTTTTGAGAATCTGTGTTCGTGCTTTTTCTTCATCCTCGTTTCTAATGCGCGCAATCGCCTTTACTACCTCACGGACATAGAGCGGCTCGTTTCGCTTGCCTCGATACGGCGCGGGGGCGACATAGGGAGCATCGGTTTCGGATAAAATCCGACCAAACGGCAGGTAGCGAATAATCTCGTCGTAGCTTCGCGCGAAGGTAATAACGCCGGTGAAAGAAAACGTGAAGCCGGCGTCAAGAAACGGTTTGGCTTCTTCTATCGTGCCAGCAAAGAAATGTAAATTGCCTCGCGGAGATGAATTATGAGGTATGAAGTATGAATTAAGAATGGAAAAAGCGTCGTTGTAAGCGGAGCGATTGTCCCCATTCCTGATGTGGAGCATTAGTGGTTTTTTAACTTCAATCGCCAACTCAATCTGTCTCCGAAATGTCTCTTCCTGCCTTTTTTGCCCCCCATTCATAATTCCTAATTCATAATTCTTACTTCTATAGTAGTCGAGCCCGCACTCCCCTATCGCCACCACTTTCGGATGACTTGCTAACTTTTTATAATACTCGTAATCAAACTCCTCCCCACGCGACACAAAACCTTCCTTGCCCTCCGAAGCCTCGGCGAAGGAGGGGCCTAGTTCTTCTTTATCATGAAAACTCTTCCCGGTGTGAATCGGGTGGAGACCAACCGTCGCGTACACCCCGTTATACTTTTCCGCCAGTTCTACCGCCACTTTGGAAGTATCCTTCTGCGTCCCGACCACATTCATAAAGACCCCCGCTTCAAACGCGCGTTTAAGCGCCAAATCGCGGTCGCCGTCAAACGCCGCAAAATTCGTATGGGAATGAATATCAAAAAATCTCGGGGTCATTTTCTTGGAAACAATGGTTGATTCGGAGCTTTGCCAGTTTTAATTAAATTAAGAATTTTTTCGGCAGTTTCCGACAAAAACGGCAGAAGTAACTTGGCGATTTCCCTAAGTTCCGATAGTAATTCGCCGATAATTTTTCTGGCTTTCTCCGGTTCGGTTTTTACCAGTTTGAACGGCTCCGTCTCCTGAATCTTTTTATCAGCCGCGTGGATTTTCTCCCAGATAACATCCATTGCCGACTTCAAATCGTATCTCTCTATTGTCTCTTGATATTGTCTTTCTGTATTTTTCTTTTTCCCATCAGACGTTACAAGTTTTGCGTTACAAGTTACATGATTTTGCTCTGCCATCTTCAACACCCTACTCACTAAATTCCCTAATCCGTTCGCTAAATTGGCATTGTAGGCCTCTTTGAATCTTTCCTTGGTGAATGGCGAATCCTCAAACGGATGAAGCTCGCGCGTGACGAAATAACGCAAAGCGTCGGCGCCATACTCATTCACAATTTCTGCCGGACTAACGGCATTGCCAAGCGACTTGGACATTTTCACTCCGCCTTCGCCGGTGACAAAGCCGTCAATGACGATTTGCCGCGACGGCGGCAAGCCGGCGGCCATTAACATCGCCTGCCACATCGCCGCCTGCTGGCGCAAATTGTCTTTGCCGCAATACTGCACCATCCCTCCGCTGTCCATTTGCCATTTTCTGAATTTCTCCAAATCGCCGGGCCAGCCGATGGCGGAAATGTAATTTACCAGCGCGTCAAACCAGACATAGAAAACCTGCGTCGGGTCGTCGGGCACTTCTATGCCCCACGGCATTTTTTCTTTACGATTTTATTTCACTCAGCCGTTCGGCCGGCACGACAAAATCAGGATACTTTTCGTAAAGCGCTAGTAGAGGTTTCTGAAACGCCGAAAATCTGAAGAAATAATTTTCTTCTTCTATTTCTTCAATCTTTCTCGTCGGGTGAAGCGGGCACTGGCCGTTAACCAATTCAGAATCGGTTTTTTCCAACTCACAGCCGACGCAGTATTTTATTTTATAGGGTTTTTTGTAAATATGGCCGTTTTGGGCGCAGATTCTCCAAAATTCCCCCGCCGCTTTGATATGAGGCAGATCGGTGGTCCGGATGAAATTCGGTTCGGAAAGATTAAGCAAAGGAATCAAGGTCTGAAACTTTTTTGCCGCTTCGTTAACATAAACCTGTGGTTTCTGGCCGGCTTTTTTTGCCACCTCAAAGATTTTCGCACCGCGCTCGTCTGTGCCGGTATTGAAAAAAACCTCAAATCCCTGTTCCCTTTTCCACCGCGCGATTATATCGGCGCGAATCACTTCCATCGCAAAACCGATATGCGGATCGGCATTTACATAGGGTAGGGTAGTGGTGATGTAAAACGGTTTTTTCATGAAATATCAAATCTCGAATACCTAATATCTAAAAATACTGAATACTAAATACTCAAAGAGAAAGGGGTATATCTTGCTTTATTTGTCAACTATTTTTGTTTTTATATTTTTCGAGATTCGAAATTAGATATTCGATATTAAGCGGCAATTTGTTTGCGTCGCTGTACATCTTCCAGATATTCCATAAGCGTTGCGGCAAGCGGAACCGATATGAGGAGTCCGAGAAACCCGCCGAGTTTGGCTCCCACGATAAGTGCTAAGATAACCGTCATGGGAGGCACCCCGATGATTTTCTTAACCACCAAGGGATAAATGAGATGGTTCTCAAATTGCTGAATGATTAAATACACTCCAGCCACAAAAAGCGCGAGTGAAAGACCATTAGTGCCATAGGCAATTGCAACGGCCGGAATCGCCGCAAGTATAGGACCGAAGAGGGGAATGGTCTCGAAGAGAGCGGCGAGAGCGGCAAGAAATAGCGCGTTCTTTATGCCAACTATCATAAGCCCCAGATATACGAGCATGCCTACAAGCACGGCGAGAAGAATCTGTCCCTGAATCCAAAAACCTATTTTACGCTGCGTCCTTTTCCAGAGTCCTATAACATATTGCTCGTGCCGTTCTGGAGTAACAATCCGGAGGAATGCCGCCACTCCGTCATCTTGCACCGCAAGATAAAAGGAGAGTACTACGATAAGTATAAACTGCACGATGCCGCCGAATACTACCGACACATTATCCCAGAATCCATTGGCGAAGCTCCCCAGTATCTGGCTAAGGTCAGTGAAAACCGCGGTAAGGGAAGAAGGATTCGCAGTCGCACTGATGCCCGCTGAAAGTGTCTGCGCGAGGTCGGCCCCTTGTATGACGGCTTCGGGTTCGAGATATACGCGCGTCGGGACACTTTCAAGAAGTTCCGGAACCGCGCGCAGGAAATTAGCCGTATCCGACAATAGAAAAGGAACAAAGAAATAGAACACTCCGACAAACGAGAGTGAAAGCAAGGCATAAGTCCCCATGACGGCGAGAATCCGCGGTATTCGAAACTTCTTCAGAAATACCGTCAGCGGCTCAATTGAAGAAGCGATGACAACGGCCGTAAGCACAACAAGAAGAAGGTCGCGAAGATAATATAGCAAAACGAAAAATAAAACGACGAGCACTATTCTTACTATCGTGCCGGTGGTGATGCTTATGTTGGTCGGGGGAGGCAATGACATAATTGCATCATAACACAACGGGAGAAAATCCGAAATTCGAATATCGAAATCCGAAACAATGCCTAAATTCAAAATCCTGAAAATCTAAGAGTTTGAGACATTCGGATTTCTGGTTTGGGATTTGTTTCGGATTTCGTGCTTCGTGCTTCGTGCTTCGTGCTTCGTGCTTCGAATTTACTTTTATAGGTGCAGTAGCTTTTCCAATTCTTTTTTACTTTTAAGCGGCCCGATAAGCGCGAGGTTGAGTCCCGAATCGACAATATACTTGTCCACCAGACGCTTGATGTCCTGTGATTTTACTTTTCGAATCTTCTCTTCGATTTCCTTAGGAAGGAGCAAAGGTTTTTTGACTATTTCTTGATACCCATAGAATTCCGCTAGTGAATCTGACGATTCGAGCGAGAGATACATATTGCCGATGAGATATTCTTTGACACGCGCGAGTTCTGTCTCATCTATCGGCTTTTCCTTAATAAGCTTAAGCTCTCCTATAAGCGCGGCAACGGCTTCAGGAAGACGCTTTGCAGGAACTCCGGCAGTAATTTCAAGAAAGCCATGGTCGGTAAACGATTCGTGGGCCGCACCGACATAGTAGCAGATGCCAAGCTCGTCGCGCATCTTCTGGAATAATCGCGAACTCATGCCGCCTCCGAGGATTGTCGAAGCGACCCTCATAGCCGGCATATCATCACTGTATAGATTGAATGTCCGGAGCGCGAGCGCGAGGTGTACTTGGTCGGTTTCTTTGTATTTGATGGCTATATTCGGTTCTTTTTGCGCCTCTTTGACTGCGGTTTTCTGGTGTTTCCTGCCGCTTGGCATATTTGCAAATACTTGTTTTACTTTGCTCGCCACTTCCGTCTCATCCGCGTTCCCCGCGACAATCACCGATGTCGCTCCGGATACATAGTGCTTTTCACGGTACGCGACCATACTCTCGCGCGTTGTGCTTTTAACTGTCGCCTCTGAACCGGCAATATCCCAGCCGGCCGGCTGGTCTCCATACAAAAGCTCCATAAGCACGTCATGGATATGGCGCGTAGGCATGTCTTGGTACATCCGTATTTCCTCGATGATGACGCCCTTCTCTTTTTCTAGTTCTGCTTCGGGAAACGTGGAATGCAAATAGATGTCGGAAACGACATCAAGAATCTTGCCGAAATGCTTTCGGTCGGACTTGGCATAGTAACCGGTCATTTCCTGCGCGGTGAAAGCATTGTATTGAGAGCCAACGCCGTCTAGCTCACGCACGATATCCACGGCCTTGGGGCGTTTTGTCGTCCCCTTAAAGCACATATGCTCCAAAAAGTGCGAAACACCGTTTATCTTTTTGGTTTCGTACTTGGAACCGGCCTCCACAAGCACCATGACCGTAACCGTCGGGTTGTCCTTCATGGGAACGGTGATGAGCCGCAGGCCGTTTGGGAGGATTTTTCTGGAAAAATTCATAAAACATTAGAGGAGTCTAAGAAAATCCTCTTTTAAAATTTTAGAGTCTTTGAGAATTGCGAGGAGGGTGCCTTTGGGGATTTCTTTGGAATGCACGGGGACTACGGTTCGCCTGCCATCCTCATGTTTGAGGACTAAATGACTGCCGCTCATTTTCCTATGCTGAAAAAACCCAACTGACTCTAAAACACGAATTAAATCTTTGGGCTTAACGGCTGGCAGTCTAGGCATAGGTTTTCTTCAGAGGAAAAGAAATTGTCTCAAAAGATTCAAAACTTGCGTCTTCTGGAATCGCTTCTCCGTCGTCAATAAGACTTTCCACATAGACACTGATTGCCTCCTTTAAATTTCTCTTGGTTTCAGTGATTGTCTTGCCAAAGGTATGGCAACCGGGAAGCGCTGGCGCATAGCCGTGAAAAGATTTCCCATCTGGTTCAATTATTGTCCTGTAAGTATGATATCTCATCATGGAGTAATCATAACATGATAATTAACCGCATCAAAATGTAGTTATCGCGTTTGATCATATGCTTCTTTGATTACTTCAAACACATAATCAACTTCATCTTTATCTTTAAAATTAATTCTCCCCTTCCAACCAAATTTATAACTGGTTATATCTTTGACAATTCTTTTAGTGTCTTTAAGATATTTTGGTTCTTTTAGGGTAATCTCCAGATATGAGGGGTAAAAAGAAAAACGGACAAATTTTCTGTTTGACTTATACGAAATTCCAGTTTTCTGGCCAAGTAATTCCTCTACTTCCGGCAAAGAAAGAATTCTCTGCCGCAAAGTTTCTGCTTTTTCCTTTACATACTCGGAACGCAACAAAGAAAAATGATAATTTTTGTCATAGACCTCTGTGCTACCGCTTTCTCCAACAACAGAGGTGACTATCTTCTTGTCAGGCATTTCTATACCATCAAGATGAAGAATGTCTGGCTCATAACACGCATAGGTTACCAACTCAACATATTCAATCTGCCTAACCGCCCTTTTTATTTGTCTGCTAAAATCTTGAGCCACTAGAATAACTCTTGGTTGGTCCCAGTTTACCTCTATGTCATTACCTAGTTTGCTTTTTACAAGGTCTTGAAAAGGTCTTCTGTTTTCCTGCAACCAACCGTAATAGTCCAAACCCTGTGTTAAAACTTTATCATCCTTATCCCATTTGTACTCAATTATCACCGGGGAATTATCGTCATCTATCCCAAGAGTATCTATCCTAGCTTCTGTTATCGGATATTCCTTCTCTAGAAATCTTACTCCCAATAACTGTTCCAAGTTTTTTTTAAAGAAATCCCTCAGTTCAAATTCGCTCTCGAAAAAATCATTTCTCCTTTTAGATTTAATCGCCTTTGCATTTTCTTTTGTAATCTTAAAAATTGCCATGTTTCTTGAGATAGCCCTGTAATTCAGAAATCTGCACCCTTTCCTGCTTCCCCGTATCCCTATCTCGGACGGTTACATCATCTTTTTCAAGCGAATCAAAATCAACCGTGATGCAGAACGGCGAGCCAATTTCGTCCTGACGGCGGTAGCGCTTACCGATATTGCCGTTGTCGTCCCAGGCAATCGTGTAACCTGTAGCGTGTAGCGTGGAACGCAAAGAGTCATACACTTCGCGAGCTTTCTTTACAAGCTCGGGTTTATTTTTAAGAAGTGGAAAGACGGCGACTTTGACCGGCGCGATTTTTGGAGAAAGTTTGAGGAAGGTTCTTTTTTCGCCGTTCATCTCATCTTCGGTGTAGGCGGAAGACAAAACAGCAAGCAGAAGCCGGTCAACGCCGAAAGACGGCTCTATCACATGAGGAATAAATTTTGTTTTGAGCTCTTCATCTAAATACTCAAATGGAACACCAGAGTTTTTTTGGTGCGCCGACAAATCAAAATCGGTGCGGTAGGCCAAGCCGGAAAGCTCTTTCCGACCAAATGGAAAATCAAACTCAAAATCAATGGTGCGTTTTGAATAATGGGCTCGCTCGCCATCTGGCACCTCAAGCTCGTGAACATCTTCTTTCGGCAAACCGACTGACTCAAAAAACTTCACTGTCTCGCTCCGAAACTCCTCAAAGTGTCTCTCCCACTCTTCTTGTTCTGCGTTAGTCTGCGTGCCGTCTACGTGTGTCCGCGAGGCCACCTTTGGCGGCCTAACAAAATACTCTATCTCCATCTGTTCAAACTCGCGAGTCCGAAAGAGAAAATCGCGCGGCGCGATTTCGTTCCGAAACGCTTTGCCGATTTGCGCTAAACCAAACGGCAATTTCGGATGAAGCGAGTCAACGGTATTTTTGAAGTTAGCAAACATCCCCTGCGCCGTTTCGGGACGAAGATAAGAAACCGCTGTGTCGGACTCCTCTGCTCCAACATGAGTCTTAAACATCATATTAAACTGCCGCGCTTCAGAGAGTTTACCGCCGCAATCGGGACACCCGCCCGAACGACTGGAATCGTTCCCCGCCAGAATGACCTTGTCGGGCTGGAGTCGGGCAGGTAAAGGTTGAACCTTTTTGGGGTCTTTAAGGTTCAACCTTGACGAATCAAGTTGGTCAGCTCGAAATCGGTGCTTACATTTTTCGCACTCCACCAATGGGTCGCTGAAACCCTCGGCGTGCCCGCTCGCCTGCCACACTTCCTGCCGCATCAAAATCGCCGCATCCATGCCGAACATATCCTCTCTGTCCAAAACAAATTGTTTCCACCACAGGCGCTTCACATTTTCTTTGAGCGCCAAACCGTAATGTCCGTAATCAAAAAAACCGGAGAGTCCGCCGTAAATCTCCGAACCGGGGAATACAAACCCCCGCCGCTTGCACAGCGAAACTATCTTTTCCATAAGGTTTTCTTCTTTCACCATGATCGTAGCTCAGCTATCTTAAATCGTAAATCCTTTATTTTGTAATGATTCCGCTTTTCGATGTCGCTCCGACATCGCCAAGTAAGCCGGTGGTAAGCGGGGGCCTGGTATTACTGACTACCTCTGTTCCAGTGAAAAGGTCGTTCCCGCGAGCCATACTTTCCCCTATTACGACCGGAGACGTGCCGACTTGGCTTAAGCTAGGAAGCAGGGCGACCTTAAATGACACTTCGAGAGGCGGAGCAAGAGCGCCTACACCGGCCTTCACTTCTCCTATGTTCCAAACTATTTCACCGCCTACCTGACTATAAGAAACGCGTTCCGAAGGAGGACTCATCTCTCCCACCCATTTTACGTAAGGAGGAAGTACCGCAGACACTTTTGTGTTCGCGACTCCGTTTGACGCGTTAGAGAGCGACCAAACCACGGTGTAGGTGGTTTCCTGTTCGGCCTGTGGCGGGATTGGACCTTGATTTGCAAATGGCCCATCGTCATGCAAAAGCCTTGAAGAAAGCGCGAGTACTGTCGCAACTTTGATTTCTTTCTTCACGGAAGAAACGACATCTTGATAGAGTCCTTGTTCATCAAGTCGTTTCCCGCGCGCCGTAACTTCAATGGTCATTTGAGGATTTTTGAAAGTCGCTGGGTCAATCGCGACTGGCAGTATGCCAAGACTAAAACTTAAAGTTCCGTTAGCTCCTGGTTCTACAGCCGCGAACTTAGCGATTTTTCGTTGGTCCCATAACAGAGCTCCTGTATTAGAATCGAAGAATCCTCCCACCGACGACACCGATGTCTTGCTGTAAATATCACCTATGAGCTTGGCCGTGATTTCAAGATTTGCAACCTTGGCGGCAAGATTATTCAGCCAAGTAATGTCGGCCCGTATAATCTGGCCGCTTCGTCCAACAAATGTCTCTCCTTCTTTGCCGTTCACCAGAAGTTCTAAATTTATGAAGGATTTTTGTATTAAAATCGATGGAGCCTCGCTAAGAAATACGGCGCCAAGTTGCCTCTCGTCTTTCGTGTTTTGTGTTCCCACGGAAAAATGAAATGTACGTTCCTCCTTTTCAGTTGCCTGAAGTCTGCCTCTGACGAGAATTCGACGTGAGCCTTTAGGCGCTAGGTCCCCGAGAAACCATGTGTCCTTCCCAAATGAAGGATTCGGCTCGCTTTCGACGAATTGAAAGCCAAAAGGATACTCCGCCTTGACGAGGAGATTCTCCTGCGTGGCGCTTGAATTTGAGCTAAGGTCAATTGCGATATCGAAAATCTGGTCAGCGTTTACCTCCTTGGGAAGTTTAAGCGTAAATATAACGGGCGATGAGTTTACCATGAACGCGTGTTCAATCTTCCTGGAAAAAATGGCATTTGAATCTTTGGGACGATATTCCACTGTAATTTCCAATTTCTTATTCTCTCCTTCTTCTCCAAAAGGGACAAAAGAAAGTTTCCGTGATACGCGCTTTCCGGCTGGAAGCAGGCCAAGAGCGTCGCGGTAGCGAAGCAGCGGTAGCGATAGATTGTCTGGCTTTCTCGTGCCGTCAGGAAACTCAACTAATAAATCGACCGAATTGAGGTTGATTGTGTTTTCATTTCCTATAGTGATTTCAACGCTCATTTCCTCGCCAGCAGGAGCGCCAACCGGCCCGATAACGTCAACGGAGATATTTTGCGGAGATACCGTATTCTCGCCGCGCCAAACACCAAAAAAGGCTATTCCAGCCGTGAACATGAAAAAAATTATTGACGCTACAAAAAGACGTTTAATCCAAGGCATTATTGTCGCCACGATAGAATAAAGCGCGGACTCTTTTCTCTCCGCCTCCGAGGTCCACTCCGGAGCTATGCGAACGTGCCTCTCCTCTCCCATAAACTCCTCATCATGCCGCAGTGGTGGAGGAGTCCGCGAGTAAAGACGGTGTTCAAGATTCTCGAGACTGTCTTGAGGTTGCTCGTGCGGCTGATTCAAAGGGGGTGGAGCCATAGTACCGACAGTATATCATGGGTTTACGGACTACGAATCTATACAGATATACGAATCACGCTATCAGTATATTCGTACTTTATCCGTACTCCGTATACCTAGAGTTGTGTCTGCTGCAGCGAGTTGTTGATTTCTGAAATCGCCAGGGTGCGGAATAACAAAGCGCTAGAAATTATTGATTCATCCCAAAGCGAAGACTGCGAGAGAAACGGGTCAAATTCTCCACGCGGCGCGAGGTAGCCAAGGAGGTAGAGGATTCGGAGTACGAGTACGATTTCAATTCCGGAAACCATGTCAGCGCTATTTTTTGTCCGCATGAATTGCAGTCCTTCAAGCACGGCGGTAAATAATGGTTCATTCTTTTCTTCTCCGGCGAGCAGACGGCGAAGTAACGCGAATATCCTGCCGACTGCACGCGAGGCCTTTCTTCTATCACTAAGTTCCTGAAAGACATTCTCCTTGAGGGACGCGTGCGTGAGTCTCCAATACTCTCTCCCGCGAATAAGCGCCACTTCGGAGTATGAAAAATCCTGTAGTCCATAGCGCAGTTTTGAACGCTCTTCGCGGACGCTTTGCGCCAAAGCGGTAAGAAAACCAAACTCTTTTGTAAAGAGCGCGATAGTCCTGCTTCCCTCTCCAGAGAGGGTCCCGCCAAGCACAAGGGCGTCGGTGTGGTAGAGGTGGTAGGACATAGAGAAGCTTTTAGCTGATAGCTTTTAGCTTTTAGCTTCAGAAAAAGACAAAAGAGCCGAAAGTACAGACGGAAGCGCAGTTACACCATCGCTTGCGCAAAAGTGTCCTTTGCCGCGCTCCAAGATTGTTTTCGCGCCAAGCTCTCTTGCCATTTCAAGAGATTTCTCCATCGGCACATATGGGTCGTTGTCGGAAAAAATCATGACAAACTTGTTGCAATGCGTTTTTGCTTTTTCTGCGTCAAACGGCGGTTCATAAAACTTCAGTATCTCCGGCACATTAATGCGCCCAGAAAACCCGGCCACAAAAACGCACCCACCAACCTTCATTTTGGGCGAAAGCCCCTCAAGATACCGGGCAATCGTGATGCACCCCAAGCTGTGGCCGACAAAATATGTGTCTTTATCTGGCCTTCCTACATATTCTTTCAGAAATCCGGTCCATTCCGACACTCCAGGCTTATCCGGATGTGGCATCTGCGGCGCGTTCACTTCCCAACCCTCTGCCCGGAGCTCAAGCGTAAGCCACGGAAACCAGTGATCGTTGGGTTTGCCTTCCCAGCCATGAATGAGAAATGCTCGTTTCATTAAGACTATTGTAGCAAAATCGCCGCATTGACGGGAGATGTGTTATGGGTAGTATGGTGAAAGAACTGTTCGCCGTATCGTATACGGCCTTCACAAACGAGAAAGGCTACAAGATATGAATCTCACGCTACCCGGGAATCCCCGCTACCAACCGAAATCGCTTCAACCGTTCTTCGGATACGACAACCTGATGCGCCCAATTGGAGAGGTTGAGCTCGCATCACTCGAAGTCCTCTCTGAAGTGGGAGTCATCCCCAAAACAGAATGGGCAACGCTCACTCCGGCAAGACGCGAAGCGGTCCTTGGTATTGAAACCAGCCGCGTGGATGAGGTTGAGAGAAGGGTTACCAAGCACGACATACGAGCATGGGTGCTTCTTGCGAAGGAAATCCTTGGCCCTCCGCTTGATAGGTGGGTGCACGTCGTATTGACCAGCTACGACCCGATTGAAACAGCGCGGGCATTACAATACTGCCGCGCACATGACCAAGTCATAAGGCCCCATGTGGCGAAAGTTACTGGACTCTTTGTCGAACACATTCGCCGTTCAGCTAATATTGTTCAGATTGGACGAACGCACGGCCAGCACGCGCTACCAATAACCGTCGGCTTCTGGTTCGCTACTACTCTTTCCCGCATTCTCACGAACTTCGGAATAATGGGCATGTTCAAACGCTCTCTCGTCGGGAAAATCTCCGGCGCCGTCGGTGCGCACAACGCGCAAATCGGTCTTGGTATCGCAAAGCGTTGTGAAGAATCGCCGCCAGACAAAGGCGCCCGCTACGGGAACAGGAGTTTTGAACATCGGGTACTCCGAAAGCTCGACCTCCAGCCAGCGACAATCAGTACGCAAATCCTCCAGCCAGAATCGCTGGCGTATTACCTAAATGCCGCGGTCTTGATGACAGGATCTCTGGGACAATTCGGAAGAGACTGCCGAAATTTGATGCGGAGCGAAATCGCTGAAATAGCGGAATCGTTTGAAGAAGGTCAAGTGGGTTCGTCCACTATGGCGCACAAACGAAACCCCATCAACTTCGAAAACTTGGAGGGAATGTACATCCGCACCTTGGCTGAATATGTTAAGGTGATGACAGCGCTTATGAGCGAACACCAGCGCGACTTAGTTGGAAACTCGGTCATGCGCGACTTTCCTATCATCATTGTCAATCTTGTTCAGCAACTTGAAACCCTGTTACGCAAAAACGACAAGGGAGTTCCGTTCTTAAAACGCATCACCGTTAATGAGGAGGCGTGCCGAAAGAATTTCGGCATGAGCGAGAAGGTTATTCTTGCTGAACCATGGTACATCGCGCTTCAGATGGCAGGTTACCCTAAAGATGCGCATGAGCTAATTAACAGAAAAGCTGTGCCAATGTGTGGAGGGGTAACCTTCCTACACAACGCTGTTGCAACGCTCGCGGATAATGACGCAGACCTCCTTGAGGCCTACAATCGCATTCCGAGCGAAGTACTCGACCTTCTTTCTCACCCAGAACGATACATTGGTGATGCTACCCAATGTGCTCACTCCATCGCCGATTGGGCAGAGCAACAAATCAAGGAGTGGGGAAAGTAATCCACGCGCCGCTTAAAGATTCACGACCCGACGCGAAGGCGCCGGGTTTTTTTATTGTCTAGCGCAATGAGAGAAATTAAACTCGAGTAAGAGAAAGCTGTACTTTGAGTTCGCCTGCTTGAAATAGCTCCATGTCCGCCGAAGAGGTGGGGCCGCTTTCGATCGTCTCTTGTATTATGATATTTTTGAGAAACGCGACGCGTGAAAGTTCCTGTTCGTTCTGCTCGATAAAGCGTTTGGATGAACCGTCGGCGGAAACTAACAGCGTTGCTGATTCCCCAGCTACAAACCCGCCCTTTTTTCTCATTCCCTGAACAAACCGCACGAGTTCCCGCAATATCCACTCCTCCCTAAGTTCGGGCGTCATCGTCACATCAAGCTCAACTTCGTTTTGAAGCGTCTCGTCAAACACAACTTCCTTTACATTTATTTCTTCTTTTATTAGGTTCAGGAATTCGCGCTTGTTTCGGATTTCGGATTTCGGATTTCGGATTTTGAGCGTTGCGAGCGGTTGTCTCACTTTGATATTCGCTTTTGCCCGCGCTTCAAGCGCAAGCGACGTAATGCGCCTAACCTCCTTCATTCTAGTAATTATTTCGCCCTGCCCTTCCGAAGCTTTAGCAGAGGAGGGCCATGGTTCCAAATGCACGCTCTCGTTTGAAGAATCCTTAATCTTTAATCCTTTATCCTTAACTGTTTGATACAGATATTCCGCGAAAAATGGAGCAAATGGCGCCATAACTTTGGCGAGCTCGGAAAGAACGTGTCGCAAAGTGTTTAGAGCTTGTGCGCTCTCGCCTATGTCATCTGATTTAATGCGTTCTCTCGAACGCCGAAGGTACCAGGTTGAAATGTCATCGATAAAATCCGCTATCGGACGCGCCGCCTTGTCGAGTTCATAATTTTCCAAAGCAGTCGTTACTTCTAGAGTAAGCTCGCGGAGGCGGGCAACTATCCATTTATCCAGAATATGCTCGCCTTTTGAGAACTTAAAGACAAGAATTGAGAATTCATGCGTCATCTTTCCTTCATATAATTTGTAAAACGCGAGTACGTTATCCAGTCGGTTAAATACTTTTTTGCTTACTTCGTCTATTCCGCGTTCGGAAAAACGCAGGTCTTCCCCTCGCACTACAGGTGAAGAGAGAAGATAAAAGCGCAAGCTATCAACGCTATATTTATCCGCGATATCCATCGGGTCTGGATAGTTTTTGAGCCGCTTGGACATTTTGGCTCCATTCTCCGCGAGAATAAGCCCGTTAACCACTACCTTTTTGTACGGAGACTTCTCTAATAGACCGACGCCAAGAACGAGCATCGAGTAAAACCAGCCGCGCGTCTGGTCGAGTCCTTCTGCGATAAAATCAGCGGGAAAACCGCTCGTCTTCTTCCAGAAACCTCCAAAGGGGTCAAAGGGTTTGCCGTTTTTTTCTGCCACAAACTTCTCAAACGGGTAGTGCGCCTGCCCATAAGGCATCGAGCCAGATTCAAACCAGCAGTCAAAGACTTCCTCCACCCGATGCATAAGGCCCCTGCCGGAACCGCTTTCCTTAAAGCAGGTCTCACACGTAAGCGCGATATTGTCGATATACGGCCGGTGCATATCAAATTCCTTTCCGGTCTTCGCGTCCACATACACAGTGATTGGACGCGCGTATTCTTCAAATCTTTCTTTGCGAAAATACGAATCGCTATCGGCCAATGATAAATTGTCAATCGCTTTGAGTAAATAAACTATGGGACCTTCGTGAGAAATGATAAGTATTGTTTCGCCGGTATGTTTCCGCAAAATGTCGGAAAGTCCGTCAGCCATGCGTTTCTCCACCTCCTCCCAACTCTCGCCCGTACCACCGCGCTTGGTTTGATAATACATTTCTTTCGGAAGGCTTCGGTAAGCGCCACGCTCTCTTTCAAGCGTAAGGTCGCTATCCTTTTTCCCGTCCCATCTGCCGCTATCAACCTCGCGAAATCGTTCATCCACTTCTACTTTTCTCCCTACTTCCTTTGCGACAATCTCGGCGGTCTCTTTCGCGCGGCGTATAGGAGACGTATATATGACATCCACTCCTCCCGCTTTCTTGATAAACTCTGCCGCTTCTTTGGCCTTTCGCCTTCCCTCATGAGTAAGAGGAAAAGCGTTTGGAGTATCGTCTAGGATATGCTTAACATTCTTTTCGCTCTCTCCATGCCGAAGAAGGATGATTTTAGTAATTGTTTCGGCTCCCTTCTTTCTAAGTTCGTCTAGAGAACCGATTACATTGTAGGTTTTGCACCTTTCGCACCCCCATACCGGTATTGGCGCGCCCCAAAAGCGGGTGCGCGAAATGGCCCAGTCTTTCGCGTCCGCGAGCCAGTTGCCAAAGCGATATTTCCCAACTTCTTCCGGCACCCAGATTATCTTTTTATTTTCCTCCACGAGTTTGCCGCGCATTTTTGATACATTCACGAACCAAGACGGGGAGGCGAAATTGAGTAGCGGAGTGTCGCACCGCCAGCAGTGCGGATATTCATGCGTATGGGGTTCGCGCTTCAGAAGTTTCTTCCTTGCTTCAAGATAGTTTGCGATTTTCTCATCAGTCTCCCGCGGGTTTCCTTTGGGTTTGGCGGGAAGGCCGGCGAAATCGGTTACCTCCGGTCTAAAGGTGCCGTCTGTTTTGATATGCTGAATGAACGGGAGATTCTTCTCGGTCGCAAGCTTATAATCATCATCGCCAAAGGCGGGCGCGATATGAATGATGCCGGTGCCGTCTTCCTTATTAACGAAATCTGCTCCATAAACTCTAAATCCGTTGTCGCGGTTCGGGAGCCGCTCTCTTCCAGATTTCGGATTGGTGTAATAATCAAAAAGCGGCTCATAGGATTGCCCGAAAAGGTCTTTGCCTTTAACGCCTCGCCTCGCGGAAAAAGCGACTTCATCTCCATTCCACATGAAAGTGCCGATATGGGTGGCAGGGTCGAATTTTAGTGATTCGCCACCAAACACACGCTTCAAGATGTCCTCTCTGGCTCCCACAACAAGCGTGTCGCCAGTCAGAATTTCTTCAGAATTCGAAGCTGTGATTTCGACAAAAGTGTAATCCATTTCTGGATTCACCGCGAGTGCCGTATTCCCGGGAAGCGTCCACGGAGTTGTCGTCCAAGCAACCAGGAATGTGTTGGCCTCCGAAAGAAGCTTGAATTTCACAAACACAGAAATATCCGTAATTTCTTTGTAGCCCTGCGTTACTTCAAAGTTAGAGAGTGTCGTTTCGCACCTCGGGCATAGGTGCATGGATTTGAATCCCTGGTAGATGAGTCCCTTTTCATGCAGTGTCTTAAATACCCACCACACCGTTTCGGTGTAGGGGGAATCCATCGTGCGATAGTCATTATCCATGTCCACCCACCTCCCCATTCGTGGAATGATGCGTCGCCAATCATCGGCGTAGCGCATGACTGTTTCTTTCGCCTTCGCGTTGAATCTATCAATGCCATAGTTCTCTATATCTTTCCTGGTCTTGAAGCCGAGCTCCTTTTCAACCTCATTTTCAACCGGCAGTCCATGGCAATCCCACCCCCACCTCCGCGGCACATGATATCCCTGCATAGTTTTGAAGCGCGGTATAACATCTTTTATCGTACCGGCTAGAATGTGGCCGTAGTGCGGGGTACCCGTTGCAAAGGGCGGCCCATCGTAAAACACGAACTCCCCGTTGGGAGAAGGTTTTTCCAAAGTGCGCTTGAATGTGTCGTTCTGCTGCCAAAACGCGAGAATCTCTTCTTCGCGCTGCGCGAGCTTAGATTTTTGAGCGGGCGGTTGATTCTCCATAACATTTTGAGATATAAGAAAGGCGCTAGGTCCAAATATACTGTGGATTCTAGCACCTTTTTTCGCTCCCCAAAAGCGATTAGCGGAGCCGTGAAAGCCGTGCGGTCCCTCTTGCAAACTGGAGCGTCCATTCTTGTTGGGAGGGAAATTCGCCGTCCCTCAGTTTCGCGTACACCCGTTCGGTGTGCGATACGCCGTAGAGCTCTACCTGCTGCGTTCCGTTATCAATCTCGGGACGCATTGTTGCGACGATTGCTTCAAGCGTGTGGAACCAGTAGGCGGCTCCGCTTTGCGTCTCAACCCACGAGCAGAGGCCAGGTTTTGCTATGAAAGTAACACCAGATCGTCTGATGACAACTTCAGGAATAGTGTGCATAAAGAGCAATGAAACCACCTATAGCGTAGTGTGGTTTTTGCTATAAAACAAGTGCCGCCTAGCATTGGGAGCATCTGATCCTCCCAGCCTGAAAGCCGAGCCCTACATTCTTTCCGGCGCTTCTATGCCGAGGAGATAGAGGCCGTTTTTGAGAATGATAGAAACAGCGCGAGTGAGGGCGAGACGGTAATTTTCTTCTTCCGAGCCAATAATCTTGTTGCGGGCGTAGAAATTGTTGAAGGCGGCGGAAAGCTCTATAAGATACGTGGCGACATAATGCGGTTCAAATTCTTTCGCCGCCCGTTCCACCACTTCGGGGAAGCGGTAAAGCAGTCGCTCTGCCACCAACCCACCCGAAAGTCCCAAGGAAGGTTTAGCCTTCCTTAATGAAAGGAAGGCTAAACCTTCCTTTACGTTAGCTTTGCGGAGTACCGACCTCACTCTTGCGTAGGTGTACTCTAGATACGGCCCTGAATCACCTTCAAAGGAAATGGACTTTTCAAAATCGTATATGATATCGCTTCCGATTCCCGCTCGAAGGATTGAGTATTTTATAGCGCCAACCGCGACCGCCTCGGCTATTTTCTGCTTTTCCTCCGTGGGCAGTTCCCTGTCTTTTATTTTCTCCATCACCAAATTTTCCATCGCTGTAATGAGCGACTCACCGGTAATGATATTGCCAGTTCGTGAAGACATCTTACCCGAGGCGAACCGCATCATGCCATGAGAAATGTGTTTCGTTTTTTTGGCAATTTCGGGATAAATCTCCTCCATCGCTTTCAAAACAACTTTGAAATAATCGTTCTGCTCGTTGGCTGTAATAATAATTGACTGACTCAAGTCCGGCTCCTTCGCGAATTTCGCTTTATTAAGACCCAGCTCTTTTGTCTCGTAGGTTGGCAGGCCTTGCGAAGTGATAAAAACTCTCGTATGCAATCCAAATTTTTCTCCTCGGAAGATAACGGCGTTTTCGCTTTTTTCAAACACCCCCTTCTTCAAAAACTCCGTAACAATTTTCTCGCCCTCACGCCCTTCTTGGCTCTCAAAAAAGTAGTAATCAAACTTCGTGCCAAGCTTCTTATAGATTTCCTCAAAGTGCGCCAAACTTATTTTCCGCCCTTCATCGTAGAGTTTGTTAATCTCCGGGTCGGATTTTTCAAAAATCTTCCGATTCAACTCCTCAATTTCCTTTTTCGCTTTCTCGTCGGCCTCATACGCTCTTGCGCCGGTTGTATACGCTTGCCCCAAAAGTGCTATGGCATCTTTTTGAAAATTGAAAATTGAAAATTGAAAATTATTTTTCAAAATTCCCCAGACGGCCTTCGCCACATGAAGTCCGACATCCCCTTGCCAGCAGGCGCGAACAACTTTCGCGCCGGAAAATTCAAATAGCCGCGCGATTGATTCGCCGACGGCGTTACTCATCAAATGACCAATATGAAATTCCTTAAACGGATTCGGGTCGGTGTATTCCACCATCACCTTCTCTCCCCTCCGGCTTTCGTTTCTGCCGAAATTCTCGGCCTTGCCAAGGATTTCGGCCACGCTCTCGGCAAAAAACTTCGGTGACAGATAAAAATTAATAAACCCCGCCCCCGCCACCTCAATTTGCCCAAGCTCATGAATTATGAATTTTGAATTATGAAGTATGTGTACGATTTTCTCCGCCAACTCCCTCGGCTTCATTTTCAATTCCTTCGCGTAAACAAGCGCCACATTCGTCGAATAATCCCCATGTGCTAAATCCGCCGGATGCTCAAAATCCACTTCTGGGGTTTTTACACCTATTCCCTCAAGGACGGCTGTCACTTTCCTCTGTAAATCTTCCACAATCATGCGGCTATTCTAGCATCAAACAACTAAGAAAAAAGGCGGGGCATCGCACCCCGGCCATGTGTTACGGCGCAATGCCGTTTGTACAGTATCACAGCTGTGATAGCTCTCCCTTGATGTACATCGGCGGGAGAACATGGTTAGTCAACGACCACCGCCAAAGGCGGTGGCATGAACACCAGCCTAGAAGGCATGAATGATAATGGTTAGCCTTTTGGTTCTCGCTCCTGTTGCCACTTTA
>LCPL01000023.1 GCA_001003605.1 Parcubacteria group bacterium GW2011_GWC2_48_17
GCTGTGCAATACTCTGCGATGACTTGTGGTAAGGAGTGATAAGCTAATCGAATCTGGTAATAGCTGGTTCTCTCCGAAATAGCTTTAGGGCTAGCGTCGTGCGTTCCTTTTGGGGGTAGAGCTCTGGATGGTCTAAATAGGTCGAAAGACCGTTAGACCAATCAAACTTCGAATACCAAAAGCGCCCGCATCACGGGGAATGTGATGGGGAAACAAAAACAAAACACAGACACACACAAAAACCCAAACCCCGAATAGCAGAGCAAAGCTCGCTATGGGGCAGACAAAACACAAAACAGTCCAGACATCACAAACACTTCTTCGTTTGTGTTTTGAGGAACTGTGCTTTGTTTGGACTTTGTGTACTGTGTTTTGTGAAGTTTCCTTTATCGCGTTTCGCGCGATGCGGGTATAGCGCGGCAGTTAGACCGTGGGGGCTAAGCTCCAAAGGTCAAAAAGGGAAGAGCCTTTGATCTCCAGTTAAGGTCCCAAAATCTGCGCTCAGTACATCACAAGGAAGTGGAATCTCTTAGACAATGAGGATGTAGGCTTAGAAGCAGCCATCATTGAAAGAAAGCGTAACAGCTCACTCATCGAGAGATTCTGCACCGAAGATGATCGGGGTTAAGCGCAGTACCGAAACTGAGGGTGCCTTGTGTAGAACACAAGGAAATTCCAAATTACAATTTCCAAATCACAAACAAATCACAAATTCCAAATTCATAATTACAAACGGAGACTCTTCGTTTGAGTATTTCGGGCTTTGGATATTGGGTATTGTTTGGAATTTGGTGCTTGGGTATTGGGATTTTCTCGCGTTCTACGCGAGGCGCGGTAGGAGAGTATTCGCATCTGCAGTGAAGCCAAAGGGGTGACCCATGGTGGAGCGTTGCGAAGTAAGAATGTTGGCACAAGTAACCACAATGCGGGTGAGAAACCCGCACGCCGAAAGACTAAGGTTTCCTCCTCGATGATTGTCAGAGGAGGGTTAGTCGGGCCTAAGGGGATGGCGAAAGCCGAACCTGATGGACACATGGTTAATATTCCATGACCAAGGCGCGTTTCGATGGAGTGACGAAGTCTAGTATGTTTTGCGCATTATTGGATTTGACGTTCGGGCTTCGAAGATTATCCTTAGGTAAATCCGAGGGTATGCCTTTAATGGCGAATCGAAGGAAGAGCGAAAATGTTCGCCGCAAGGCGGATAAATGAAACAAAACAGACTTCCAAGAAAAACTTCTAAGATTAAACGCGACTTGACCGTACCGTAAACCGACACAGGTAGTCAGCTCGAGTAGAGCAAGGCGAACGAATGAGAGGTCTCCAAGGAACTCGGCAAAAAAGCATAAGGCCTGCCTTGTGCGAAGCACAAGGAAATTCTAATTTCTAATTTCTAATTTTCTAAAGAAATTCCAAATTCTAAATCTCAAATTCCAAACGCGTTCCGTTTTGAGTTTGTAGTTTTGAATTTTGTGCTTATTTAGGATTTAGAGTTTAGTATTTAGGATTTCCTCGCGCTTCGCGCGAGGTTGCAACAAAAGTCTGCCTGGCGACTGTTTATCAAAAACACAGCTCCCTGCGAACTCGTAAGAGGATGTATAGGGGGTGACACTTGACCAATGCCAGAAGGTCAAATAACGGCTGACTGTTATAAGCCCTGGTGAATGTCGGCGATAACTATAGTTGACGATTGTAGTTATCTGAATAAATCTTGCTATATGCTGGAAACTCCGAGTATCCAACAGTACCGAAAGGTGAAAATCTGTTGGTGCGGCTGCCGTCGCTAAAGCTATGGCGGCCAACGGACAATCAGCAGGAAAGACTTGTGAACTTCATGAAGGGATTAGTATGAAAAAAGATAAAAATAGTAAGCTTGTTCCAATTCAGGTTCATATCGAGGACACCAGCTCAGTTCCCGGAATGCGAATTCCAATGGTGGGTTGCGTGTTGTTGAGTGGACGTATTCCTTTTGCCCAATTAAGGCAAATCGCATTGGCCTCAAGGTTGAGGCCACCACTGAAGCAATGATCTTGCTTCAGTGCAACAAGGGCGAAATCAACTTCGCCCCCTTCATGAAGTTCGCAAGAATCCTCAGAGACTAATACGCAAGACGACTTCAAATCAATGCTGGAATGAAGCCGACGATTTGAAGGCGATGATAGAGTCCGATCTTCATGGCGACATGAAGGACCTCCGCACCTGACAAAGTGTGAGAGTGATAACGTAATAAATCGTCCTAAGGTTCTCCGTCTGTCGAAAGACGGACGGAGAAGGACTAGGACGATTTACGTCAAAAATAACAAACGCTACCTAGCTGTGCGGTAACGCAAAGCATCACACGCGGCTCCAAGAGACTATACGCCGTGCTCCCCCACTTTTGATTTTTGAAGAAATCAAAAGTGGGGGATGAAGACATAGTCCTTCGTAAGGAATAGAAGAGCGCAATTCCTTAAAGATAGGGACCATCCGCCGTTGCGGATGGAAAACTTGGCTATATGCTGGAACATCCGGTGTATCCAACAGTACCGAAAGGTAACAATCTGTTGGTGCGGCCGCCGCCGCTAAAGCTATGGCGGCCAACGGACAATCAGCAGGAAAGATCCGCCTTTTGCGGAAATCCTCAACGACCATACGCCAAGGCCGCTTCGGAAGCGGCATGATATGGCCTGAACTGCATGGCGACATGCAGAGTTTGGCTCGCGCCAAACCGCCAAGCACAGTATTAATACTGTGTTCGGTCACTTCCGCTTTTGTCGCGGAATACAAGTAACAGATTGTGTCGGGTAAGTTCCGACGCGTTGAATAGTGTAACGTCTGGGCAACTGTCTCGGAGACCCGTTCGGTGAAAATACAATACCGGTGAAGATGCCGGTTACCTGCAGCTAGACGAAAAGACCCCGGAAGCTTTACTGCAACTTGGTATTGCCTGTATGTTTTTGCTGCGTAGCGTAGATGGTAGACTTTGAAGCTGGGATCTCGGTTCTAGTGGAGTCAACAATGAAACACCATTCTTTAAAAATATACATGCTAACCTTACCAGAACCCCGCAGGGGTCTGGAAATTCCAAGCACCAAGCACCAAATTCCACACACATTACAAATTCAAAATCAGAAATCACAAACGGAGATTCTTCGTTTGAATATTTCGGGCTTTGGATATTGGGTATTGTTTGTGATTTGGATATTGTGATTTTCCAGCGTCCTTCGGGGAAGCTGGTGAGAGACCGTACCTGGCGGGCAGTTTTAGTGGGGCGCTACCCTTGGGGACGCGAAATGTTCGTATCCCAAAGCCGTGGCGCCTCATGAGGAGTGATAAACCTCGCAAAAAATAAAAATAGAGGGCGTTACAAATTCAAAATGCAAAAATCAAAGTGCAAAATGACAATGCAAAATTGAAAATGTGACGGGAAATCAGCTATATGCTGGAAAATCCGAGTATGGTATGCTACTTGTATTACAAGTGATAATGCTTACCTGCGGACAATCAGCAGGGAGTTAAATTAACTATATGGGAAGTAATGAACATACTCCTCAACGAGAGAGTCAAGAAGTTGCAGACACAAGAAGAGAAATTATTGCAGATTGTACAAAGGAAGTTAGAAGTGTATTAGATCTGATTGATAATGATCTTAATGAATTGACAGAGGAAGGAAGACACGAGTTATTTGAGGAATTGAAAAAAATGCAACAATCTCTTCGAATAATACTCGCATCTGACGGTGTTCGCAGAAAAAAATAGATTTAATTTCCTCAGAGACTACACGCTGATGCTCCGCCACAAGCGGAGAAAGATATAGTCCGAACTGCATGGCGACATGCAGAGTGTGGCAGAAATGACCACATCTTCAATTCGTGTCATTCGCGTTCATTCGCGGATTGGTGTCGAGTTGTTGTAACAACATGTCTAAAGAGTAACGAAGGGGTCCATCAAGGTCAGCTAGGCGCGAATGGAAACCGTGCCGATAGTGCAATGGCATAAGCTGGCCTCACTGTAAGACGTAAGTGTCAAGCAGACGCGAAAGCGGGGCATAGTGAACCGACCATACGCATTAGATGCGGTGGAAGATTATCTGCTAAAAGCTACTCCGGGGATAACAGGCTAGTTCCGCCTAAGAGTCAATTGGGCTCCCTCAAGCGGTAACGCTTGAGTAAACTGCGACTCAAATCGGTGAAACCCTTCGTGATATAATGAAGGGCAATACCGAGGGTAAGAAAGCTTGTCTCTTAATGAATACGAAACGCGCACAATCCGCACGTTTGTTGTCAATAACTCCGCGCCAACGAGGGATCCTTATCGGGTCACTTCTTGGCGACGGACACTTGGCGAAGACGACGCGGGGGTACGCATTTCGGGTAAATCATGGATTGGTGCAAAAAGAATATGTTGACTGGAAGTATCAGGAATTGAGTTCACTCACGAATTCGGTTCCGAATACCTACAAATCAACCTATTACTTTCGGACCGTATCTCATCAGTATTTTGATGAGCTACGAAATTTGTTTTACAGGGGTGAGAAGAAAATCATTCCTGAAAACATCGGTCATCTATTAACGCCGTTGGCAATCGCCGTATGGTTTATGGATGACGGTACGAAAGAGGGCAAACAAGCCCGTATTAATTCACAGTCATTTACGAGAGAAGAAAATCAAAAACTCTCTCATTTACTTGAGGCTACACTTGGAATCAAATCAACCATCAATCGGGATAAACATTTATTTCGATTGCGAATTTCTAACCAAAGCATGTCTTTGTTTAGAAATATGGTTGCACCGTACATTGTTCCAAGCATGCGATACAAGCTTTCCCTGTAACGACTTGTCCATTTCGGACGAACTGTGGTCATAAGCCACGGTAATATGTCGCCACCCTGAAAAGGGTGAAGGTATAGTCTACCTCATAAGTAATTATGCAGTGCCATATCGACGGCGGAGTTCGGCACCTCGATAAACATGCCGAATGTCGAGGTTAAAATCAGCTCATAACGGAGAAAGCCATGGTATAATCACGTATATCATGGTCAACACCGTGGGAAGTTACGAAAACAAAAATTGGCAAAAACGATGGATTCCCATAAAAAAGAATCTTATCGTATCTCCAGTACAACGTTCATTCATCATCGGGTCTTTGCTCGGCGATGGGACAATGTGGCTGGGTGAGGGAGCAGTAAATGCGAATTTCAAAGTGGAACAAGGACTAGTTCAAAAGGATTATGTGTTTTGGAAGTATGAGATTTTGAAATCACTCGTGTTTACTGAACCGAAAATAAGCTTCCGTTACGACAATAATGGAAGGCGATATCCAAAATCTTGGTGGTTTCGCACAATTCGACATCCGCTTCTAACGGAAATCTTTCGGAGATTTTATCTCCAGAGTGGTTTCCGGTGCGGACGAAAAATTGTGCCGAGAGACATCGAGAACGATCTTAGCCCGCTTGCATTAGCGGTATGGGTCATGGATGACGGCTCTTATTCCAAAGGGAAAATCGATATCAGCACTTATTCTTTCTCTTTAGAGGAAGTGAAGTTCCTGCAAGAAATCTTTGCAAGAAAGTTCGGTGTGAAGATGTTGTTTTTCAAAGATAGAGATAAAGGATATCGGATGTATGCCAATGTTGAAGAGACTAAAAAGTTAATTCAGACGATTTACCCGTACATTATTCCAACAATGATGTATAAAATCGGTTTTCGTAACCCCGTAACGACTTCCCGACATAGCTCGGGGGAGTTATCCGTCACAGGATAACTAACACGCTGGTAGTTAAGATGGGCAATCTTGACTAAGGTATAGTCTACGCCCCTAGTAATAGGGGATTAGGAAAGTGGTCGGCTCAACACATCCCGGGGCTGTAGAAGGTCCCAAGGGTTTGGCTGTTCGCCAATTAAAGTGTTACGTGAGCTGGGTAAACGGATGTGAGCCCAGCAAGAATCTTTTTACGAGGATAGAGATATGTAGGAGTATCTCTCGAAAATAACAGAAAGAACAAAGTAAACTGACTCATAACGGTGAAGTCCGAGTGCCTTTCGTGATAAAATGAAGGGTAATGGATAATATCGTGGGAAGGTTGCAATCATTATTTCCAAAGCAATTCGACATTATTGTTGGGTCGCTGTTAGGAGATGCAAGACTTGAATGTAGATCGGTGGGAGCGCGTGCACCAATAACCGCACGACTTCGCATCCATCATGGAGACAAGCAAAAAGAATATGTTTGGTGGAAATATGAACAGTTGAAAGAGTTCGTAATTACTCCACCCAAACAAATCACTTGGGTTAATCCCAAGCGCAGTCTCACGGAAGTTTCGTGGTATTTCCATACCAGAAGCATTCGAGAGCTTGGAATTCTTCATCAATATTTTTACGACAGAAAAAAGATTCTGCCGCTTTATATTGAACACATACTTTCTCCACAAGCGCTTGCGGTCTGGTTTATGGATGACGGTTCAAGGGCAGATAGTGGCGGCACATTGAGTACCCACTCATTCATAAAAGAAGACCAATATCGTATACTTGCTTTTCTGAAGGAAAGGTACGGCATACGAGTCTCTATAGTCAAAGACAGAACACAATGGAAGATTGCTCTGAATCAGCTCGCATTTGCGCAGTTGGTTTCGGTCATTAAGCCATTCATTATTCCGTCAATGGCATATAAGATTGCTAACCCCCGTAACGACTTGCTCGCATTTGCGGGCGGAGCGGAAGGTAACACTTTTGCTAACACGTCAGTCCCGACACTGGAAAAATCGGGAAAGGTATAGTCTGAGCCACAAGTAATTGTGGGTACAAAATTGTCAGACCGTTGTAAAACAGGTTGGTCTCCTATCTGCTGCAGGCGTTGATTCTTGAAGGGATTCGTTCTTAGTACGAGAGGACCAGAACGAACGGACCTCTGGTGTACCTGCTGTCCTGCCAAGGGCACCGCAGGGTAGCTATGTTCGGAACGGATAACCGCTGAAAGCATCTAAGCGGGAAACCGCCCCTAAGATGAGGAATCGTTATAGACCCCTAGGAGATGACTAGGTTGATAGGCGCTAGGTGTACGCACAGTAATGTGTTTAGCCGAGGCGTACTAATTGGTCGATCCTGTCGGGAAACTTATATCCACGTGTAGCGTAAAACGTGTAGCGCGTAGCGTCAGAGTCATTCTGGCGTTATACGATTCGCGAATTGCGTTGCGTTAATTAATCCTGCTCCATGGAATCCTGTACGTGTATCGTATAACGTATAACGTGTATCGTTAGAAATTCCTTTCTAACGTTACACGCTTCACGCTTTGAGATGTACACAAGACCCATGAGCGCATTGACAATGTACCTGCCAGTTTCCGCCTAAGGCGGATTCGGGAAAATATCTTGAAGACTGGATAATAGCATTGAACATTTTGTTCTGGTGATTCGTCGCAGGGGTCACACCCGATCTCTTTCCGAACTCGGAAGTTAAGCCCTGTTGAGGCGATGGTACCTCGCGCGAGCGGGGGAGAGTAGCTAGTCGCCAGAACAAGGTTTTCAATGTCTAAACACCTGCCAGTTAGAATTTCATAGTAGATACGCTTAACGAATAGCGCACACGAATGGGGGACACCCTGCGCTCCTGCGCAGGGTTTCGGTGCGACCCACAGGGTCTAATGCCCTGTGGTGTTGCTCTTAAACTTTATGGGTTCTTTTGCTATGATAGGCAGGTCGGCTTCGTCTAAACTTGGGTGGAATTCTCATTTTGACCTCATGGTTTTTAAACATTTGTTTAGAAATTAGGAATTAGAAATTAGAAATTCCGTAAGCCGAGTCCGCGAGGAGACGGTTTTATGCTTTCCTGGGCAGAGCAACGAAAATTCCTATTTGTGGGAGGAGTCATCGTGTTCCTCACGGCTGTATTTGGCGTATACGGTTTCTTTGCTTTCTATAACGCGCCAGATTGCTCGAACAATTCGAAAGACGGCGATGAGCGCGGCGTCGATTGTGGCGGGGGTTGCGCGCGCGTTTGCAAGGCCGACGTTAATTTGCCAATCATCCATTTTGCGCGAGCGCTTGAAGTTAAGAATGAGGTTTGGGGGGCGGTTGCGTACGGCGAAAACCGAAATGTCGGAGCCGGCTCTCGTAGAGCGCCTTATGTATTCAAGCTCTATGACGGGAAGAATCTGCTCCTCTATGAGAGGCGTGGCGTCGCTTTTATACCACCTGGGAAAGTATTTGCGGTCTTTGAGGGAAAGATGCTTAGTGGAAGCAGGACTCCGTCACGAGCAACATTCGAATTCTTGGAAGAGCCTATATTCGAGCGAATGATTGAACCTATACTCACGATTGATACTAAAGATTTTGAAGCTAGTGAACATGGGTCATCACTTAAGGCAATCATCACCAACCCGACACGAACCACCGTTGAAGGTATCAAAGTTGTCGCGCTGCTTTTTGGCACAGACGGAAATGTCACGGGAGCATCGGCCACTTTAATTGCGTCGCTTTTAGCCGGCAGTAGCGCGACACTTACATTCACATGGCCTCGAGAACTCGAACGTCCAGCCCGAACAGAAATTCTTTATACCGTACCATGGCGGAATTAACAAATTCCAAATCACAAGGAAATCACAAATTCAAAATTCTGAAATCAACATCCACGCCCGTCGTCTTCGTTTCGAGTTTGTAGTTTTTGGTATTAGAATTTGTTTGTGATTTGGTGTTTGTATATTGTGATTTTTCCTTATGTTTATTCCCAAAAACATCTCTCCCAGCGCGTCTTCTCGATCTATTGACTGGCTTCTCTTTCTAGCGCTACTGCCAATCATGGCTTCTGGTCTCGTAACTATGTATTCGTTCGAACAAGGGAAGAATGCCTCTTGCGAGCAAAAAACTGTAGGGGACGAGACTATAATCTCTGAAGGAGACGAGTGTCTCACTGAAATTGAATCTCCCAATCTTTTCTTCAGGAAGCAGCTAGTGTGGTTATTTTTGTCACTCACTGTCTTTTTTATCGGGAGCGTCATTGACTGGAAGTTTCTTAGGCGGAGCGATGTGTTACTTGGCTTATTTTTATGCGGGTGCGGATTGCTTCTTCTGCTTTTTTTTCTCGGCACCACTCGCGGCATTCACGGATGGCTTGACCTCGGCGTCTTAAACATACAGCCAGTGGAGCCAGTTAAACTCATTCTTATTCTTATTCTCGCAAAATATTTCTCAAGGAGGCATATAGAAATTGCTCACATCAGACACATTTTGATTTCAGGATTTTACGCATTCGTCCTATTTATATTGGTACTTTTGCAGCCAGACTTTGGAGGCGCGCTTGTAATAGCTTTCATCTGGTTTGGCATGGTTATGCTCTCGGGCATTTCCAAAAAACACTTTCTCACCGTGTTGCTCATTGGAGCGCTTTCAGGACTTTTTCTCTGGGCATATGTATTCAAAGACTATCAGAAACAGCGTCTCTTTACTTTTCTTCATCCGCTAACCGACATACGAGGCACAGGGTACAATGCCTACCAGTCCATGATAGCGGTTGGGTCCGGGGAGTTATTGGGGAAAGGTGTTGGATACGGAACGCAATCACGGCTTCAATTTCTCCCGGAATACGAAACCGACTTCATTTTCGCCGCCTTTGCGGAAGAATGGGGCTTTATAGGAGTGCTTCTGCTGTTTCTATGTTATGCAATTGTCATATGGCGCATACTTCTTAGCGCTATGCATGGATTGTCGAATTTTGAAATTCTTTATGGTCTTGGGCTTGCAATTCTAATCATGTCCCATTTTATTATTCACGTCGGCATGAATATCGGCCTTCTTCCTGTTACCGGCATTACGCTGCCTTTCATGAGCTATGGAGGCACTCATACATTAACGCTTTTCGCCGGACTCGGCATACTTATGGGAATGCGCCGATACAAAAGAACGGCTCACAAAGACGCTATTCAAAATGAATTCTTGGGAGTAACCGCAGAGTAGGCGCGGCAAGCTCATTAGAGCTCCTTTCCATATACCGCCAACGTATTTTCAAGACATACGTTCAAATGAGAACTTCGACCGCAGTAAATTTAGAAGTGTTCACGATCCGTATACAGCTTTTCAGTTGCCGCGAGCATTTTTTCGAAGACATATCCTGTATTGTGGGGTTTCTGTTCGACGTTAAATGATATTTCCCGTACTTTTTCCGCAAGATGAGCACCGGATTTTGACTGAACAACATACATATTGGGAATATAAGAAGCCATTGATTCTACAACCCTTGTTGCGATAATCGGTAATCCGGCAGCTGACGCTTCAAGGACAACATAGGGTGTACCTTCTTTGATAGAGGGAAGAATGAAAATATGGAACGCCTTGAGATATCTTGAAGCCGTGGTCGAAAGGTCAGAGGGTATGTTCATTCCAATACTTCTGAATCGGACAATCGGCTGGTTCTTGGTATTTAAGATTTTTTCCGATTTATCTCGCAAATTGTTAAGTTCTTCACCTTCACCAAATATTGTGTATGTATATGTCCCTGGGAATCTGTCTTCCAGCTCTTTCATCATCTCTATACTGTATTCCAATCCTTTATTTTTTGTGAGTTCCGCAATTGTTACAAGGCGAATTGAATTAGTAATGTATGAATCCACATTAGGATAAAACAAGATTTCTTCCGCCTTTTCTCTTTGCAAGAATTCAATTGGATTCATGGCAATTGGAATATAGCTAATTTTTCTTTTAACAAAACGCATGCGTTTGCCAAGCGCCTCGTCCTGTTTTGAGACCACGATTGTTTTGTGGCTCAAAAAGACAGTAAACCACGTTGCGGCGTATATCAGCCATTTAATGACCCGTGGACGGTCTTCTTTGAATGGCCAACCGTGGGCGGTGAAAATAGCTTTTAGCTTATAGCTTTTAGCTGTTAGGAAATTAAGTAACTGAAAACCGCAAACCGCAAAGACTCCTAAAAGCGCGGCGCGGGAACTATTAAGGTGGATAATATCAGGCCGCTCATTCCTGAAAAGGCGAAGAAGCTCGAAAAACGCTCCAATGTCTGTAAACTGTGGCCCCGCTCTTCGTGTTTCTTGGAGCTTTTGAAGTTTGACCGTCCGAATGCTTTGCGTAGCCAGTCTTTTTTCCAGAACTGTTCCATCTCCGATTGCGACAACAGTTTCGAATCGGTCTTTTGGAAGATGAGCGGCTAAGTCAAACACATAGCGTTGCGCGCCGCCCCAGTTGCCCTTCGTTATGACATATAAGATTTTCCGTTTTCGTTCGTCCATATAGCGTAGTTATTGCTTTGTAGCATAAGTATACCCCGTGCTACAACTCTAGCCGCGCATAAAGCAATGAATCGCCAGAAATTATGTTCCTGACCGAAGAATGACTGTTGTAACACTGGGTATACTCACAGAAGTTGTAGTTACTACTGGTTGTCAGAACTGATTTTTGTTGTATGATATCTACCACAATGCTACGAAATCGCGCCGAAACCCTATCTCTTTTTTTCGGCGACGTGCTCATACTGTACTTCGCCTTGTTCCTGACGCTACTCATCCGATATGGCTCTTCCGGGTTCGACTTTAAACGAATGTTCTTTCTGCATATCGTTCCGTTTTCAGTGCTGTTCCTTATTTGGACAATTGTGTTCTTTATCGCCGGACTCTATGAGAAACACACGCTATTTCTGCAAAAAGAACTTCCGCAACTCCTTTCGCGCTCTCTTACGGCGAATGTCATCATTGCCGTACTCTTTTTCTATTTTATCCCCGCGTTCAAGATCACTCCTAGGATTAACCTCTTTATTTGTCTTTTTGTTGCGTCAACCCTTCTGTTCTTTTGGAGACGGTATAGTTTGCAAAGGCCTCGGCTAGGTGAAAGGGAGCACGCGGTTATCATAGGGAGCGGGGGAGAAATGGAAAAGATAGTACGCGAGATAAATCACAATCCTCGCTATCGTGTTAAATTTGATTTCGCAATAGATACGGCGACGCGTCAGGAGATGAGCTCCGAAGACATCATCAATAGGATACTTGAAGAAAAAATTACTTTGGTCGTGGTGGATATGCATAATAGCAAGACCGTGGACCTCTTGCCGCACCTTTACGACCTTCTTTTCAACAAAGTTCAATTTGTCGATATGTATAAGATTTATGAGAATATATTTGACCGCATTCCCGTTTCCATCATTCAGTACAACTGGTTCCTTGAGCACATCTCTCCTGTTTCTTTGCGGTCGGCCTATGATTTTTTGAAGCGCATTATGGACAGTGTTGTATCTTTGGCGCTTTCTATTCTCTCGCTTCCACTGTACCCATTAATTTACGCGGTCATAAAACTTGATGATGGCGGCCCCCTGTTCGTGTTTCAGGAACGGGTTGGTCTCGGGAACAAGATTATACAGACCATCAAATTCCGCACAATGGCGCTTGACGACGCAGGACGGGAGGATTTGAAACGCGACAACAAAACGACGCGCATCGGCGCATTTCTTCGTAGAACCCGCATTGATGAGCTTCCACAGCTTCTAAACGTGCTTAAGGGTGAGATGTCGCTTATCGGTCCGCGGCCTGAGCTTCCGGCGCTTGTAAAAGTATATGAAAGGGAAGTTCCGCATTACAATATCCGCCACCTCATTAAACCGGGACTGTCAGGCTGGGCGCAACTCTATCACAAGACACCACCAAAGGTGGACGCGAATTCCTTTGAGACGGAAGTTAAGCTCTCATATGACCTCTACTATCTCAAGAACAGGTCGTTTTGGCTTGATATCAAGATTGCGCTGAAAACGATAAAAGTATTGTTGTCACGGTCAGGAGTGTAAGCGCAAAGCGCGAAAGCACAAAGCACAGACTGCACAAAAAACCAAACAAAACACCAAACACCTCAAACTCCACAAACCATCTTCCTTCGTTTGTGTTTCGGGACACTGTGCTTTGTTTGGGCTTTGTGCACTGTGTTTTGGGAGATTTCTTCTGATAACGCAGTGAGCAAGATGTTGGTTATACCGGATATACATGCCCACAAGCAATAAAAAACAGAATATAAAGGTGGTTGTTACGGGTGGTGCGGGCTTCATTGGCTCGCATCTTGTTGACGCGCTTATAGAAAAGGACTACGAAACGCATGTCATTGACAATCTCTCCGGCGGCAAGAAGGAAGATATAAATCCGAAGGCGGTTTTTCACAAAGCAGATATACGTGAACTTGATGCACTCCCGTCAATTATCAAAGGCGCGAAATTTGTTTTTCATCTTGCCGCGCTTCCTCGCGTGCAGTATTCCATAAAACATCCTGCTGAGACGCACGGAGTGAATGTGACTGGTACGCTGAACATCCTCATTGCCGCGAAAGAAGGCGGGGTGAAGCGTGTGATTTATTCCGCCTCGAGTTCCGCATATGGCGACCAGAAGACACTGCCCCTGCGCGAAGATATGACGCCAATGCCTAAAAGCCCGTACGGTCTGCAGAAATATATCGGCGAGCTCTACGCGCGCATTTGGAGCGAGGTGCATGGACTTCCTACGGTGAGCCTGCGCTATTTCAATGTGTATGGTCCGCGCATGAATCCAGATGGCGCGTACGCGCTGGCAATCGGGAAATTCCTGAAACAAAGAAAGGGGGGGAAACCACTCACTATTTGGGGAGACGGTACGCAAACGCGCGATTTCACACACGTGCGGGATGTCGTGCGGGCCAATCTCCTCGCGGCGGAGAGTACGAAGGTTGGGAAAGGAGAAGTAATTAATACCGGCGCTGGCAGGAATTTCTCGGTGAATGAGCTAGCTGAATTTATTGGTGGACCGGTTGTTCATGAACCGCCTCGCCTTGAGCCGCACGATACACTCGCGGATAATTCACTCGCGAGAAAGCTTCTTGGGTGGAAGTCCGAAGTAAAGCTTGAAGACGGCATTAAAGAACTCAAAAAAGAATTCGGAATATCGTAAGGTAGGATATGATACAAGAACCCTATACATTTCTAATCAGCATGGTATAGTGTGCACTGCATAGAACCTATGAGCACCTCGGTTTGGGGCATAACAGGAAAGGTTAGACATTGAAAAAAGATAAAATCGGTGGACTCGAAGTTTGGACCTTCAGACCAAACGGTTTCCTACAAGACATGGTTCCAGTTGTGATTGTTCCTGGGGCATCAGCTCGTGGAATCATGGGGGGAAATATTGCCGAGACACTTAGGCAACTCGGTCGAGTGACATACCTGGTAAGCTTGCCAGGACATGGCGATAGTGAACTTCGGAGGGGGAAGCCTCTCGGACACCACAGTCTTGATGACTTTAGTAAAGGACTCCGCGTTTTCTTTGAGACGCTTGGCACACGCGTGGACGCGTGGGGGCATTCCATGGGAGGGGCCGTCATTCAGGAGCAATTCTCGTCGGGTTTGATTCGCAATGCAGTGCTCATCGGAAGTCCGGTTCCCCGAGTGCCGCTCTTAAGCAAATTCGAGATAGCTCGCCGCGCCGCAAAGTACTGGAAAGCAATTGTTTTCTGGCGCAAGTTTCATTATGGCAAGGATGACTACCTCGCAATGCTTCTCAACGAAACTCCGCGGAAGGAGGCGGAAGCTCTGTTTGGGGGGACTGTCCCGGAGTCGGGACGCGCCATCGCTCAAGTCTGCACAGGATGTTTTCGGTTCCCAAGCGCGGTGAGAATTGAACGGCTACTCGTTGTCTCATCGCGAAGTGATTTAATGACCCCCGCCTACATGGGCCGGCTGCTGTATCGGAAGTACAGGCGCCACTGTCCCACGAAGCATATGTTGCTTGATGGCGACCACATGAAGATTTTCCTCAAGGGCAGTTGCAACGAAGTGACAGCCATCGCGTGGTCATTTCCTTGCCTCGCGTGATATGGGGAAATAATCGCAAGGGCGGAACGCACGCTGGTTCCGCTCTTTTTGTTGCCTAAATCCCGTCGGCGTATTACAAATCTTCAGTATCTTGATACTTCATCCTACATACTTTATACTGCATTTCTATGTGGAAATACCGCTATTGGACTTTCATTATCTTCCTCGCAGCCGCTCTCGTGGGCTTTTTCGTGTACAAAACCGAGATTGGGGAATCAAACTTTGCCTTTAAACTCGGTCTCGACCTGCGGAGCGGTTCGCATCTTATATACCGAGCCGACACTTCTTCACTCGAAAGCGACGATGTGAAAGGCGCAATGGACAGCTTGCGCGAGGTCATCGAGCGGCGCGTCAATCTTTTCGGCGTATCTGAACCGATTGTGCAGACAGAAGAAGGCGGTCTCCTTGGTGGTGGGGAGAAGCGCCTCATCGTGGAGCTTCCAGGGATAACCGACATAAAACAAGCAATAGAGCTCATCGGAAAGACCCCGCTTCTTGAATTCAAACTCATGAATCCGGCGATGGAAAAACTGTCAGAGGAGGAACTCAAGGCCAAAACAGTTGATGAGGTATTCATCGCGACACCACTTACTGGGCGGTTTTTAGAGAAATCCCAGCTTACATTTGACCAGACAACGAGAGAACCGCAGGTGCTTTTAAGTTTCAATAAAGACGGCGAAGAACTTTTTGCGGAGCTTACAAAAGCAAATGTCGGACGCATACTCGCCATATTCCTCGATGGAGTCTCTATTTCGGCTCCTGTAATCCGGCAGGAAATCAAGGGAGGAGTAGCCACGATTTCTGGTGGTTTCACTCCGACCGAAGCGCGAGACCTCGTGCGCAACCTCAATTATGGCGCGCTTCCGGTTCCCATCGAACTTGCCTCAACGCAGACTGTCGGGGCTTCTCTTGGGGATGAAGCGACCGCCTCCGGCGTTAAAGCCGGCATTTGGTCATTCGCCGTTATCGCACTTTTCTTGATACTTTGGTATCGGCTACCTGGACTTCTTGCAGTAGTCGCACTTGCCGTATATGTAGCCATTAACCTCGCGTTCTTCAAACTCATTCCAGTAACACTTACCGCTGCCGGCATCGCTGGGTTCATTCTTTCGCTCGGCATGGCGGTTGACGCCAATATCCTCATATTTGAGCGCATGAAAGAGGAGCTGCGAAAAGGGCGAGTTCTTTCCGATGCGATTCAAGAAGGATTTAAGCGCGCATGGACCTCCATTCGCGACAGCAACACCTCGAGCATCATTACGGCTGTCATTCTCTACTACTTCGCCTCAACACCCACGATCAAAGGCTTCGCGCTCGTGTTTTTCATCGGCGTCGTGACGAGCATGTTCACTGCGATTACCGCATCACGGACACTTCTGAAAGCGCTCGGAACGAAAGGGGAGAGCAGAACAACGAAGCTCCTGTTTGGCTCCGGCTTGCTAAACGCTAAACGCTAAACGCTTCACGCTGTATGTACATCGTCACCCACCGAAAACTCTTCTACATTCTCTCCGGCCTTCTCATCGCGGCCTCTATCATCGCGCTTGCCTTGTGGGGTCTTAAGCCCGGCATTGATTTTAAGGGAGGTTCGCTTTTTGAGGTAACCTATTCCGACGGCCGGCCGGAGAAAGCGGAGTTGGAATCGGCGCTCTCGCCGCTTGAAGTCGGCGCGTCCGTGCGCCCGACGCGCGAAAACGGGTACATTATCCGCATGAAAGACCTGATTGAATCCGAACAACAGGCGGTGCGAGAAGCAGTTTCGTTCAAGGGAGAGCGGAAGGTAGTTGAAGAGCGTTTTGATACCGTCGGACCGCTTCTTGGAAAGGAAGCCGCGGGGAAGTCATTTATCGCAATCATCTTGGTTATTCTCTGCATTGTCATTTTTATCACTTTTGCTTTCCGAAAAGTATCGGAGCCAGTCGCTTCCTGGAAGTACGGGATTATTACCATTATTGCGCTTCTCCACGATGTGCTTGTTCCCGCGGGTGCTTTTGCCGTTCTTGGCCGTTTCGCGGGTTACGAAGTGGACACGCTCTTTGTCACCGCGCTTCTCGTCGTGCTCGGCTTCTCGGTGCACGACACCATTGTTGTTTTTGACCGCGTGAGGGAGAACCTCCGTATTTCGCATGAAATGAAAGACCGCAAGGACTTTGCCACGATTGTCGGGAACAGTATTTCGCAAACATTCGTCCGTTCCATCAACACTTCTCTTACGACTGTCATCGCGCTTCTTGTGCTCTATTTCATCGGTCCTGAAGTTACCAAGCATTTCTCTCTCGCGCTTCTTATCGGCATCATCGCCGGCACCTACTCGTCTATCTTTATCGGTAGCCCTCTACTCGTGACGGTAGAGAAGTGGAAGAAGAGGGCAAATCCTTAATCCTTAATCCTTAATCCTTTATCTTTAATCTTTGACATCTGTCATCCTCGCGTATGCGGGAACCCAGCGCAGTTCCTTCTGTTCTAAGGGGGGGGGGGGATTCGCGCGAATTGGCGAATAGATATCAACAGTGGTTTGCGACGCGCATTAAGTGTACACATTGTAAATGCTTGAACGGTATTGTGACGCGTGTAAGAAATCAATTAAAGACGATATTATCAGCGCTGAAGTTACATTCGAGCGGTATCATTTCTGCGTATCTTGTATGAAATCTATTTCAGGCTTTTGGGCAAAAGTCATCAAGAAGAAAGACTAGAAAAAGCGTTAATCAACAGTTCGCTTGACAGTTTTTAGAGGTGGAATTATGATAGAGAAATCATGCAGTCGAGCAATAAATTGAACCTTCTAGATCTAGCATTAACCACAAACATCGGTGGAGCATTTGCTCATGTCCGTTTCTAACTTTCAATTTTACTCTTTCAACTAGAAACTAACGTAAGCCAGCTCTTCACCAGACTGGCTTGTTTCTTTTTGGGTGAATGTCATCCAGAACAAGAATGAGGTGTCCGCTACGGCGGAGTAGGTCTTTGACAATTTGTCTATGAACCCCCTAAAACTTCGAAAGTATCGTCCATTTACTGGAATTACCTTGCCCGATAGGAAATGGCCGAATCAAACACTCACACACGCCCCGATGTGGTGTAGTGTGTGCTTGCGCGACGGTAATCAGGCGCTTCCAACGCCTATGAACATCGCACAAAAACTCGAACTGTTTCAAACGCTTGTGCGTTGCGGATTCAAGGAAATCGAAGTTGGCTTTCCCTCGGCTTCGAATACCGAATTCAAATTCAATCGCCTGCTCATTGAAAAGGGCTATATCCCTAACGATGTAACCGTTCAAGTGCTGGTACAAGCACGTGAGGAACTTATCGAACGTACTGTTGATTCACTCGTCGGTGCCAAGCGAGCCATCATCCATCTGTACAATTCAACTTCCCCCGCGCAGCGGCGCGTCGTATTCGAAAGATCCAAAAGTGAAGTAAAGTTGATTGCTGTCCAAGGAGCACGGTGGATACAAGAACGACTTTCTCGTCTCGAAGGAACGACCATGACTCTCCAATATTCTCCGGAGAGCTTTTCTGCCACTGAAGTTGAGTTTGCAAAGGAAATATCCGAAGCGGTCATGGATGTGTGGAAGCCGACCCCTACGCGCAAAATGATACTCAACCTACCATGTACCGTTGAAGTGGCGACCCCGAATGTATATGCGGACCAAATTGAGTGGATGTGCCGAAACATACGTAACCGTGATTCACTCATCATCAGCTTGCACACGCATAACGACCGGAACACCGGTACGGCTGCGACAGAACTCGGGTTGTTGGCAGGAGCGGATCGAGTCGAGGGGACTTTGTTCGGAAATGGGGAGCGCACTGGCAACGTTGATCTCGTCACAATAGCGCTCAACTTACACATGGCAGGAATCGATTCGGGATTGGATTTCTCGGACTTGAACGCCGTCCGCACGGTATACGAGCGTTGTACAGGAATGTTGGTTCCCCCTCGCCACCCCTATGCGGGCGAACTCGTCTTTACTGCTTTCAGCGGCTCGCATCAAGACGCCATAAAGAAGGGCTTGGCGGAATGGGAGAGGGGGAACCGTACAGTCTGGGACGTACCATACCTTCCCATTGATCCAGGCGACATCGGCCGCGAATACCGCGAAGTCATACGTGTCAACAGTCAATCCGGGAAAGGCGGGGTCGCGTATCTCTTGGAGAGTCAGTACGGGATCAATATGCCCAAAGAAATGCAGCGTGAATTCGGACCAGTAGTCAATGATTGGGTTGATGGCCTTGGCCGTGAAGTCAGTGCCATAGAACTTAAGGATAAGTTTGAAAAGGAATACACCTTGCGCGATTGCCCGTTTGCGCTCCAAAAGTTGACGACAGTTGATGAGGATGGAATTCACCGGTGCTGGGCGACGCTTTTGGTGGGGGGAAAAGAGCGCACTATCACCGGTGAGGGGAACGGCACGATTGCCGCGTTTGTTCACGCCCTTATCAGGGAGCAGCTTGTGGAGCCGTTTGAGGTTCTCGATTACCAGGAACACGCGGTTGATGCTGGAGAAGACGCATCCGCCATAGCATATGTCTGGATCAGAACCAATGACGGCGGGCAATTCTGGGGTGCTGGTGTTGATACTGACATCAAGCGTGGTCCAATTCTGGCAGTACTCTCCGCGCTTAACCGCGCATGCTCGCACCTTCGCCAGGGATAGGTTTTTCGGCTCGTTAAGCCACTGGGTCAAACCAGTGGCTTTTTTCTTGACAACATTTTTAGCGGGTGTAGGATGAAAGAATGATGAAACAACACGCGCGAATTATCGGCATTAGCATTATTATTACCGGCAAAACCGGTGAAGATCTTGCTTGTGTCCATTCTTTCTACTAACTACTTACTGAATTGACACAGGCCAGCTCTTCACCTAAGTGAAGGGCGGTTTTTGTTTACCCCGTGTGGGGAATAAGTAAAATCCGCTCTACACTAGGAGGGGAGAGCTGTTTGGTCCTTAACATATGAAACCAGAATCCACCGTTACGCTCATCAACCGATTGGTGCAAGAGGCTGAGCAACGAGTCCAAGTCTTTACCGCCGCTGCGGAGAGAGAAACATTCGGGTATGCATACAACGACGCGCAGGCATCACTCGTCCTTCTCATCGCGCGCGTCTTGGACGACAAGAAATTACCTTTTGAACTTAAAGGTTATCATGTCTCTATGCGCGGCGATCTCGGTACTGACACTTGTGAGGCGTCGGTCAAAGTTATCGTCAGAGGAGCGCAATATCACAAGGTGTCTGACGGCAGTGGCCCTGTCTGCGCTCTTGACGCAGCCTTGCGACTTGCGCTGCATGAGAGCTTTCCACAGCTCGTCAAGGTTAATCTGGCTGACTATTCAGTTAGGCTTGTCGGCGAAAAGGCAGGAGCAGACTCAAAAACTATCGTCTCAATTGAATTTTCAGACGGTAAAGACACTTGGAAAGTGGCCGGTGTCAGCAAAAATCTCGTAAAGGCAAGCCTGTTGGCTCTCATTGACGGCTACGAGTACGCTCTTCTGCCCGTCATGTCAAAAGCATGAGCTAGCCTGCCATAATGGGAGGTCAAATACCGCACTTGACCTCCTTTTTTTTGTGTGTATAATGACTCCTGCACTCTTGAGGGTTGGTCTTGAGATACTTGGCTGGGACATTCTTCCAGCTTCCAGTTTCTTGCTTCCAATTATCCAGTGTGAGGCCTTTGACAACTGAATGAAATGTTAATTCTCGCAGGTTGTTCGTACGAATGGGCGGCTTGTGAGAAAAGAACGTAAGTGCAAGTCTAAATGTAATTCTAAAATGTAATTCTAAAAGTAATTCCACCCCCAAATCTAGGAAGATTTGAAGGGGCAAGCAGTTAGGGTCGAAACTGAAACAAGAGTGAAGATACTATTCTTTATTTTGTTTCGTTCGCGACCCGCCGTAAGGCGGGTTCTTAATTAGAGTTTGATCCTAGCTCAGGATGAACGCTGGCGGCGTGGATAAGGCATGCAAGTCGAGCGAGCCGTGCAGAGCACGGAAATCCGAAATTCTAAACACTAAACTCTAAACAAGTTCAAAATTCCAATATTTCAAACTCTAAGCGAGACCCGTTTTGAGTCTGTGGTTTGGTTTTTGTATTTTGTTTAGGATTTAGATATTAGAGTTTAGAGTTTCCGCGCTCTGCGCGGTTAGCGGCAGACGAGGTAGTAATAAGCAGGTAACGTACCATAGAGTCAGGCATAGCTCATCGAAAGGTGAGGTAATTCCTGATAGCACCTTGTGCGAAGCACAGAGGAACAAAGCACAAAACACAGACATACACAAAAAACCAAACAAAACACAAAAAATTCAAACCACACAAACACTTCTTCGTTTGTGCTTTGAGAGCATGTGCTTTGTTTGGACTTTGTGCACTGTGCTTTGGAGGAGTTTGTTTTTCCGCGTTTCGCGCGAGGTTAAAGTCGCAAGACGCTCTTTGAACGGCCTGCTCGGTATCAGCTAGTTGGCAGGGTAAAAGCCTACCAAGGCTATGACGCCTAGGGGACCTGAGAGGGTGACCCCCACCGATGGAACTGAGAAACGGTCCATACACCTACGGGTGGCTGCAGCCGAGAATATTCGACAATGGGCGAAAGCCTGATCGAGCGACGCCGCGTGGAGGATGAAGTGCTTCGGCATGTAAACTCCTTTTGTAGACTAGAAAGTTTATTGATCAGTCTAAGAATAAGAGGTTACTAAACTCGTGAACCGTTCGGATTAAGCTCCGAACATTCCAAATTAGTATTAAAAACTCGTGCCCCGTACACAGCTCTGCTGTTGTACTGGGGTGTATATCGTGCGCGACTTTCTGCCGTAAGGCAGATCGAAAATTCGGCTTATATGCTGGGACGCTATTGAGAACTGCGCTCTGATATTCCATCGGAGTCCTCGATAGTCAATCAGCAGGGAAGTCGGCTATACTTAAGGCACATGGCCTTATCGCAAACACAAGAGCAGATTGTAACGGGCTTGTTGCTCGGAGATGGGTATCTTGAATTCGATAAATTCAAGGCAAGCCGTCTTCAGATAAAACAAGCGGAGTGTAAAAAGGAGTATGTGTTCTGGCTTTACACGCATTTCGCGGATAAAGTACGAACTCCTCCAAAGCAAAGAGGAGACACCATGCAGTGGTATTTCAGCACCCGTTCCTTACGGGAACTTGAAGAGTGGCGCAGCAATTTTTACCCCAATGGTAAGAAAATTGTGCCAAGAAATATCACTGAACTGTTGGTTGACCCCATTACTTTGGCAGTGTGGTTTATGGATGACGGCGTGTTAGATTACCGAATCCGATCCCATTACTCGTTTACGCTAAGTACCGATGCGTTCAGTATCGCGGAGGTGCAATTGTTACAGCATACTTTACTCAAGAATTTCGGCATTGAGTCTTCGATTCAAACACCGAGTTCAAGGGGTACAAAGTATACGAAATTATATATCGGCAAAAATGGCAGGGAAAAGTTCCTCGAAGCCGTTAAGCCCTATATGCTCAAATGTTTTGCGTATAAGATTCCGCCTCACTATAGCTTGACCCCTCAGAGACTGAACTCAATGCAATTGCAGCGAGTGAGATAGAATCCACAAAATTCTATAAAACGCCGACCCCTAACTATGTTAGGGTGATGATATAGTCCAATTCTTACAGCAATGTAAGTTAAAGTGGCCAGCAGTAGCGGTAATACGAGTGCCTCAAGCGTTATCCGGAATTACTGGGCGTAAAGGGTGTGTAGGCGGCTGTGTTAGTCTTCTGTCAAATTCTTCGGCTTAACCGGAGGCTCGCAGAAGAAACGGCACGGCTTTGAGGGTGCAAGAGGTTTGCGGAACTCATGGTGTAGGGGTGAAATCCGTTGATATCATGGGGAACACCGAAAGCGAAGGCAGCAAGCTGGTGCACTCCTGACGCTGAAACACGAAAGCGTGGGTAGCGAATGGGATTGACGTTCACATTCTCTTTTCACAAACGTGCTTCGGTACTTAAGAAAATTATAGTCGGCTCACGACGGAAATTTCATAACTCGCTCCGATAAGAATCAGAGCTCAAACAGATGAAATTTCCTGTTCGCCTCCTTAATTTTCAAATTACCTCCCGCAATGTTTGCTCAAAGAGAATGTTCACTAAGCTGGTAAGAAAGCATAGTGGTGCGTAGGGGTACGTAGAACACTGGTCCCTTTGGTATTACTTGCACTGAAAGAAGCATAGTTCTTTGGGGAAGAGAGATGGCCAGCACGGGGAAGTGGAGCCGTGAAGGGAAATTCTCTCATGCGGGCGGCTTTTGCCCGCGTGTTATAAGTCGACATCCCTCTGATGTGATAATTCGGTTTGAAATCCCGATGAGATTAGAACACCTCGCGCCACTCAGGTGGTTGACGGGTGTATATAAGAATCAGTCGGTTGTTCCGAAACAACACATCTCTTTTCCCCCTTCCAATTCTGCCAAGCAAGTCTTGGCGCTTCTTTCAGTGCCGGTAACCAAATAAAATTTGGCTATATGCTGGAATATCCGAGTATCCGAGAGTACCGCAAGGTAACAATCTCTCGGTGCGGCCGCCGTCGCTAAAAGCTATGGCGAGCCAACGGACAATCAGCAGGGAAGACTTAGAAAATGCAAAATGTAAATCTCAAAATGAAAAATTGTCGTGTCTAGCTCCGTTGGACTCCATAATTTTAATCTCTGACTTTTCCATTTTTAATTTCTTTGAACCCTCAGAGACTATACGCCAAACTAGTCACGAAGCGTGTAGCGCGAAGCGTATAGCGTAAAAAGAGAAATCTTCTTGCGTTATATGTTACAAGTTATACGGTTTGCGATTGGAAGATATAGTCCGAACTGCATGGCGACATGCAGAGACAAGTAGAAATATCTTGTCCGCAAGTTTGTAATTTTAAGATTTCATCTCCGATTTATTTGAAAATTGGGAATTGATAATTGAAAATTACAATTTTGTAGCAACAAAATTGTAGATACCCCAGTAGTCCACGCCCTAAACGATGTTCATTGGCTTTTCAGAGTATCGACCCTCCGAGAGGCGAAGCTAACGCGATAAATGAACCGCCTGGGTAGTACG
>LCPL01000024.1 GCA_001003605.1 Parcubacteria group bacterium GW2011_GWC2_48_17
CCTCCTTGCTGTTAACCTCATTCAGCTATTGTCGTAACTGGAGTGAATTTAGTGCTGGATTTTGAAAATATGGTCGCCGCAAGAACGGCTCCCTATTTTCTACAACATTTTTACATCAATCGTGACGCCGGAGGGAAGCGATAGATTGGTGAGCGCCTCTATGAGTTTAGGCGTGGGATTTATAATATCAATCAAGCGTTTATGCACTCGCATCTCAAACTGTTCCCGCGAGTTCTTGTAGACGAACGACGAGCGGTTGACCGTATATTTCTTAATCTCGGTTGGAAGCGGAATCGGGCCCTGCACGACGGCGTCAAAACGGAGCGCCACATCAAGAATTTGCTTGATTGATGCATCAAGAATCTTGTGCTCGTAGGCGCGAACGCGAATGCGGAGTTTTGGCACGACTTCTGGCTTCGCGGTTTTCTTAACACGCGGCGCTCTTTTTGCCGGAACTTTGGGTTTTGCTGTTTTGGTTACCATAATTTCAGCGTTTAGCGATTAGCGTAGAGTGTTTAGTAAAAGATTTTTGACTAGACGCTAACCGCTATACGCTACCGCGTTCTTACGCGACTATCTTCGTTACCACTCCCGCCCCTACCGTCTTGCCTCCTTCGCGGATAGCGAAACGCATCTTCTCTTCGAGCGCGACGGGTGCGACGAGTTTGACCTTGAACTGAATGGTATCGCCCGGCATGACCATTTCGGTTTTTTCCGGAAGCGTCACCTCGCCGGTTACATCAGTCGTGCGGATATAGAACTGCGGCTTGTATCCAGCAAAGAACGGCGTGTGGCGTCCTCCTTCTTCCTTTTTCAAAATGTAGACCTCCGCCTCAAAATCAGTATGTGGCGTCGTGGTGCCCGGCTTTGCAATAACCTGACCGCGATGCACGTCTTCTTTCTTGGTGCCGCGAAGAAGCACGCCGGCATTGTCGCCCGCCATGCCTTCTTGCAAGTTCTTGTTGAACATTTCAATGCCAGTAACGGTCGTTTTAGTAGTCGGCTTAAGGCCAATGATTTCTACTTCCTCGCCCACCTTCACCTTTCCTCTTTCAATACGGCCGGTAACAACAGTTCCGCGGCCTTCAATTGAGAAGATGTCTTCAATCGGCATTAGGAACGGCTTGTCTATCTCGCGTGTCGGAATTGGAATATATGAATCGAGTGCCGCAAGAAGCGCGTCAATACTCTTTACCCCTTCCGCATCACCTTCCATTCCCTTGAGAGCTGAACCCCTGATGATTGGAGCTTCTTTGCCGTCAAAACCGTACTTGGTGAGAAGCTCGCGCACTTCTTCTTCAACGAGGTCAATGAGGTCTTTGTCCTGCACGAGGTCAACCTTGTTGAGAAAGACAATGATTTTCGGTACGCCGACTTGTTTGGCAAGCAGAATGTGTTCGCGGGTCTGCGGCATGGGTCCGTCAACGGCGGAGACGACGAGAATCGCGCCGTCCATTTGGGCGGCACCGGTAATCATGTTTTTCACATAGTCGGCGTGTCCGGGACAATCTACGTGCGCGTAATGGCGATTCTCGGTGGAGTATTCCACGTGTGAAATCGCAATGGTGATAATTTTTGACGGGTCGCGCCGCCCTTCTTTTTCCGATGCCTTGGCGACCTGGTCGTATGAGATGGTTTTTGAAAGGCCCTTTTTTGACTGCACCGCTGTGATGGCCGCGGTAAGAGTGGTCTTCCCGTGGTCAACATGTCCAATGGTTCCCACATTAACATGCGGCTTGTCTCGCTTAAATTCCTCTGCCATATCTTTTTGGTAAATCCGAAATTTGAATATCGAAATCCGAAACAATATCTAAATTCTAAACCCCAATGTTTAAAACATTTGAATTTGGAGCTTTGAATTTGTTTCGGATTTCGCCTGCCCGACTGAACTGTCGTTCGGGCGGGGATTTCATGCTTCGGATTTTGATTATGTATTAATAAAGCACACAATTAAGCCCCGTTAGAGGCGAAACATGTTGGGTTATGGTAGCAGAAAGTCGCAAAACCCGCAACTGCTTATTTTCTGGCCTCAATTATTCCTTGCGACACTTGCGGGGGCACCCCCAGTTGTAGAGTCGAGAAGACTCGGCTCACTACGGGGCGAGAAGCGGTTTATTGAAACACCTGTTTGATTATAATTACTTTCGCGCCTCAATAATGCCCGCCGACACTTGCGGTGGCACAGCCTCGTAGTGGTCAAACTCCATGGTAAAGCTGGCGCGGCCTTCCGACATAGAGCGGAGTGTTGTGATGTAGCCGAACATTTCGGCAAGCGGGACTTTGGCGTCCACTACTTTGTTGAGGACGCGCTCGGAAACATTTTGAACTTCGCCGCGTTTCGAGGCGAGATGGCCGGTTACATCTCCGAGGAATTTATCCGGAGTTACTACCTCTACTTTCATTATAGGTTCGAGAATGACCGGCCTCGCGCGCCTCGCTGCATCTTGCACTGCCTGCGAACCGGCAATTTTAAACGCAATTTCGGAAGAGTCCACGTCGTGATAGGAACCAAAGGTAAGTTCCACGGAAACATTCACAAGTTGGAAGCCTGCAACAACGCCTCGTTCCAGCCCTTCCTTCACTCCTTTCTCAACGGCCGGAATGAATTCCTGCGGAATCACCCCTCCTTTTATGGAATCTATGAATTCGAAGTGGTCATATCGGCTGACATTCTTTTTGACTTTTGCGTTGGGGTCAACAGGTTTCATCGGTCGCACGGTCAGTTTGACATGGCCGTACTGTCCGCGACCTCCAGTTTGTCGGATATATTTTGCTTCAGCTTCCGCTTCTCCCTGAATAGTTTCGCGGTACGCGACTTGAGGCTTTCCTACATTGGCCTCAACGCTAAATTCCCGCTTCATGCGGTCTACCATGATTTCAAGCTGAAGTTCGCCCATGCCCATGATGACAGTTTCTCCGGTCTCCTGGTCGGATTTTATCCTGAACGTTGGGTCTTCGTCGGCAAGGCGCTTTAGCGCGTACCCCATCTTCTCCTGGTCGGCCTTGGTTTTCGGCTCAATGCGAAGTGAGATGACTGGGTCAGCGAACTTGATTGCCTCAAGCACAACGGGATTTTGCTCGTCGCAGAGCGTATGTGATGTTCGGGCCTCCTTAAGTCCAACGGCGGCGGCGATTTCCCCGGCAAATACTTTTTTCACCTCTTCGCGCTTGTCGGCCTGAAGACGAACGATGCGGGAAAGGCGCTCGCGGTTTCCAGTAGTTGAGTTGTAGACATAAGAGCCCGCTTCAACTGTTCCGGAATAAACGCGAAAGAATGCCAGCTGTCCAACGAAAGGGTCGGTTTGCAGTTTGAACACGAGCGCGGAAAACGGTTCTTCGTCGCTTGCATGCCTAAGAGTACTCTCTCCGCTCTTTGCGTTGATTGCTTTAATCGCCGGCATATCGAGCGGAGAGGGAAGATAGTCTACCACCGCGTCGAGTACGAGCTGAACCCCCTTGTTCTTAAGAGCGGAGCCGGTAAAGACCGGAAAGATTTTGTTCGCGATGACCGCCTTACGAAGGGTGGCCTTGAGCACCTCAATAGAGGGCTCCTTCCCTTCCAGATATTGGCCCATCAGCACGTCATCATGCTCCACGATTTTTTCAACCAATTCGTGCCGGTACTTCTTTGCCTCTTCAAGGTATTCGGCCGGGATTTCCTTTTCAATCACGTCTATACCCATCTCCCCGGTAAACTCATAGGCCTTCATCTTCATAAGGTCAACAACGGCGGTGAAGTTCTCTTCCAATCCAACCGGAATCTGCATACGCACCGCGTTTTTATTCAGACGGTCAAGAATGGAGGCATACGATTTTTCAAACGACGCACCCATGCGGTCGAGCTTATTGATGAAGCAGATGCGCGGCACCTCTCCTTCGTCGGCGTAGCGCCAGTTAGTTTCGGATTGCGGCTCAACGCCGGCAACGCCGTCAAACACGACGACGGCCCCGTCAAGTACGCGAAGACTGCGTTTGACCTCTACGGTAAAGTCAATGTGTCCGGGAGTGTCAATTATATTGAAACGGTGCTTCAACGACACATCCGTCTTCGGCATATAAGTCGGATTCCAAAAGCAGGTGATAGCCGCGGCGGTAATGGTGATGCCGCGCTCGCGCTCCTGTTCCATCCAGTCGGTTACCGTGTCGCCTTCATGAACTTCGCCGATTTTGTGAGTCATCCCGGTGTAAAACAAAATCCGCTCGCTGGTCGTGGTCTTGCCAGCGTCTATGTGGGCGATGATTCCAAAGTTTCTAACACGCTCTAATGGATAATCTCTGTTCATACTATGTGACACTAATCTACAAATGCATGCGAATGCTACAAAAAAATACTAATGCTGTATTCGTATGTTTTCGTTGCATTGGTACTAATTAGTTGTTTCGTATCATGTAACAAAAAATGCCCGAACGGCACCGCTAGAATAGCGTATCGAGACTAAAAAAGCAAAAATTATAGTAGCTCCTTCAATTCATCTTCCGATATTCCAGCTTGTTTCAAAATCGCACGAAGAGTTCCAAACGGAAGCGGCTTGTTATGCAAAGAAATAGAAGTCATCCGCGTTTCAGAATTCTGTATACGTTCAAGAAACACATGACTACTGCCGCGCTGGCGTTTAATCTCAAAACCTGCCTTGAGAAGCGCTTTTAGTAGCGTCCTCGGTTTTATTTCGCGGGATGGCATTAGGCATGTGCAAGCTTTTTCGAGAGAGATACAGGTACTGCAATGGAAGTAATGACAGTTGTTGCATCGTACTCACTGGGAACATGGTGTCCAAGTTCAACCAAAGATTCAATGTGAAAAGAAATAAGCTTCGTGATATTCGAGATTGCCTTATCAATCGTCTCGCCCCAGTCGGCAAGACCAAGCGCCGGACAATACGCATTGTAGGTAACGCGCTTTTTCTTTCCCACAATGGGTTCTTTCTCTATAATCAACCGGTAGTGCATTTGTTGCATATGCGTAGTATACCACACTCACATTAATACATAAAATTAAAATTAAAGTCTTCCACTGATGCGTTATACTTGATAGGTATGAAAACGGAGAAAAAACAAGAAGATGGAGGCTTTTGGGCCTTCGCACTCATCAACGGGCGACTGGCCGAGTTTGACTTTGAAGTAATCAAAGGAAAGTTTTACATGGGAATGGGACATTGCTATGTGAAGCGGAGCGAATACAAGACCAAAAAGGAACAAAAATGGATTGATAACGACACCAAAAGATACCGTTTTACCTACCGGAACGGAAAGTACCGACGAGTTGGAGAACATACGCCGCTTCCAGTTAAGCGTTATCGCATTCCAAAAAGAACCGGAAAAGGAATGTCTCTTGAGGAACTGAAAAATCAACTCGAAAATTGATTCGTCCTATTTCGGATGCGGGCCGATGTAGGTCAAAAGATATGTATCGCCCTGAATCAAGAAATTGAAGCGCCAGTTTCCAGTAACGCGCGCCTGCCATAAGTCGTTCGCTTCGTCGTACTTCTTTGCTCGGAGCGAAGGATGTCGCAAGTTTCCTAAAAGCAGTTTTGATTGCTTATCGAACGCCTTCCGTTTTTCTACTGATGCGGCGGCAAAACAGCGGTCAAATCGAGAAGTGGTGGCGATTTTCATAGCTCTACTTATGAACGCCTTTTCGTTCGATACTTGCGTACCGCTCCCTTCAAATGCTTCATGAGTGCCTCATGGGTCTCAAACGGGCCTGACGTTCGCCCCGCACGAAAGTCGGCAAGAGCTTCCGCGAGTTCGCGGTCAAGAAGCGATTTTGGCGTAAGTGTAATTTTTCCTTTGTCGAACCCCGCTTCAAGAAAATCCCCGACCTCAACACCCGCCGCTTTGCGCACTTTTGCTGGAATAACAATTTGATATTTACTTTTCACATTGATAATTGTCATGTCTGGTATGCTACAAAACAAAAGTTTGAAAGTCAAACTTTCCGACTTCTTGAGAAATCAAGGTTTTCGCTATTGAAAAACTCTAACCGCAAAAATGCAGTGGGTTCATAGGAAAGGGGACAATTCCGAGCGGATCTTATCGTCGTCGTGTGGAGTATATTAAGCGGTTATGATATCGTTGTGGCAGAACAACTGAACAGAAAGGTGAAATATGAAACTTACTGAATTCTGGCGCGAACCAAAAGTATTGGTATGCGTCTACGCCGGTACTGTGGTTTTTTCTATCTTGAACGCAGTAGCTGGTTTCTCCGACGGCAGAAAAGGAACCGCTGTTTTTTGGATGGTGTCCGGAATACTCTTTGCTCTATTGGGCTTCGGTATTTATTACTGGAACATCGGCAGGGGCGCGAAGAAAATTGAAGAGGCCGAGAGACAAAGAAGGAAAGAGCGCGATGACTTCTACAAGCTACCAGAGCGCGGGGATAGTCAGGGTTAAGTTAGGAACCCACTTTGGTCCAGGCGGCTCACATCAGAGCCGCTTTTTCTTTTTGTCATATTTCCGCGTTTATTCTGCAACTTTCCGCGTTACGTCCGCGTTAGCATTACCACGCAAAATGGGCAAAGGCCTTGTTGGCCTCGGCCATTTTGTGCACATTTTCGCGCTTCTTCACCGCATCGCCTTCGTTCTTGGACGCGGCGATGAGTTCTTCGGCGAGTTTAACGCGCATCGGTTTTCCTTTTTTCCCGCGAGCGGCTCCGATAAGCCAGCGAAACGCAAGAGCTGTGCGGCGGTCGGGACGGACTTCAACCGGCACTTGATAGTTGGCTCCGCCAACCCTTCGAGAACGCACTTCCATAAGCGGAGTGATGTTTTTGAGCGCGGCATCAAAGACTTCAAGCGGATTCTCTATTTTTTGTTTCTCTTTTATAAGGGTGAGCGCGCCAAACACAATCTTCCTCGCGGCTTCCTTCTTGCCATCGTTCATCACATAGTTAACCAGCTTCGTCACTTTCTGCGAATTGTAGATAGGGTCTGGACTTAACTCTTTTCTATTCTTTACCTTACGCCGCATAGTAGTTTACATTAAATATCGAATACTAAATCTTGAATATCGAAAATGAAGAAAGCTTTTAATATTGAATATTCAAAGTTTGATATTTTTTCGAGATTCGGTATTCGAAATTCGATATTACGGTGCTTTCGGTTTCTTAGCACCGTAAGAGCTCCTTCCTTTCATACGCTTCTCAACGCCACCGGCATCAAGCACCCCGCGGACAATCTGGTAACGAAGGTTGACGTCTTTCACGCGACCACCGCGAAGAAGTACGACTGCGTGCTCCTGCAAGTTGTGTCCCATACCAGGAATGTAGGCTGTTACTTCCATGCCATTTGTAAGACGCACACGAGCGATTTTGCGAATGGCAGAGTTTGGCTTACGAGGAGTCTTGGTCGTTACTTTTGTGCAGACACCTCGCTTGAATGGCGCGTTATAAAACACCGGCCTGTTTTTGAGGACGTTAAAACCCCTGGTAAGCGCCGGCGTTTTAGACTTGCGCGGTGCACTTTGTCTCTTTCGTTTTACTAGTTGATTTATAGTTGGCATTAAAGTAAATATACGAAAATACGAATTTATGCGAATATACGAATGACTACGAATAAGAAGCTGACAAAAAAAGAAAAGCCCGAAAGCTAGGGCAATACTGTAGTATATGCGGGGTAAAAAAGCAAATGAAAACAAGTGGCTAACCCTGTTTGAAAGTTTTCATGCATCTATTCTTTAACATACCCCCGTTCCTTAAGATTCTGCTCGGTTTTCCGAACCTTATCAAGAGTCTTCAATTCAGAAGCGGTTGGCGTCAAGTCAGCCACCGCGCTCATCGCATACGCATCAGATGAGGCGGTGAAAGAATATATCCTGCCAGAAGCATCTTTGGTGATATAAATATCCCTTTCTCCGGAACGCGCCATTTTATACACTTCCCGCCTAGGCGCTTTACCAAGAAGCATGGCTTCTTTTGGGATAGCCGCAAGGTCTTCGACATATACCGACAGGCCTTCCGGCGTAGACTCGATGCGTTTCCACGCGGCGTTATTTTCTGCGGCTTGTGTCGAAGACCTCACCAATGCTTCACCCCCCCCTTATGTCTTGAGCTTCCACAACTTCAGTGGAGGCGAGTACTCCCATGAGTCCCCCAAGCTGTACTGCCTTAGTCGCTTTCGCTTTAAGCGACTCAATAATGCCCGGCTTCTTTTTCTCTGAAGTCTCCGGGGTTGAATCGTTTTGTGGTATGTGCTCGAATTTCATACTGAATATGATAGCACAGCCATTCCCTACAGAGCAATGCCTGTAAGTAGCGAAAACGCCGCCCCAATCACCGGCGTGAGAAATTGCCACAAGAAAACGATGAAGATGAGTACAATGAAGAAACCATATCTTTCGAGTGATTCACGAACTTGTTGCAAGTGATATGGTAAAAAAGCGAAAAGAATCTTGGAGCCGTCGAGCGGAGGAATTGGAACCAAGTTAAATATGGCGAGTACGATGTTGATAATTACGACAGCTACCGCTATTTGTAGAAATGATTCCGGCATCGCGCCGGACAGCGCCCGTATAAGAATCCCGAATACGAGCGCGAGGAAAATATTTGAAAGCGGACCAGCTCCAGCGACAATTGCTTCTCCGAATTTCCCCCGCAGATTATATGGATTAACCGGCACTGGCTTTGCCCAACCGAACATAACGCCGCTATTCGTGAAAAAAAGAAGAAGCGGCACTACAATGGAGCCGATTGGGTCAATGTGCGGGAGAGGATTTAGTGTCAATCTCCCTTGCAAGCGCGCCGTTGGGTCGCCCAGGTAATTTGCCGCCAAGCCGTGAGAGACTTCATGAACTACGACGGACGATATAAGCACCGCTATTTGAAATATAACGTCGAGTTGCATATTGGTGGATGTATGATAGCATGCTGAAACGCAAATCGTGTAACTTGTAACGTATGACGTAAGAAGATCTCAATTGCTTTCTTCGCTACACGCTACACGCTACACGCTACACGCTACACGCCATGAAGACCTGTCCCATCACCAAACGCGGGCCGCAACGCGCCGGAGGATACAGCAACCGCACGCGCGCGACGCAATTCAATCCAACCGGCATAAACCGGCGCCAGTTAAACCTGCAAAAAAAACGGATTTACATTCCCGAACTCCAAAAGACCATGACGCTTACAATTTCCACCAAGGCGCTTAAGACGATACAAAAAAGGGGAGCGTACGCAACGCTCAAGGAAGCAGGGCTGATTTGAAGAAGCGTTTAGCGATTGGCCTGTCTGCGTGCCACGCACAGGCAGGCGTATAGCGTTTAGGAAGAGAAGAAGATGCGGGCCGTGAAGTCTTTATTGGCGTGTTTTTTGTGCTGACAGTGTGCGTGCATAACTGTTTTAAATGGAGTAAGATTGAACCGGAAAGACGAACACTATGAGAGATAATGCTGAAAAGACGCTCCGCAGAGCGGTAGTGGTATTTTTAATCAAAAACGGCAAGATTTGTTTACCGAAAAAGAAATTTAAAATCGGCGCCGGCAAAAGGAACGGCTACGGCGGAGGAGTTGGGGACGGCGAATCATGGAGAGAGGCCGCGGCGCGCGAGGTTGCCGAAGAAGCGCGAATCAAAGTCTGGCCGCATGAGCTTAAGAAAATCGCCCACCTTCTCTGCCACAACACTACAAAAAATGGCGGGGAGTTTACATACGATGTGGCCGTTTTTGCCGCTGAAAGCTGGCTCGGTGAGCCGAGAGAAACAAAAGAGATGGGAAAACCGGAGTGGTTTTCATTCGATATGATTCCAATCAAGGAATTGATGCTCGATGACAGAGATTGGTTGCCGCTAACTCTGAAAGAAGTGATTCAAAATCGGAGTAAGAAAATCCCATTGGTAAAAAGCTGGTACGGACCGAAACAGCACATTCTCCTCCGACCCACACAAATGATTTGGCTCAAACGCACAGAGGAATAGTTCACGGAACTATTCCTTGTTATTTTTTTACGCGCACAGTCCTTCCGTCGGATTCCATCACAATGGTGCCGCCCTCGTAGGTACCGAGCGTCTCAACTTCAAACTGCTTAAGGCGCTCCAATACCTCCGCATGCGGATGCCCATAGCGATTTTCTCGTCCGGCGGAAATGACTGCCATGGCTGGCGAGGCGAAACCGAGCAGTGCGTCGCCGGTTGAAGTCTTGGAGCCGTGATGTCCGACTTTGAGGACATCCGCATCAAGTCGTTTCTTATCAACATATGAAAGATAATTCTCAATGGCCTCCGGCGCGTCGCCGGGGAAAAGAAACGATGTGTTGCCGTACACGAGTTTCCCTATGATTGAGCCATCATTGGTGTCTAACCAGGAAACATCTCTGTCGGGAAAGAGTATCTCAAAATAGACTCCGCCGCCGAGATAGAGTTTCTGCCCCCTTTGCGCAACGATTCTGTGTACCTCTTTTTCTTTGATGAGCTCTTCAAGTGCGTGATACGCCGAAGAAGCGCCGACGGTCCCGGGTTCTACCACCGCGTTCACCTTAAATGAACGCAGGATATCAATAAACCCCGCCATATGGTCAGCGTCGGGGTTGGAGACGAGGAGCAAGTCTATTGAGCGGTCGTAGAACGGCATGACCTCTCCCAGCTCTTGAAGCACGACGGCTCCCGGGCCGCCATCTATGAGCATTTGCACGCCGGTCGGCGACTCAATAAATATCGCGTCTCCTTGCCCGATATCCAAAAAAGCCACGGTGAGTTTGCCGCTCCTGTCTTCCCGAACGACCGCATACCAGGCAAACATCGCCGCCAAGAAGAGAAGGCCGAGTATGTACCAATGTACCTTCCTCAAAAATCTGTCCATTCAAAAATTGTAGCATTAGTTAGAAAGAGCGGCCCCGACGCGATGCGAGGCCGCAAGTTGGAAGCAGCAAGGGGGTTTATCCCGGCGGCGCCCGATAGACAGGCGCCTTGTTAAGCACACACCCGAAGATGAAACACAGCAAGACCACACCGATGGTAGAGAGCGAGGCCATTTTCAAACCCCAGAACCACCAGCATGCGGCAAAGAACTCGGCAAGCAAGAAGAGGAAGCACCAACGCACTAATTTCATAAGGTCCCTTTCATGGTTGTGAATGTAGCATGTGAGCGTGGCTTTCTCTCCGATTGGGCCGATAGCCCAGAGCAACGGCAAGAACGAATAAACTGCCGAAGCCCAGTGCAACACTGCACGCAAATACTCCCAAACCGTAGGAAACGCCGACAATGAGCGCGCCGAGGACCCCGAACAGGACCGCGGCTATGCTGACGGCTAACAGGAAGAGCTGAAGAAACCGCGTTCGGTTAATATCGGCCAATTGAGCCTTGATAGTGTACATACGGTAATTTCCCTTTCTCAAAGAGGTTCACCTATTAGCTTACTCCTCTGGACTGCAGTGTCAAAACGCATTATGCTATTTGAGAATACGAGTAATCCCTTAAGATGCGAGGTCAGAGGTTATACTTTTTACTTAGCCGCTGGCGATATCCCCTGGGACTGCGACGGTAATCCCTACAATCAGTACCTGTTTACAGACCATTAGCACACCTGTATGAAAAGATTTGAGGAACAAAAATTCACGATTCCGAAACTGAAAGGCATTTCGGAGAAAAATATTGAAGAGCACCTGAAACTTTACGCGGGCTATGTGAAGCATGCGAATCTTATTTTGGAAAAAATCGCGGAATTAAAAAGTAATCCCGAGAAAAACGCTTACGCCCTTGGCGAAATCAACCGGCGGTTTGGGTTTGAGTTTAACGGCATGAGAAATCATGAGGTGTACTTCAGAAGTCTTGAGGGCGGGGTCAAACCTCTTTTGCAAGACGGAGCTTTTGTTAAAGCGGTCGCCGAACACTGGGGTTCTCTTGACGCATGGATCGCGGAGTTTAAGGCAATCGCGCTTACGCGCGGCATCGGGTGGGCGATGCTCTACTACGACCCTGTCTCAAAACAGCTCCTGAACGCATGGGTGGATGAGCAACATTTCGGACAACTCGCAAACTCCACTCTTATCCTAGGTCTTGATATGTGGGAACACGCGTATGTTGCCGACTATCACCCGAGCGGAAAGAAGCAATACATAGAAGATTTCTTCAGTAACTTAAATTGGGGCGTTGTTGAAAAGAATTTTACTGATGCGATGCAGAGGTAATTTCATGGAATAGAGGCGGGGATTATTCTGTCCCATTCCGTGTTCTTGTTCCGCTTCGGTTCCGCATCTGCATAAAAAGAACCAGCTCCGACCGCGCAAGGCGATGAGAGCTAGGTGTATGAAATGTTGCGCCCGAGCAAAGAGCGCGTCTATTCATAAATTCCAAGTTCGGTGACACAGAAGGCCGGATCTTCGGCTGAAGGCCACATGAAGGCATATATTCTCCCTATCGCAGGCCTGCCGAAGAAACTAATGAAAGTCAATTTGCCATCCTTTACAGTTGAGAGCACCGGCTCTTCGACGGTAACGAGATGAAATACCCTTTCGGGAGTGGTTATTTCAAGGCGTGGCCGTTTCCCTGAAGGATTATTGACTACACGAACAAGCAGGGCACGGCTGATATCCGCTTCCGTAGTAAATGGAGCATTCATTTCTAATGTTTTATGATAACAGACCTTCTTTAAAAGACGCTGTTGATTGCTTTTTGCGCCACATAAGAAAGAATGCCGCATAGATGCCGTACCAGAATACGGTGAGCCACAAGGGGAAATACGGAAGCGAAAATGCGGCAAACGGAAATTTGGAAAACCAGTCAACTACCGTGAGGTCATACGCGAGTAGCGCGTATGAAAGAAATGCGAATGGCGCGGCGATGGCGGGCGCAAGAAATCCGGCCATTCCCGCAAGAAAGCCAAAAAGCATGGTCGCGGGAACGGCGGAGAGAATAAGAAGATTGACGGGAAGCGATACAAGACTCAACACTCCGGTTTTGTAAAGCAGAAATGGAAGCACGAAAATCTGCGTTGAGATCGTGGCAACTACGATCTCACGAAGATGCCAGCGCGAGGTGACCCATTTCACTTTCGGCTCAATCAGTGGGGAAACATAAATAAGCCCGACCGTTGCAAGAAAAGAGAGTTGAAATGATGTGTCAAATACAAGTATTTTGGGATTGTGTAAAAGCATTACAACACCAGCAACAAGAAGTGCGCGTGTTACTTGATAGATTCGTCCGGTTCCGCGCGCGAGAAGCACAAGAAGCGCCATGACGGTTGCCCTGATGACAGTCGCTCCCCCGCCGACCATTGTGGCGAAGAGCATCATGGCGGCGGCGGCAAGAACGAGACGGAGGTTTTTCTTCAAACGAGAGAGCAGCCACTCAATGAAAAACGCGATGATGGTGATGTTGTAGCCGGAAAGCACCACAATGTGAATCACTCCCACGGTGCGAAAATCATCAAGGAGTTCTTTGCCGAGCGATTGTTTGGCTCCCACGATGAGCCCGCCCAAAAGCGCGGCGTGTGGCTGCGGTATCAGCGCGTTTATATGTTCAATGAACGCCTCTTTGAATGCGAATAATGTTTCTGCAACCGCATTTCCTTCCCCGTGTTGAAGCAAGGTAATGCGGGGGCGGAACATTTCATATCGTATGCCGTCTTTC
>LCPL01000025.1 GCA_001003605.1 Parcubacteria group bacterium GW2011_GWC2_48_17
TGTAATTAACGGCCTGCTTTTTGGTTGGCCATTTGACGCCCTTCATTTCAATCTTGGTTTCTTTTATGTAATTTGCGAGTTTGTTGAACATTTTCTTTTTCCCTCTTAAAAAAGCCCCCTTCGGGCTTATTAACCGCATAATATATCTTTAGGCGCAAAAGTCAATGCAATCGCAATTGCTGAACAAAGCTCGAACCTTTTTTGAACAAAAAATGCTTGATTAGCTCCGCTCCGCGTTTTCGCCACGCCCTCGCTCGGACTGCCCTTTTTTTCGGCGGAATTGGAGGCCGTGCCAATTTCATTGGCGCGCCACCTAAAATTACAAAGTTGTTATCGGTCTCGCTTGAGTTATATAAAACTTTCCTTTCTCTAAAGCCCATTCAATGTCCTGCGGTTTTTTATAGTGCTTTTCTATATTTTTACAAATTTCAGCAAGTTCAAATATCTTTTTATCGGCAAGCTTCTGTTCACTTTGTTTTATTTTTGGAACAACTTTCTCTTTAGTCCCTTTTGGACTTCGAACAATCATCATTTTTTGTTTAGAAATATTTTTGTCTAATATTGTTTTATTTTTCTTGCTTATGACATATGTGTCTGGCGTAACCATACCGCCTACAATTGCTTCGCCAAGACCATAGCCAGCTTCTATTACCATGTGATCTCTATTTTCAGTAACTGGATGAACCGTAAAGGCTATGCCTGAAATTTCAGACTGAACCATTTTTTGAACAACAACAGCCACTGAAACCTTTTGATTATACAAGTCGTTTTCAAATCTATAAAATATCGCTCTCGGCGTAAACAATGAAGACCAGCATTTTTTCACGGAATCTAACAATGTAGCTTCAGTGGTGTTCAAATAACTTTCCAATTCCCCTGCCCAAGAAGCAGTTGAAGAATCCTCTACTGTTGCACTGGAGCGAACAGCAACAAGAGGTGCTTGTAATTTTATAAATTCCTTTTTGATTTCTTCCGCAATATCATTTGGAAAATTAACTTTCCAAATCAAAGCACGAATTTTATTCGAAGCCTTATCTATAGATTTAGTGTCCTCGATTTTTACTCCTTTTAGGATTTTATCAATATCAGCAGACAAATTTGTTTCTTCCAAAAATCTGTCGAATGCACTTGCCAACACTACAAAACCAGGAGGCACAGCCATCCCCACCCTGGTCATTTCTCCGAGAGAAGCGCCTTTGCCACCTGCGATATCGATATCTGTTTTTGATAAATTGTTCAGATTTTTTATCATCATCGCTTATTCCCTTTCTTTAATAATTTTACTAGACCGCTATTGGCATTAACCTCTAAAAGGTCGCCATCTTTAAAAGTCTTTGTTGCTATTTTGGTTCCTATAATGCAGATTTTTTTAAATTCTCTTGCCATTATGGAAGCATGTGATAATAATCCTCCTTCATCGGTGACTATTGCGCTGGCTTTTTTAAATAATGGCAAATAATACGGCATCGTGAAAACGGCGACTAATACATCACCCCGTTTAATTTTTTTAAAATCTTTTCTATTAAGAATTATTCTCGCTTTTCCCTTTACTAATCCTTTATACGCCACAACGCCTTTTAAAATTGTAGAACGAGCTATTTTTTCAGAATTAAACAATTTTTCCGCTATTTTAATAGCATTTTTGTTTTCATTACAAAATAGTTTTCTGCCGTCTAATGATATAAAAAGATAAAATTTCTTTCTCAATTTAGCTTGTCGCAATAATCGTTTATTAAGCCCTTGCTCTTTGAAGATGCCTTCAATTTCTTCAGGAAATAACCAAAAAAATAAATCGGCTTTTATCAAAAATTTATGACCAATAACATCAAAATATATTTTAAACTTCTTTTTAATGTTTAGAATAATGGGAGTAAAACGAATTATTCGTATTACTTCTTTATCAAAATACTTTAAAATTTTTGGGTCATCCTTATAAACCTGTCCAATATACTGAATATAAATAAAAAAGGCTGCAAATTTATAAAAACAATTATTAAAAATTTTAAATTCTTTTAATAATTGAGGCGCGCTCATTTTTCTTATATTGATATATGAAATATTTTTTAAAATATTCAAAATTTTGTATGTAACATCATCTGTTTCTTGCGCTATCTTTCTAAAATTATTCTTCTTTAAATTATTTATTCTGTTGTAGAAAGTTTTGAATTCTACCTTATCTCTGTATGCATACACATGCGCACCTTTATTTATATAAAGCAATCTTTTAAGCCCTAAATATCGCCCTTGACCTTTAAAAAAGTAGTTTACAAAAATCAAAGGAAAATCTGAAGAAAATCGCTGAGCGTAGCGAAACCATACAATTTTTTCTACTTCTGTGAAAATGTCTTTTTTTGCCATTTTCTCCATATTTACGATTGACTCTTATAATCTTGTTTGGATACCCTGCCTTTATGTGGTTCTTCTTTATAAAAATTAACTAATTCTTTAAATTTATTTTCATCAACTTCTAACTCTTTGCCACGAAAAATTATTTTAAAATGCTCTTGACCTTCTTTATCAATATTTACAACAAAACTAAAACCTTCCAAAAAATTTATTGAACCACCCAGATTATCAAAATTTATATCTTCTATTTTTTGCCCATTTTCATTTCTGAATATTGCCACTTTTCTTAGAAAATCTCCGATGACTGTATCGTGCGTTATATGTTGGAGCTCGATATCAGATCCAGAATAAAATCTATGACCGCCTTTTCGATACTGATTTATCATATACGCCAAAGCGGAACTCCATCTTTCTAAATCTTTTTGCGCGAGAGGTTCAGCCATCATATATCTGAAAACGCCGCCATGTCCTTCCTTTTCTTCCATTTCTTTTGCTTTCCTTGCAAGATGATCAAAGTGCTCCCATTCTGGCGGAGCTAACATAATTCGGTGGCGGGATTTAAATATTTTCTTTTCTGTTTGTTGCATTTCGATCCCTTGTATTATTTTCTCCATGGTACTAGTAGTTCGGCGAAATGGGCTAGCGTATAATTTAATTCCATCTTTTGGAAGTTCTTTCTGTTTTCCAAGTTCTTCGGATTTAGCACGGCCAACATCAGTGAGCTCGCCCTTGAGATCTTTTTCGCCATGACGCAAAAAAGAAATTGCAAGATTTACATTTCTACCTTTTTCAAAATTATTTTGGCGTTCAATACCTTTTAATTTTTCCATAACAATTATTTCATTAAATCATCAAGTGAAACGCCAAGAGCTTTGACGATTTTTTGTGCAGTATCCATTGTCGGGCTTTGAATTGCTCCAGACTCAATCTTGATAATCGTATTATGGGAAATATCGGCAAGTTTAGATAATCTGTCTTGCGACAAATCACGCTGTTTCCGTAATTTTTTTATGTTGTCCCCAATTGTTGATTTTTCGTTTGACATTATGGTATGATAGTATTAGTATTAAAATACAATGATTGCTCTATAATCCCATGGCTATCACTAACAATATAATACACAATTTAATTCGTTTGGTCAAATAAATCGGGCCGCCGGGAATCGAACCCGGTCTCTACGAATCTTTTATTAAGATTCCCGGGGAATGCCATATGGCATTCCCGTTCTCAATTTTTTCGGGGTAGCGCGCGTACTACCGATATACTACACCCCGATGTAAACAACGAACTGAACCATCTTACCTGCCTCTTCGGCAGGTCGCCGAAGAGGCGACTACGGCCCGATAGGAAAGAGTATAAGATAAATTTTTATTTTTAACAAATGAGGGGTCAAATCGTAAAGGACGTTAGAACCATTATCCAGCGACAAAATGAGTATATTTATATGCCCGATTTGAGAACTTACTCAAACGCATAAACTTACCCCACTGCACTACTCACTATATCTTATCTTTGATTGTTTGATTTTTTAATCAATCTTACGAATGGTCTCCAATAGCTCTTGCTGGCGTCTTTGAAGCGAGGCGTCAAAAATAATGCGATACTCAAAGTTCTTGTTGGCTTGCTGGAACTCCCTAAAGCCGATTTCTTTTGCAAACACTTCGCTAAAAAGGTTTTCTGCTTTGCCTTTGTATTCTTGCCTATTTTTCTCGTAGCCCTCTTTTTCTCGGTTGGATTTTACCTCAACCACCAAAAACCTGCCCTTTGTCGTCTCAACCAGAAAATCTGGGAAGTATCTGGCTATCCGCTTATTTGGGGTCGGTAGCTCCGCCCGTAAAATAGACATCTACAATCGCCTCGTCTTTATCCAGCACATCCCGCAAATACTTAAACAGGTCTTTTTCGTCCGTGCTGTCAAAATTATATGGATTGATATGGAAACCAATGCGGCTTTTGCCGTGGGCTTCTTCCATTTGCTCTCTTGAGACAACGAGGATATTTCTGCCATGCTCAACGCTGATTTTGAACGGATACATTTTTGCCAGCTCAATTTCTTCTTCAACTGTCTCGGTTTTCTCTTGATATTGATAGGCGTTAGCCAAAATACTACTGATGATAAACGGCAGTAGTGCGATATTCTCATTTACTTTTTTTACGAGGTTAATTCTCGCCAAGCCGTTTTTCTCCAAAACTTCTTCAACCGCAAGACACGGTAAGTGCGTATAGCGATTGATAAGCTCTACTATCTCGTAAAAAGTAAGGTTGCCGTTTTCTTTCAGCTCCCGTGTCGCTTGTGTCCTGCGATAGCCCGCCTGCCCCTCGCTCAAAAATATCCCGCCCTCTCCCACAAGAGATTTATATTCCTCTGGCTTGAACTTGCTTACATCAATCCTGATTTTGTCTAAATCCTGATTTTGAATAGCGAGTATCTCTTTGAGCAGTTTCGTAACTTTGAGCTTCTTCTTTTTCTCAATTTTCAGCGTGTGCTCAAATGTTTTTGTTTCTTGTGCCGACAACTCCTCAATAGTTGTGGCAAAGTTGTTTCTCAACTCTTTGTCCAAAATGCGATAGTTTTCTTCGGACAAGAAAATTGAGCCAAGCGTTGAGTTGTCGCCAATACTTCGCAAACAACGAGTAGATGATTGAAGCACAAAAATCGCACTCTTGGGCTTACGATACAACGCACAAGCAACGAGCGAGCGGCAATTCCAACCTTCCGTGCCTTTGCCGACAAGTAGAATAAACTGCTTCTTGCTTTCTATGGTGTCGCAATTCAAAAACTCCTCTTTGTTTTCCTCGGCTTCGGTGTGATATTCCAACACCTTATCCAGAGCAATGCCACGCTCTGCCAAAACCTTCTCAAGTTTTGGTCTCAATTCTTTTTGCAGGTCGTCAATGTTCGCCGCATAAAAGGCGATTTTAGGCAATCGGCTCTCCACCCGCTCCTCGCCATATTCGCCCCAGAACTTATCAACGACATCTTTTATAAACTTACCGCTCTTTACCTGCGTGTATTCAAAAAATCTTACCTGCTTCAAAATGCCCTTTTCTATGCCCTGCTTTAAGCCAAAGTGATACACGACATCGGCAATCATCTTGTTGCTAACATACGGCGTCCCCGTGAGATTTATTACGCTGACAAGCGGGGCGTTGCCGTGCAAGTAGTTGATGGTCTGCCTCGTCTTTTTCAATGTCCCCTCAAGTGTTTTGCCGTAAGAGTGGTGGGCTTCATCAACAAAGATAGCAAGATTTGAAAGCCCACGAATGGCGGCGAGGCGTCTATTCTCAATCTCTTTTTTCTCCAACTCGCTCCGCTCGCCAAACAATCGCTTCGTGGTATTCTCTGCCGCTCGCCGTGTTTTCAAAATGATTTTTTGAGAGTTTGAGACAATGATGTTGTAGTTGCCGATGGGCGAGAGCGGCGTTTCGGGGCTTTCCAAGTAGTGATATTTAACATTGAGCAATAAGTTTTGATACTCTTTCGGCACAACCTGTGTGTAATCAAAAGTTTTTATCTCCTTCAAGCTCTCAATGATGGTGGTATCGGGAGCGAACACCAAAGCGTTTTTGGCAAATCGCTTATCGTTCGGATGATAAAAAGACAGCACAAAATCGTAAGTTGCCATCACCGCCATTAAAATCGTTTTGCCCGCCCCCATTGTGAGGGCATATACCTGATTTGGATAATCGGAGACGCCGAACTTATCCGCCATCAGCTCCTCAATTTTTTTCTTGTCATCAAGCAAGTCAAACGCTTCGTCTTTTGGGATACCGAGACCCAGAAGCATATCACGCTCACTGCTAAAAAATGACTTAAACACTTCCAAAGAGGATTTATTGCCGACAACCTCTTTGAGATAGATGTAAGTTTCTAACGCTTCAACCTGCGGCTTATGCAAAAAGCCCACTCGTTTTATGTGGGTCAAAATGTTCAGCGTCTCCCGCTCCACGCCTTTATAGTCATCATCTCGCCAAGCGGCGACTTTTTGCTGGATGTGTTGTAAAAAAGGATTTTCCATACGCTATGCGGACACCTCAAATGTCTCAAAGTATTCTTCGCCAAGAACATCCACGATTTTTACGGCAACTGTATATTTTCCCTTCTTCGGATACTCCCAGCCATACTTTGCTTTGATAAGTTCTTTTTTGGTCGGCAAATCCATAACCTCGGCGTTGAAAAGTTTGCCGTTGTAATCAACATCAATCGCCACGCTGTCTATGATTTGCTTAAAGTCCGCAACCTTTGCTTGGCGGTCTTTCTTGAGCACTTTTCCATTCTCAAGCTCAAGTTTCCTCATCAAAATCGGCGAGTAAAACTCTTTGAGTTCAACTGATAGCTTTTTATCTTTGGCTTTTACTTCAATCTTGGCTTCGGGTTTTTTCTTGAAAATGAGGTTTTTCTTGTCGGTCAAAATGTCTCGGATTTCAACTTTCACACCCGTCTTATTTTCCTTTTTCAGAAAATCAGACACATCAAGCTCAACGCCAGAGGCGATAATCAAAACGCCTTCTTCATACACTGGTTCGCCCGATTTTGATTTTTGCTTAACATTAAAAGTGCTGATATTTTTCTCAATTTCTTTTAGCACTGCTCTTATATCCATCTTATTCAGCACTCGGTTCAACGGCATTGCTTTCACAAAATTGTTGTCCAAAACGCCGTCAAAGTAGCTTCGTTTAATCGGCTCTACGCCATACATCTCCATCACGATTTCTTTCGCCTCAAGCTCGTTCTTGAATACATCGTAATCATTCACATTGAGAACTTTGAAGGCGTATAAACCTTTGAGGTTTTTATCTTTTTTCTTTTGTTGCTCATCAATAATCTGATTTAGCCGCTTGGTGGTCGTCTGGATTGCCCCCAAGTTTATATCGCAAGCGAGCCAGCGTCTGCCGAGTTTTTGTGCAACAGCAGAGGTTGTGCCAGAGCCAACAAAAAAGTCGGCGACACTATCGCCTTCGTTTGATGACGCTTTGATAATTTTTTCTACAAGCTCCTCTGGTTTTTGTGTAGGATAGTCCGTCCTTTCTTGAGCTTGACTATTTATGATTGCAACTTCCCAAACATCTACGGGATATTTGCCAAGAGGATTTAACTGTGTTTTTCTTCCGTATGAAATAGTCCCAGTTTCTGCTTGTCTTTTTGTGCCTTCCGAGTATTCCTCTCTTACGGCGTCTGCGTTAAAGTAAAACTCTTTTGTTTTGGAATATACAAAAAGATTGTCGTGTTTTTTCTTAAAACCTTTAGCAACTGTTCCAGACGGGTCTTTATACCACCATATAATTTCATTAACAAAATTATCTTCGCCAAAAATCTCATCCATAATCAGCCGCAAAAGTGCTCCTTTGTGCCAATCGCAATGCAGATAGATACTCCCTGTATCAGAAAGAAGCTCACGCATAAGCAAGAGCCGTTCATACATAAATTGCAAATACTCATCTTTCTCCCAGATGTCGGTATATTGCTTTTCTTCCAGCAAACTATGCTGTTCTCCTTTTATTTCATCGCCCCTGATTTCTACTTTTTTTACATACTCCGCCTTACTATCAAACGGCGGGTCAATGTAAATCAAATCAATCTTGCCCCGATATTCTTTGAGCAAGTGGGCTAACACTTGGAGATTGTCGCCCCAGAAAAGTTTATTAAAATCCTTTGAGTTCTTGTCGCCGTAAATCTCTTTTTCTTGAGCGGGATAGTATTCCACTTTGTCCAAAGGTCTTTTACTAACCCATTGGAGCATTGGTCTGCCTTTGGCTTTTTCAATATCAAAATTGTTTGTAGCGGGCTTTGCCGCCGATTGTAATTGTAATTTTTTACTCATATTCTTGGTCGGGTTTTATTTCGTGGAAAACATAAAGCTCCCCACGAGCGGCGGTCTTGCGACCACCCAGTAGTATTCCTACTACTGACCCGACCAAGAGTGCTCAATGAGGAGCTTAATATCTTGGTCGGGGGTTTTATTGCCACTACTTAAAAAATAAGTGTTGGGCAAAATAAATTGTTAATCGTTTTATGTCATCTTTTCTTTTGATTTAAGAATTTCATAATATCATCCTTTTTATAACGCCTATCTTTTCTCTCGCCAAAACGAACAGCAACAAGTATGCCTTTATTATCCCACTGCCGCAGAGTGTTCGGATGGCATTTCAAAATATCACACGCTTCTTGGAGTGTTAGGAGTTCTGGCATTTCTTTATTGTTTTCGGTGCTTTTTGTCATTGACTTTTTGCTTACTATTGCTTACCATTATCATACAGCAGATACGAGTTATCTGCAACATTAAATGACAATTACCCTAAATTACTATGACTCCAGAGGAAAAATTTAATAGAGATGTTTGGTATGTTTTGAGGCAAATTAAAGAAAGGTCGCTCTATACCACAAAAGGCAACTCAATTTCGTATTGGGTTGATTTTAGTTTTTTTGACCTCACTGGTGGCTCTCCATCAGCCGCCAACGAAGCGGCGATACTTGAAAAGCTTGAAGAATGGGGTGCTATCAAAATACAAAACAGAGGTGGCACTTGGGAAAATCAATGAGCAATAAACTTTTTCGCATAGAAATAATCCAACCACAATTTGATGAGATTTATACAAAATTTCAAAACGCCTGCGATATAAACTCGTGGGCAAATACTGGACAAGATAAAATGCTTCAAAACCTTCAAGCTGGCAAAGATATAAATGAAAATGTTTCAGAGTTTTTAGAGGTAGAACTACCCCAATACAACAACAAAGAAGATAAGAAAGAAAAGCCAATCATTGCGACATTCAAACGCCCTCCAATAATAAAGCCCAAAACACTGGAACTGATAGCTCAAGAGATTGGCAATTTAGACACTGGCACTAACCTTATAAATTTTCTTACCGATTGCGGCGTTGATAATAAACTTATTGAACACCCACAGACAAAATGGCGGATGGTTAATTCGGTTTTGCAAACACTCGCCATTTTACCAAATCCAAAAAACCAAGAAATTTTATTTAAGATTATTGAAGAAGCAAGCCACCCCTTAATGCACAACGGGGATGAGGAACTTGCCAAAAAATATGAAGATAAATTCAATAGATTATTGAAATACGATGGCTTTGCCTTAAGAAATTATAAACTGAAAAGAATTACCAAAGAAGCCGAACAGGACAACGATTTGGATTTGTATCTTAAAAAGAAAATTTTAGTAGAAAGCTGGAGAGATGATTTGACCCACCCTATGAGCGAACTGTCATTTAACAACAATACGATTGAACAAATCTGCTACTCTCTATGGGATTTATTCATTTCGGAGATTATCTTCTTTGGTGCTAATACCTTTCCAGAAGATATTTTGATTGAAGCCGACCCACGCTTTTACCAAGAAATTGTCTTTAACTGGAACTTGATTAGGGATTTAGATAATAACCCGCACAAAGTAGAAAGTGGCGATGGATTTGATATTGAAGTATTGAACAGAAAAAGATTAAAAAAAGATGTAGATGAAGAAATTAACGAATTTATCTCTAATAAAGTTAATAAAGAAAAAATTGAAGGGGCAAAAGATTTTTATCCCGATACCAAATTTCTTGAAACACCGTCCTATTTGCGAGGTGTTTCTTGCAACTATTATGCTTACAAAAAGCAAAAAGAAATCATACTTAACTTTATTGCTGATTTATACGAAAAATTTGGGAACGAAACACTTGTTATAAAGTTCGGCGAAATAACAGATAAAAATGTAAATGTTTTAAGAACACTTTTAGCATTAGAAGCTGAAGGATTTTTTAGTATCAAAGAGTTAAGCAATGACAAAAAAGAATGGACTAATGAGGATAATGTTTATGTAAAAATTCAATTAACTAAATCAAAAATACCGACAATTAAAAAGTTCGTATCCATTACTGATAAACAAAACCAAGAAACGCAAAGTGAAACTGGCGGCGAGCTTTTAAGCAATCCCCGCAAAGAGCCGCTCCATATTGTGATAGATGAGGTCAAAAAAGACATTGGGATAAGAGGATTTGAAGAAAAAGTTGTATTGCAGAAGCCAAAAAATAAGAAAATACAACTCCGTAAATTTCCTGCTGGCTTGAGGTGGGAAGAAATCTCAATCCAATTCTTGAACGAGCACGAGGTAATTGTTAAAGCAAAGAACGAGACGCTTCAAACCACTTATGAGGCAATAGGTTTCCAAGACGAAACGAAAAAACTGCCAAACAAGCAATGGCAATTTCTACGATTGCTTGCCCTCAAAAATGGCGAGGTGTCGTGGGAGAATAATCAGAGCTTACCATTAAAACAAATCAACTCCATAAAAAAACAGAAACAGCTATTAACAGAAGCCCTAAAAGCGTATTTTCAAATTTACGATAGCGAACCATTTCAGGACTACAAAACAGAGAAAGCATACCGAATTAAAATCACTCTTACGCCAGAGCCAGAATTAAAGGATATTAACGAGCGAGAAGTTTATGACGAGTAGCTGGTGAATTCACCCGAAATAATCTCGGATTAAAAAGCCCTCACTTGCGAGGGTTTTTTGTTTTGCCCGATTTCTTCGGTGAATTTTCGCTATATAGAGTAGAAGGTCGCAACAAATTATTAACTAACAAAAATTATATGACCAAAAAACAACAAAGTGTTGGTCAGCCAGAGGAATATACCTATTTGCCTTTGGACGACACGCAAAACTATTTTTACAGCCACGACATCGGGTTGGTGGCGTATTTGCTTTGCCAGAATTTTGAATTGGTCGGTCTGGACAAAGCCGTGAGGAATAAAGTGCTTTTTATTCTGAAACGGGGCGATGGGATAGATACCGAAGTTAAAAAATACTGGGACTTCAAATCTTCGGTGGACGCCCAGAGCTATTTTAATCAGATAAAGCGACTGAAAAACCAAATCTTCAGTTCGGAATAAACCTATGCTGTCGGATGAGCAGATAACAAAATATCAGACGCTTTACAAAAACCGCTACGGCAAAGAAATCAGCCGAGAGGAAGCGTATGAACAGGGTGCGAAACTCATCCGACTTGTTGAATTGATTTACAAGCCAATGACCGAGGCGGAATACCAAGAGTTGCAGGAACGCCGCCAACAAACGGACGACTTAAAAACCTAACAAAACCTAACATTAAAATTATGCAAGAATTACAAACAATTACCCCAAAAGAATATCTGACACGCAAAGGCGTTTCCTTTCGTGAAAGCGGAAAAGAACTTACCACCCACTGCCTCTTTAACGGCTGTGATAAAGACAGCCGAGGCACGGAAGCCCATCTCTACTTTGACGCAGAGACGGGACAATACGACTGCAAAAAGTGCGGCGAGAAAGGTAACCTCGTAACGCTCGCCAAGCACTTTGGAGACGGCATACAGGAGATTGCACTTAATCCGATAACACCTGCCCGAAATCCACGAAAATCCACGAAGTTTGACGCAGAACTGGTTGAGACCTGCCATTTGGCACTTCCTGCCCACATTCGCCAGTATTTGAACGCCAGAGGCATTTCTGACGCCGTTATAGACGCCCATAAGCTCGGCTGGGGCAAGTTCTACGGCAAAAACTGGATAACGATACCCGTAAAGGATATTTACGGGGCATTTCGGTTTTTCAAGTTGAGGCGAGACCCGAACGCAGGCGATGAAAAGATAACTTACCCGAAAGGAGTTGAAGCCCAGATTTACGGATGGGAAATGCTAACAAATGCTAACAATCCGCTTGTCATCTGCGAGGGCGAGCTGGACAGGTTAGCTCTGCTTTCAAGAAACATACCTGCCATCACCTCAACGCACGGGGCGATGACCTTCAAACAAGAATGGTGTGAAAAGGTAGGAAAAGGTAGGAAAATCTACATCTGTTTTGACAACGATGACGCTGGTAAAAAAGGAGCGGAGAAGGTAGCAAAAATGGTGGAAAATGGTGGAAATGAGACCTACATAATCACACTGCCGCAGGAAGTCGGCGAAGGCGGAGACATCACTGATTATCTCGTAAAGCTCAATGGCAACCCCGATGACTTATTTGGCAAATACGCAAAAGAATATCCAGAGAGAATTGACACCTCGCAGTTCAAGCCGCTCTCCTCGCAAGAGCTGGTGGAGATACTGGGGCTGACGATTAAGCAGGATGAGGAAAATAAAATCGTAACTTTTTTATGCGAGTTATCCGCTTACACGGAAAACACTCAATTCAATATCAGCTACAACGCCCCAAGCTCTACGGGCAAAAGCTATATTCCAACCGAGATTGCCAGATTACTTCCTGAAGAAGATGTGCTTGAGCTTGCCTACTGTAGCCCTACTGCATTTTTTCACGATGTCGGCGAATGGAATAAGGATATGAAAGGTTATGTGGTGGATTTGTCCCGCAAGATTTTAATTTTTCTTGACCAACCGCATACCCAGCTTTTGGAAAGATTGAGACCACTACTGTCCCACGACAAAAAGGAAATAAATGTGAAGATAACCGATAAAACCCAGAAGTTCGGAATGAAAACAAAAAATATCTTGCTCAAGGGATACCCAGCCGTGATTTTCTGCACCGCAGGATTACGAATTGACGAGCAGGAAGCCACCCGATTTTTGCTGTTAAGCCCAGAGGTTAATCACGAAAAAATAAGACAGGGTATTTTGGAGAGTATTAAAAAAGAGGCGGACGCCGAGAGTTACAAGAGTTGGCTTGATGAAAACCCAGAACGGAAACTGCTTAAAGAACGCATACGGGCAATAAAGCTGGAAGGTATCCGAGAGATTAGAATTGCAAGCTACCAGAAAGTTGTTGAAAGATTTTTCAGCGAACATAAGGTGCTAAAACCACGACACCAGCGAGACATTAAACGCCTATCCTCGCTCATTAAATCTTTTGCCCTCATCAATCTCTGGTGGCGGGAGAAAAGCGGCACAACGATTACCGCCAACGAAGATGACATTGAGCAAGCGTTTAAGATTTGGGACGCCATCTCCGTAAGCCAAGAGCTGAACCTGCCGCCGTATATCTACAACCTCTACCAAGAAGTCATCTTGAAGGCGTGGAATGACAAGAACAGCAACCGAAACGAGGGGTTTGAGGAAATAACAGGAAAGCTCGGTTTATCACGCCAAGAGCTACTGCAAAAGCACTTTGAGGTCTATGGACGAATGTTGGACACGAACCAACTACGCCAGCAGATTTTGCCAATGCTTGAGACGGCAGGGCTTATCGTGCAAGAGGCAGACCCCAGCGACAAACGCAAAATGCTGATTTACCCTACCGCACTATCCACTAAATCTCCTGACCAAAAGAATAGTGAAAACGGGGGTGGGGTAAGAACCAGCGAAGAAAACAATAGTGAAATGCAGGGTGGGGTAACTCCAGATTTAGGAATTTTCTGACACCATAAAAAAGGTCGTCTATACTGATAAACAGCATAATAACAGTTAATAACAAATAAAAAAATATGAGTAAAATATCAAAAAAACAATTAGAAGCTAATCGCCAAAATGCAAAGCTCGGTGGCGTAAAGACCGAAGAAGGTAAGGCGGTGAGCAAATATAATGCCTTGCAACACGGCTTATTGAGCAAGCAAGTCCTGATGGGTGGAGAAAACAAAAAGCTCCTACTTGACTTGGAAAAACGATTAAGGAATGAGTTAAAACCAGCTACGGAGATAGAACTATTATTGGTTGATAGAATTTCGGCAAATATCTGGAGATTAAAAAGAGCTTTGGGTTTTGAAAAGGATGAGGTTATTTCCGAGTATGAAGGAGGATTAGGACTAAAAGGCGATGCAGATTTATTTTTTCGCTATGAAATAATGCTTGAAAGAAGTATCTACAAAGCCCTGCACGAATTACAGCGTATCCAAGCCGCTCGGATGGGAGAAAAACCACTTGCCCCGATTGCCATAGATGTAGATGTATCAAAGGAATAAAAAATGGGTTCGTTTCGCAAAATAACAGGATTTAATCGGTTTATGGATAAATTGAGATTAAACTCAAAAACCCCTTTATCCAAGCGGAAAATAGATTTTCATTTCAAAAAACAAGCACTCCAATCTTTAATGATTTCGGCGGATTTTTGAGAAAAATTATGGCAAAACAAGAGGCAGAATGGAGTAATAGGTTGAGTGTTTGTTTCTTAAAGAAGCACGGCTATCTTGATGGCGGCTGGCGATACGGCGGTATCAAATGGACTTACGGAATGAGCGGCAACGAAAGCAGTATCGGATTCACTGTAAATATCAATGGGAACGAAGGCGACAATATCAAGTTGCAATACACGCACACGAACCGAGGGACGGACGAAAAAGAAAGTATGGATTTCAGGGTTGAGTTTACCACTACTCCCTGCAATTACGGCGGTGTGCGATACTGGTTTATTTGTCCGCTATCCAAAAGCGGGCAATACTGCGGGCGGCGTGTTGGCGTGCTTTTCAGTATAGGTAAATGGTTCGGTTGCCGACACTGCGGAGATATTTGCTACGCCGCACAGCTTGAAGGCGGGGGTTTCCGTGTCGGTTCGGTTACAGAGCCAGTTGTTGAAAAGGCATATAATGAAATTAAAAGATTTCACTACAACGGAAAGCCCACGAGGAGATATAAACGCTATTTGCGATTGAGGGATAAAATGGATTACTCGTGGGCAAGAGCCGCTATGAAGTTTGGCATTAAGTTTTAGGTGTAGTATAATAACCATGTTGACCCGTTACTACCCGCACCCCTCAAGCCGAACACTCGGTTTCTTGCAATGTAGACACCTCGACAGGTGTTTTTTTAATTTCTTTAAATATACCACGAACATTAACT
>LCPL01000026.1 GCA_001003605.1 Parcubacteria group bacterium GW2011_GWC2_48_17
CTAGGGAGGAAGTCCTCCGGAGGCGGGCAAGCAGGATGCCATGAACCACGGGGAAGAATATGCGACTTTAAAAATCTAACATAGAAAGTCTGAGCGAAGTCGAAACAAAGGGTTTAATACCCCGCAGCTCTGCTGCGGGGAAGAGCGAGGCTTTGCGAGCACCTTATGTGGGCGGAGCTCTGCTCCGCGGTTAATACCCTTTATTCGCAGCCATTCGTTGATTCGTATAATTCGTATTTTCGTATATAATTCCTGCCATGAGGAAGAAGAAACTCATCGTCGCGAACTGGAAGATGAACCCGGGAAGCGCAGCCGAAGCCCGGGTGCTATTTAATAAAACCAAACAGACCGGAAGCCGTCTTGATAAAGTGGAAACGGTCATCTGTCCTCCGTTTCCCTTCATCGGACTCTTCGCGCGCGCCGGCACGACGCGGGTGTTTCTTGGCGCGCAGGATGTATTTTGGGCGAACTCGGCGCGCGCGACGGGAGAGGTAAGCCCGGAGATGCTCAAAGACCTCGGGGCTTCATATTGCATCATCGGACACTCAGAGCGGCGCGCGCTTGGGGAAACCGATGATAGTGTCTCAAAGAAACTGCGCGCCGCGCTTGCCGAAGGACTCACTCCGATTGTCTGTGTGGGAGAAAAAGAGCGAGACGCCGAGGGGCGATATTTTGGGATACTCAAAGCTCAGCTCACCGCGTCGTTTTCCGGCATAACGCGGGCGCAGTTTCGCGATATCTCTATCGCTTATGAACCGCTGTGGGCTATCGGGAAGAGCGCGCGCGAGGCCGCGGAACCACGCGTCATCCGTGAAATGTCCATTTTTATACAAAAAGTACTGTCCGACCTGTACGGAGAAGAAGCCGCACGACTTCCGAGAATTCTCTACGGCGGCTCTGTTGAGGAAAGAAATACGACGCCAATTCTTGCGGAGGGAGGAGTATCGGGGTTGCTCGTCGGACACGCGAGCTTGAATGCAGAGGGGTTTGGAAAGATGCTCAAGACGGCTAATGCTGTATAAAACACAAAGCACAATGCCCAATACCCAAACAAACCTTACAAAACACAATACACCCGCCTGCGCCGACCTGCCTGCCGAAGCTCCGGCGCAGGCAGGAGCGGCTTCGGCAGGCAGGCAAAAAACCAAAAGGATTAATTAGGTTTGTGCTTTGCATAGTTTGAGGTTTTGTTTGGACATTGTGTACTGTGTTTGGGGTAGTTTATCAACCATGTCTCTCCCTCTTCTCAAAAACACTGGCGATTTAAAAGGCAAACGCGTGCTACTCCGGCTTGACCTAGATGTACCCGTTCTAAAGGGAGCGGTGCAAAACGCTTTTCGCATTGAGAGCGCAAGAGAAACCCTTACATTTCTTCGCGAGGGAGGAGCGAGAACGCTCATTATCGGACATATTGGCCGCGACCAGAAAGAAACTCTCCGGCCCGTGTTTGAGTATTTAAAGCAGTCTTTACCCGTTGCGTTTGCGGAGACCCTAGAAGATGCGAGGAAGAAAATGGCGGGACTTTCAGCGGGAGAGTTTCTTTTGCTTCAGAATCTCCGTAGTTTTCCGGGAGAGACGAAGAATGATGTTGCATTTACAAAAGAACTCGCTTCGCTTGCCGACATTTTTGTAAACGAAGCGTTTGCAGTATCCCACCGCGAACACGCGTCCATTGTGGGAGTTCCCGCGCTTCTTCAAAGCTTTGCCGGCTTTGTGTTTGCGAAGGAAGTGGAATATCTTTCAAAAGTGTTTACTCCCGCGCATCCGGCCTTACTTATTTTAGGTGGCGCAAAGTTTGAAACCAAAATCCCGCTCATTGAAAGATTTCTTAACATTGCGGACGACATCTATATATGCGGCGCGCTCGCGAACGACATCTATCGCGCGCGCGGATATGAAACGGGCGTCTCGCTTGTTTCCGACTGCAAAATTAGTCAGGCGTTACTTGAGAGTCCCAAGATGCATATTCCTTCCGATGTCATCATTCGCGCGGATTCCGGAAATGAGGAAAAGGGAGCGGATAATGTCGGCAAGACAGAAAAAATCGTGGATGCCGGTTCGGACGCGCTTGCGGATTTGCGGGCACTCGTTGAAAAAGCGGCGTTTGTTCTCTGGAACGGCCCGCTTGGCCTGTACGAAGAAGGGTTTGACCAAGGCACAATCGCACTTGCGCAAGCGCTTGTCGAGTGCGATGCCGAGACAGTTATCGGCGGAGGCGACAGTATTGCAGTTGTTTCAAAACTTGGCCTCCTCGAGCGCTTTTCTTTTGTTTCAACCGGCGGCGGGGCGATGCTCGAGTTTTTGGCGAAGCAAACACTCCCGGGGATTGAGGCGCTACGTAATTCAGCAAGTAGAAAGTAGCTGGTAGAAAGTAGGAGAGAAAAGAAGTCGTCGTTGACGCACCTTCTTTTTTGTGGAGAATGAGAGCAGGCACAAAAAACCAACAGCAGAAAGGCATATTATGGCGCAACAGACATTGCAAGAGATGGACAATAAAGCATTCTTGGCAAAAACGGATGTACTTTGGGAAGCTCTTGAACGGCAGGTAGAAAGAAATCCGCTGGGCGATTGGACAGTACAATCGGTCAAAGAAGAAGTTCGGCGAAGACTACTTGGGAGGCAAGTAGTCGTAACGGAGGCAATCCCCATTACGGTGGAGGTTGAAAAGCTCAACCTTTCGGACATGACTCTCGCGCATCCTCACGCCGCTCACTTCCACGGGACACCCTATCGCCTTACGGTGACCAGCGGCGATACGGCCGTATCGCACGGGTTCTTTTCAGAAACTGAAACTGACGCGTTCCTACTCGGGCTTGAGACCGCTCGGAGATTCGGCTTTTCGTTTGCATATCTTTCTAACATACCGTCGCCATAGCTGTCGTGAGTGAACCATCGGGACGAGGTAGCAGAAAAGTGATGCCTAGGAATCCACAGTTCAAGCAGTCTTGCGATGGCGCGAGACTGTTTTTGTTTGTCGTCTATGATGGGACTGTTGCCGAATGATAAAATCAGCAATCTTGCTACGCAGGAATAAGGGTTATTTGGGACAAAAAGTGGCAAAAACGCTATTCGGCAACAGTCCCATGATGGCTCCAGAAAAGCAACAACCATCATTCTTTTCTCCACGCGCGCCGCCATGCGCCGCTGTGCCTCATGAGCGGGCAGGAAATTGACGCCAGATACGCGATGACAAGAAGCGCAAACGCACTCTGGTACAAATTCACTTCATTCTTAACGCTGAAGAGGAAGTAATACAGAAACACATACCACAGCGTCGCCTCAACGAGCGCAAGCAGCCAATCTTTTGTGTTCATGTTATTGATGCATAAGACTGATAATGTTTTTATGTCCTTGAAATAATGCTCGACCCGCATCATTTCGCTTCTTTCTTAAAGGCGAGCATCACCCAACATCGTCCTTTCTAGACGCAAGGTAATTTGTGCGCATAATGTATGGTAGAACTGCAACAGACATGACCTATGAAACCAACACACAAGCGGTACAGAAAAATGCAGTCGTTCTTTGAGAATCTTCCCCAAGGCCGTACATACGGAGAAGTTGCGGAGAAACTTGGAGAGCCGATAAATACGGCAACACGGTGGGGTAAGATATTCGGTTACTCGTTTGTTGACGGCCGATTTCGGAGCGGGCGGAAGCGACGGGCAACCACACGCATTCCTCCTCGGCGCATGTATGCTCGTGCGGCGAGATTGCAATTTACGCGAAGTGAAAAAGACTTACTGCTCGGTCTTACGAACACGGGGCTCTTTGGAACTCTTGGCGCTCTGCACATCAAGCGGTAGATGGGAATCGCGTGGTGCGGCCTCAATCGGGAGGCCGCTTTTTCTTCCGCCTCGCATTCAACTCTTAAGCGCCGCTTTTATCTTCTCCGCCACAAGCTCGCGTTCTTTGCCGTAGTATTCTTTGCCGACCCATAGTGAGAATGAATCTTTGCCATAACGCGGCATGACGTGCATGTGCGCGTGAAAAACAATCTGCCCCGCGTGCGCGCCATTGTTCATGCCGATGTTCACCCCCTTCACGCCGATGTTACGCATCGCGTCTGCTATTTTTTTAGCGGCGACCGCGACTTTTGCCACCAGCGCATCCGGCATATCGTGGATGTTCTCAAAATGTTTTTTCGGTATCACCAAGGTATGCCCGGGGTTGACCGGCTTAATATCAAGAAAGGCAGCGACGCTTTCGTCCTCGTACACTTTTGTGCACGGGAGCTCTCCTCTGATGATTTTACAGAAAATGCAGGAAGACATAGTTAGTAGAGAGTAGCTAGTAGTTGGTAGTATATAAGGAAAGAGGAAAAAAGAAAAAGCCTCTGACGAGAGGCTGTGAGAAACTGGAAGACAAGTGCCTTGATACTAAACTCGCTCAAACTTCCTAAGAAAGTTTACCCAGCCTCCGTGGGAACACAGGGCTGTGACCCATACTCGAACACACCTAGACAACCTGTGTCCTTTCCCGACAAGAACATCTCTACAACTTCCATTTGCCTGCAGGTAAGAACGGAAGATACCCAAGGTCGCTTTTCCGTTCGGTCTCGTGAAGACCACAAGCCCTTGCCGCAGTGAACCGAAATAGGCGATGAGACAAACATTGAATATCCCGCGTCGAGAGAATACTCGGTAGGGGGGATTGATGCAGGGAGTCAATTTCTGAGCAAGGTTCGGCTTTTTCTCAAGGACGGCGCGTAAGGCCAGTGTGGCGCTTCTCAAGAGTTGCTGCGAGTTTTTGGTTTTCATATCAAAACATTCTATTCTTTCCACAGCATAGCATTTTTTCAAGAAAGCAGGAAACATCATGCATGTTACAATAACAATTATGCCGAAATATTCAGTCAGAGAAGCGCCGCCTTCGGAAATAGAACGAGAACTTTTGGGATATTCGCCGCTTGTGCGGCAGCTTCTCGTTGGGAGAGGCATTGTGAGCGCGGAAGAAGCGGAGAAATTTTTGAATCCGCATTATGAGAATCATTCGCATGACCCTTTTTCAATGAAGGACATGGAAAAGGCGGTAAAGCGTGTTTTGCGCGCAATTCAAAACAACGAGCGTATAGCTATCTTTAGCGACTATGACGCCGACGGCATTCCCGGAGCCGTGGCGCTTCACGATTTTTTCAAAAAGCTAGGTTATTTGAATTTTGAAAACTATATTCCTGACCGCCACGGCGAAGGCTTTGGACTCAATGTGAAAGCGGTCGAGCAATTGAACAATGCTGGCGCAAAACTTCTCATCACTATTGATTGTGGCATTACAGATACCGAAGAAGTTGCCAATGCAAATGAACTCGGAATGGACGTAATTATTACTGACCACCACCTGCCTCCTCCTTCGCGCAAGGCTTCGGAAGGGCAAGCGCGCGACGGTCTTCCTCCCGCTTTCGCAATTCTTAATCCCAAACAAGCTGACTGCGCGTATCCCGAAAAGATGCTCTGCGGTTCCGGAGTCGTATTCAAGCTCATTCAAGCTCTCTGTTCCCATCTTTCTCTAAACGCTAAACGCTATACGCTAAACGCTATTTCTCCTGGTTGGGAGAAATGGCTTCTTGACCTCGTCGGTCTCGCCACTCTCTCCGATATGGTGCCGCTTACCGGCGAAAATAGAGTATTCGCCCATTTCGGATTGAAGGTCCTGCGAAAATCGCCGCGGCGAGGTCTCTACGAACTCCTTTCAGTTCTCCGTCTAAACCGCGCCGAGCTTACCGAAGACGATATCGGGTTTTCCATTGCGCCTCGCATCAACGCCGCCTCCCGCATGGGGGCTCCTATGGACGCCTTTCGGCTTTTTGCCACCACGGACGAAGCCGAAGCCGCTACGCTTGCGAGGCACTTGGACAAAATTAACAACGAGCGCAAGGGTAAAGTCGCTTCTCTCATCAAAGAAGTCCGGAGAATTGTGGAGGAAAAAGGCCCGCGACGCGTCATCGTTGCAGGGAACCCCAACTGGCGCCCGGCGCTCCTTGGACTCGTCGCGAACTCGCTTGCGGAAGATATGCGTTGCCCGGTATTTCTGTGGGGAAGGGAAGAAAGCATTGAACTTAAAGGTTCATGCCGTTCCGGCGGGGGCGTGAATCTGTCGCTTCTTATGCAGGAGGCGCGCTCGGTGTTCTCCGATTTCGGCGGGCATAAGGAGGCGGGCGGATTTTCAACCACACTTGAAAAAGTGCACCTGCTTGAAGCGGAACTGGAACGCGCCTACGAGAAGGTTCGCACTGAATATGTTGCGGAGGTGCTTCCGCTCGCTGATGCCGCGCTTTCTCTTGATGCGGTTACCTCTCGGACCTATGCGGATGTTCTGCAGTTGTCCCCGTTCGGGGTGGGAAATCCAAAACCAGTTTTTCTTTTTGAAAACATTAAGGTAAAAAAGCTGGAACAGTTTGGCAGGGAAAAACAGCATCTGAAACTTGTCTTCGCAAAGTCAGACGGCGTCTTTGTCAATGCCATACGATTTTATGCGACACCGGCAGACTTTTCCACGGAAGTCAGGGAAGGACAATCAATCAATCTTCTGGCCCACCTTGAAAGGTCAACCTTCGGCAATCGCGTTGAGCTTCGTCTGCGGATAGTTGACATTATCTGATTTGTATTCTACATTTGGTTTGGCAGTACAAAGACATCTAGATACCTAATGAAAAACAAACTCCGTTTCATCGTCACCCTGACACAAACCACCAAGCAACGCACCAAAAGATTCCACGCCAAGGCCGAAAGGCTTGTTTCCATGGTGTGTCCCAACACAGAGACGACCTTTGACCCGCAGGAGAACAAATTGACGGTAATCGGCATCCGAACATCCGTAGGATTGCATTTGGCCCAAACGGCCATCATCGCACTTGCCGAAGGTATGGATTTGACTCTTGTTGGCACGGATTTCTACCTGCACCACATCGCGTCTCATTAACCGACAGCGACTTATCTCCCCCGAGCTTTACCGCGGCTCGGGGGTTTTTCTTTGTGTGTGATATTCTTACGGCATGAATCCTCAATCTAGTATCACCATTTTCACCGACGGCGCTTCGCGCGGGAATCCAGGACCCGGCGGGTTCGGAGCCGTTCTCATTTTTCCAAGCCCAAATGAGAAGAATAACGAAGTAGGAATTATGAATTATGAAGTAAAAGAGCTTGGGGGAAGGGAAGAATATACAACGAACAACCGCATGGAACTTAGAGCCGCCATCGAAGCACTGCGATTTGTTTCTTCACTAAACGCTAAACGCTTAACGCTATACGCTGACTCCTCATACCTTATCAACGGCATCACAAAGTGGATTTTCGGTTGGCAGAAGAATGGCTGGAAGACAAAAGCAAAGAAGGATGTGGAAAATCGTGATTTGTGGGATGAGTTGACGAATATAACAAGAGGCAAGGATATACAGTGGAAATATGTCGGCGGTCATGTAGGTGTCGCGGGAAATGTACGCTGTGATGAAATTGCAACCTCGTTTGCCGACGGTAAACCGCTCACACTCTATTTTGGTGTTCTTGAGAATTACGGAATAAGAAATATCTTGGATATGGCCGTAAACAGCAAACTGGCAGAGAAGAAGCAATCGGGAAGAACTAGAAGCAATGTGAAGGCGTACTCATATGTGAGCTTGGTGAATGGCCGCGTTGCAACTCATAAGACATGGGCCGAATGCGAGCAGAGAGTTAAAGGGAAGAACGCACGGTACAAAAAAGCGCTCTCGGCGGATGAAGAGCAGAAGCTTATTGCAGAATGGGGCAAACGCTAACTGACAACATTTTTTATACGGCTATCTCCGGTTTCGTGGCCGGTATTTTTGTCCGTTCGTTTCTCGAAATCGGGATTGCGTTTTCGCTCCTCTTTATCTTCCTCGGGGGCATTTTCTGCTTTCTTTTTATACTCCGCGGCTATATGCCTCGCATCGCGCTACTTTCTGGACTGTTTCTTTTCGCGGCGGGTCTTGGCATGGCACGCTTTGATATTGCGGACAAAAACGCAACAAGGAGCGGATTAGAAGCGTATGTTGGTAAAACATTGACGCTCCAAGGCATCATCGCGGACGAACCAGATGTGCGCGAAGGAGTCACGCGGCTCATACTTAGGGTTGACTTGCCTCTTGGCGCGGCGAAGGCGCTGCTCACCGTTCCCCACGAGCCGGTGTTTCGCTACGGAGACCGCGTCAGTGCAGAGGGAAAACTGGAGCGGCCGAGAAATTTTACCGACGAAGAAACTGGGCGCGAAGTTGATTATGTATCCCACCTTGCGAAAGACGGCATACGAT
>LCPL01000027.1 GCA_001003605.1 Parcubacteria group bacterium GW2011_GWC2_48_17
TAGTGCCTTCCAGACTGGAGCTATGATATTTTAACGCAACGGTAGAACCTTGTGTTCAGTCACCGCCGGAGGCGGTGGTTAGGGCTTCGCTAATCTACGGTTACGTGTGGTGGCTCATTCCAAAAACATTTTGGCCAATTCTTTGGACATCGCTTGGAGGTATCACATGGCTCGCCGCGCAAATTATCTGGGCGCTTTGTGTAGCAATGTGGTGGGATGATTTGCATGAAGACATAGTTGTCTGCCCTCCACTCGCTATTGAGAAAGGTGACGAGGACTTGGACATTTCCTTTTGACGCAAACGAACTGCCTTGACCACCAACACAGCAAATTTTCGGAACCGGTACTTTGTGCCGGTTCTTCTTTTTGTCCCCATATTGTACACTTCTGCGGAACTAATCCGATTGACCAAAGATTTCGGCATTGTGTTAAAATGCAAAGCACCGATGTAAAACTCCTAATCGGAATTAGGTGTTGTCTTATAAATTAGTGGAATAGTCGTAGACTAGTGAATTAGAAATTTTTCATGTCTGAAAACCTCCGCATCCCGCCGCAAAATCTTGACGCAGAGAAAGCTCTGCTTGGTTCCATCATGCTTCGTCCCGACGGTCTTTACGATATACAGGATGTCATCGTTGAAGCCGCGTTTTATTCCGGCAGACATCGTCTTATCTGGAGAACAATGGTAGAGCTGGGCGGGAAGAATGTTCCCATAGACCTTCTCTCTCTTTCATCGCGTCTTGCTGAAAAGAGTGAGATTGAGGCGGCTGGCGGCGCGTCTTACCTCGCAGAACTCACGGCAAGCGTACCATCCTCGACAAATCTCAAGCATTACGCTGAAATCATCCAGAAGAAGCATCTTATGCGCAATCTTATTGAGGCTTCGGAATACTTAGGCGAGCTTGGCTACGCCGAGGCGGAGGACCTTGAGAATCTTATGGAAAAGGCGGAGAAGCGAATCTTCGGAATCACTCAGCGTTCCGGCGTGCATAAGTTTATAGAGCTGAAGGACACCTTAGGCGAAGCGTGGGAGCGATTGGACCGCCTTCATAAATCCGGCGATGAACTTCGCGGCATTCCGACAGGTTTTAAGGAACTTGACAACAAACTCGCGGGATTTCAAAAATCCGACCTTATTATTCTGGCGGCAAGGCCTAGCATGGGAAAAACATCGCTTGCGCTGGACATCGCCCGCATGGCAGCGACTAAGCATGGCGTGCCGGTAGGCATATTTTCGCTTGAAATGAGCTCGCAACAGCTCGTTGACCGCATGCTTGCGGCAGAGTCGCATGTTGACGCGTGGAAACTGCGTACGGGGAAATTGCACGCGGCGGATGAGTTCGGGAAAATTCGCGACTCCCTTGACCGGCTTTCAAAGGCTCCGATTTATATTGACGACCAGCCCGCAAATAACATACTTAGAATGCGCTCCGTCGCGAGAAGACTCCGAAGCGAGAAAAGCTTGGGGCTTATCATTGTGGACTATCTCCAACTTATGGCGCCGACATCGGCGCGCGCCTCCGACAACCTCGTACAACAGGTTACGGAGATTTCAAGAAGCCTTAAGCATCTCGCGCGCGAGCTTGATGTGCCCGTGCTGGCTCTTTCGCAACTTTCACGCGCGGTGGAACAGCGCGGCGGTCGTCCTCGCCTTTCTGACCTTCGTGACTCCGGTTCAATAGAGCAAGACGCCGACGTTGTGATGTTCATTCACCGTGAAGATAAGTATAAGGAGGATTCGGACCGTCCGAACATCGCCGAGATTCTCATTGAAAAACACCGAAACGGTCCAACAGGAAAAATTGAGCTTTATTTCGATGAAAAAAAGGCGACCTTCCAGTCGCTTGAGAAGAGCGATTTCTCTGACTTTGAGAGACAGACGAAAACCGCTGGAGCAGAACCGTTCTAAATAGCTTACTAGTTGTTTAGCTTATTAGGCTAAAAAGCTAGTTAGCTGGGAAGCTATTTATGGATACTTTTAATAAGTTAATAGAACTATTTCGCCGATTTCCAGGCATAGGGCCTAGACAGGCTAAGCGGTTTGTGTATTTTCTTTTGTCCGGCGATAAACCTTTCCTTGAAGGACTTGTCAGTATGATTTCAGCGCTAAAAAGGGAAATTACTCAATGTCAGGAGTGTTTTCATTTTTTTGGAAGCTCGTTAGGTATAGTAAAGTCGGCTCATGAGCAGGTGACGGCTCTCTGCCATATATGCACTGATAAGAACCGCGGAGACGAGGAGCTCATGGTAGTCGCGAAAGATATTGACCTTGAGGCCATGGAAAAGAGCAACACATACCGCGGAAGATATTTCGTGCTCGGTGGTCTTATATCTCCAATGGAGAGAAGAAATCCAGACAAGCCGCGATTGCGTGAACTACAGATTCGTGTAGGCAAAGGAGTCAAATCGGGAATGTTAAAGGAAATTATCCTCGCATTATCCGCGAACCCTGATGGCGAACATACAAGCGATGAACTAAAGCGGATGCTGTCGGAATTTCCCGTTAAGGTGAGTATTCTTGGCCGCGGCCTTTCAACTGGAAGTGAGCTTGAATACGCCGACAAGGAAACTCTTAAGTCGGCTCTCAAAAATCGCTCTACATCCTAGAGGCGGTGCGACGTACATAGATAGTAGATTCCCGACTGCTCGGGAATGAAAATTGCCAAGATTACACTTTGGCAATTTTCACTTTCATGTATGGCTGACGATGGCCGCGGAGTTTGAAATATCGGCTCTTGGCTTTGTATTTAACAACCTCCACCTTCTTGTGCCTCCCGATATCGGTAATTTCCGCTTGTATTTTGGCGTCTGCAATATATGGAGAGCCAATCTTAGTACTCGTTCCGTCATCGGAAAGCAACACTTTATCAAAAGTGACCGTATCGCCCTTTTTAAAGTCGCCGGAAAGTTTCTCTATTTTGATGGAGTCTCCCTCCGCAACTTTATATTGTTTCCCTCCCGTTTCAATAACGACAAAATTCATCCTATTAGAAATTCTCAATTCGTTTGCCATAGATATGTTTTTTATCCATTTAATCGCCATTGTCCCAATGAGAATACCCAAATACTGCTGAATTTCTAACGGGACAAGTAGTGTCGGCCATTCTACCAAAAATCATACAAACTGCAAGCTTTTGTATGAGAACGAATATATTCTGGTTGACAGTATTAATCAACGGTGTAAAGTGATGAGCAGATCGCAGATTGTTAGTTCCTCTCCTCAAGGCGTATCTCGCCACCGTCTCCTTCAACGAACTCGAGACGTATTGCTACACCTCCTTCCAGAGCTCCCTTCCCAATACGCTTGGTCTGCGACTTCGATACTGATAGGGCCCGCTCGCGCGATGATGCGAGAGCGGGCTCTTATTATAAATTGGAATCCTTTGAAAATTATTCTTCAGACGAAGGTCGTTCAATCGCGAGCGGCTCAAAACCGATAGCGTTTCCGGTAACTTTCAAAATGTCTTTGTCTATCTTCTTAAACTCTTTGCCCGAGGCGATGTAGTGGTTCACCGTCGTTCCAATCGCGTTGCCGAGCTTTTGATGATATTCCTCGTAACTCTTGAGATGCTTGCCAAGGTCGTCCACGCGCTTAACTATATCCTTGGCAGTCTCCTCTATCTGGAGAGCCTTTAGGCCCTGCAGGACGGTCTGTAGGTACGCGAGAAATGATGTCGGCGAGACGATAAGCACTTTGTACCTGCCCGCCGCGCGCTGAATGAGATTTTCGGTATCGTCGGTCACAAGTCCGATTTTATTGACTAAAAGGTCGTAATAAATGGCTTCATGTGGAATAAACATAAACGCAAAATCCATTGTTCCCTCTCCAGGCCGAATATATTTGGCTGTTTCTTGTATGCGCGTCTTGAGGTCATTCACGAATAATTTCTCTAGCCTGTCTTTTTCCGACGGGTCGCGAGCCTCGGCCAAACGGTTGTAATTCTCCAGACTGAACTTTGAATCAATGGGGATTATTTTGTCCTTCACAAAAACGGCCGCGTCCACAATCTCTCCGTTTCTGAACGCGTATTGCATTTTGTAATTGCTTGGCGGCAGCACATTCTTCAAAAGCGTTTCAAGATAATATTCGCCCAAGATTCCCCGCTGTTTCGGATTCTTTAAGATGTCCTGAAGGTTTTGCAATTGGTCCGCGAAGGAAACTACCTGCCGGTTAGTTTCGTCAAGCTTTGTCAATCCCTCCGTGACCTCTTTTATTAGTTTTGATGACTCGCTGAATTGGCTTCGCATCGTCTCCCCCATTTGCCGCGTCGTCTCCCCCATTTTCGCGTCAACAGTGCTCGTGAGCGCGTGAAGATTCTGGTCAAGCATTCGCGTTTGTTCGCTCATCTGCTGGAAAAGCAATTTGAATGCCGTTTCATCACTCCCCTTTGGCGAGGTCTGTCGTAGCCTAAACAGCAACACCACGAGAATAATGGTGGTAACAAGACCGAAAATAAACCCTGCTACGGAAAGCGCTTGTTCCATGGCAAAAGTATAGCAGATACGCTACAATTACTGAATGACTCATAATCCATAACTGAACGACTGAATAATAGGAAATCGAGTCGCCCTTCCTGTGTGATTCAGTTATTCAGTGATTAGTCATAAGTTATTTAGTATGCCAATCGTAAAAGATATAGATACCCAAATCCCTGACGCTATGCGCGCTAAAGATGGCGCGCGACTTAGCGCGCTTCGTAATCTTAAAGCGGCATTCATCACCGAAGCGATTGCTCTGAAAAGGACTTCTGCACTTAGCGACGATGCGGCACTTGCCGTCATAAGACGGCTCGTCAAACAACGAAAGGATTCGGCGCAGCAATTCCGCAAAGGCAAGCGAGAAGAGCTTGCGGTTGCTGAAGAGGTAGAATCAAAAATCTTGGAAGCGTTTCTCCCAGCGCAGATGTCGGAGGCAGAAATCAAAAAAATCGCCGAAGGCGTGAAGACAAAGCTCGGAATATCGGACAGAAGCAAACTCGGTCAGCTTATCGGTTCCGTCATGAAGGAAATGAAAGGCCGAGCTGACGGCGCGGTGGTGAAATTGGTTGTGGAACAACTATTTACGTAAACCCATGAACCGCTACGAAAAACTTGCAGCCGTAATGAGAGAGGCGGTGAAGAATCCGGATAAGTACCCAGAGGTTGAGAGAACCGTCAAGAAAGAAAATGGCGGGAAACATAGCGCGACATTTTCCTCGCGCCAAAGAGAAATGAAGCCGGTGAGTGGAGCGGATGCGATGGCGAGATGGCAGCAGGAAAGCGAGGACGATGAAAGAAAAGGCAGAGCGGACAAGCTTCGTGAAAAGCAAGACGGGAATTAATGTCGCGAAACCGGCAGCTCCTCGACACGAGATGTGTCACGCTATACAATGCGGGTGAGTTTTGCTCTTTCCCAACTTTGTTTGTCTATGGATTTCAATACCCTTCTTATCAGCATCCTCGCCAAAATCGGTGAGGGGGTTCCCGAACGTCGTGCTCTTTTGGAAGTCGTCACGTCGGTTCGCCTTTACAGTATGGAAACCGAACGATTGCTCACTTTCCTTACATGGGGCCTGGCGGCTCATCGTCGTAGAGTTACGAACTCTGTACCCAAATAGTGCGTAGCACTCAGTTCACGCTAGCTACACGGAGACTGTAAGTATGACAGATGTGTTTAGTCGCTTCTCTATTGCCGCGATAGCACGCAACTAGGAGTTATATATCCAAGAGATTCGCGTGACACCATAGGTCCAGCGTACCCAGCCAGCACCCTGGGCATACGCTGGATTTTTTCTTACCCTCCACGCTTTTCCATCCAATCTATAGCAATAGTCCGGTGTAGACACAATCTCTATTTGTTTCCTTAAAAAACTTTATAGTAGCAGCACATACTCATTCTTATGACAATCAGTCTTTGAAAATCGCGCGTTGTCTGTTATAGTTTTTCTACCTCTTTCCTTATTGAAAATCGGAAATTGGTAGGTGAAAATTGCGCGCCCTTCGCGCTCGGCCCTATCGTCTAACGGTTAGGACACGAGCTTCTCAAGCTCGGAATCGGGGTTCGATTCCCCGTGGGGTCATTGGTACAAAAATGAGCTGCCTCTTGGCGGCCATTTTTGTTCAATGAGCCCAAGCAACGTGCCTGCGCACGTTGCGTCGGGGAATCGAAAGGCGCAGCGCTGTTTTTGTTTGAGCGGAGCGAAAGGCAAAAACCGCGAGCCGGGGTCGC
>LCPL01000028.1:0-6139 GCA_001003605.1 Parcubacteria group bacterium GW2011_GWC2_48_17
GCTAAAACATTTCACTTGGGTTTTTCCCCAGAATTGTGGGACGGTACCATTAAGTATTTGACTAGCAAAGGATATAAAATAGAAGAGTTGCTGACTGTTGGCCTGGCCGCTCGTAATGCCAAGGGTACGGTTTATGATAAGTTTCACAGTCGGCTCATGTTTCCGATAACTGATATTCACGGACGAACTATTGGGTTTGGGGCTAGGGTGTTGGGAAGTAAAAAAGCCGATGAGCCTAAGTATATGAATTCGCCGCAAAGTCCGGTTTATAATAAAAGCTACGTTTTATACAATTTACATCGCGCCGCGCCGGCCATTAAACAAGCTGGCTATGCTGTGCTAGTGGAAGGTTATATGGATGTAATTGGCTGTTACCAAGCTGGTATTACCAACGTGGTGGCTACTTCAGGTACGGCTTTAACCGTGGAACAGTTAAAACTTTTAAAGCGCTATACCAAAGAATTGCGATTAGCTTTTGACGCCGATTTAGCTGGTCAGTCGGCCGCCGAGCGGGGTATTGATTTAGCCTTAGAAGCGGAACTAGAAGTAAAAATTATTTCTTTGCCAACGGGCGAAGACCCCGACACTTGGGCGCGCAAGCAACCGGCCAAGTTTAAAGAGCTAATTGATGCGGCTCAACCCATCGGCGACTACACACTGTCGCGAGTTATAACTAGTTTTGATATAAAGAGCCGGCAAGGCAAAAAAACGGCGGCCGATACTATGCTTAAAGCCATTAGTAAATTACCTAACCCCATTGAAAAAGATTTCTATCTAAAACAGGTAAGTCAGGTTATGGGGGTTGCAGAGGCAAATTTACGGGAACGCCTGGCACTTTTTTCTGCCAAAAAACATGAACCCATTAAGGTGGATCAAGAGGCATTGGCAAGTATACCTATTAGCCGCCAGCAATTAATGACCGAGCGATTATTAGCACTGGCCATAAATAACCCTGATTGGCTGGTAATTTTAGGCCGTGAACTTAGCCCCAATTGGTTAGCCACCAGCCTGGAGCAGGAACTTTACAGGCGATTGCTCGTCTATTATACTGAGAGGAAGCAATTGTCTTTAGACGAGCTAAAGCTGGAGCTAGCTAGTGAACCTAAGTTAATTAATTTATTAGAGCGCTTGTGGATTCAAGCCAGTAATGATTTTACCGATTATACTCCCGAGCAAGAGCAACACGAACTGGATACGTTAATTGGGGATTTAAAGAAAAATTATTTAACATCAGAGCTTAAATTAATTTCCGAGTCCATACGTCAAGCGGAAAATAAAGGTGATCAGCCCGAGCTAACTCGATTATTAGAAAGCTTTAAGGACTTAAGTAAAGAATTATCAAATCAGCATAATCATGCCCAAGATTAGTGGCGCCAAAAAAAGAAAAAGTAAATCATCTGGCAAAAAGAGCGCGTCCAAAAAAATTCGGCGGGCCGCGAAATCGGGCCGCCGCGCGCGGGTGGCCGCCGTCTTACCAAAACAAGATGATTTAGCCAAATTGTTGAGTAAAGCGCGCGTACGCGGTTTTGTAACCGAAGATGAGTTATTGTCGTTATTTTTCGAGGTGGAGGAATATCAAGCTACGTTTGATGAATTTTTAGATGATTTAGATCAAGCCGGCGTGCAGGTGATTGAAACCGACGGCGGTATTTTAGATATGCCGGAAAAATCAGCCAAACTTCTTACTCGGGCCGGGGTGTCGTCAGAAAAGAAAATGTATGATCTATCAGAAATTTCTGGCGATTCTATTCAAATGTACTTGCGTGAAATTGGTAAGGTGCCGCTTCTCAAAACCGAAGAAGAGATGCAGCTAGCTAAAAGGAAAGAAAAGGGTGATCAAGACGCCAAGCAAAAATTAATAGAAGCCAACTTGCGGTTGGTGGTATCTATCGCTAAAAAATTTACCGGCAAATCGCTGTCACTTTTAGATTTAATTCAAGAAGGCAATATTGGTTTGTTTAGGGCGGTGGAAAAATTTGATCCGCGCAGAGGTTTTAAATTTTCTACTTACGCCACCTGGTGGATTCGGCAAGCTATTACCCGCTCCTTAGCCGATCAATCGCGCACTATTCGTATCCCGGTACACATGGTGGAAACTATCAATCGGTTTCAACAAGTGGAACGGCAGCTGATTCAAGATTTGGGCCGCGAACCATTACCGGAAGAAATTGCCGCCGAAATGGGCGAACCAGTGGAAAAAATTCATCATATTATAAAAATTTCTCAAGAAACCGTTAGCTTGGAAACTTCAGTGGGTGAAGATGAAGAAGATTCAACCTTGGGCGATTTTATTGAAGACGTTAAAACTATTTCGCCCGACCGCGCCGCCGCCATGCAATTATTGCGTGATCATGTTAAACAGATTATAGAAGAGTTGACCCCGCGGGAGCAAAAAATACTAGAAATGAGATTTGGTTTAACCGACGGCGTTTCCCATACTTTAGAAGAAGTGGGGCAGGAATTCGGCGTTACTCGTGAACGTATTAGGCAAATTGAGGCCAAGGCGTTGGAAAAGATAGAAGATCACGGCGGCATGAAGAAGCTTAAAGACTATTAAACCTTGCCCAAAATATAGTTTTAGTTTATTATAGGACGGTAGTTTCCTGATCTTTAACATAAAAATTTACATTCCGGGGTAGTCCGCATTTTGGCGAGACTTAACCGGAGATTGTCGATCCGGGGTAGCTCAGTGGTAGAGCAGGTGCCTGTGACGAGCATATTTTGTATACTTAAGGTATGCAAAAGAAGAGAACGTATGCGAGTCGGCGAGAGTATATAAAACGAGCCGTTGTTAAAAGGCGTAATAAGGTGCGTTCAATGGCACGTGAATTGCTAGGTAACAAGTGTGCGATTTGTGGATATAATAAATGTCCAGATGTTTTAGAGTTTCATCACATCGATCCCAAGAAGAAGGAGTTTAATTTATCCCTTGATAAATTAACCCGTTCTTGGGCTAGGGTGAGAAGACAGCTTAAGAAATGTATATTATTATGCGCAAATTGTCATCGCGAGTATCACGCCGGCGTTACGCAGCTCCCAAAGGAAACTTTGAGATGAACTCGCTGGGATAACGGTGAAGACTAAGTCGAAAGATACGTTAACACCGTGGGAACCCCCGATTACTATCGGGGGGCGCCGTAGAGACTAGATACCAGCGTGCCTAAAATTCATTTATTGGATTAGGGCAAAGATATAGTCCACACCTTTAGGAAACTATAGGGTAATGTGTAAGCACTTGGTCGTGGGTTCGAATCCCTCCCCCGGAGCCATGAAAAAACACGTCACTTTGGTGATGTGTTTTTTCATTATTTCGTGAGAAGAGGGATTCGAAGGGCGCGAGACAGCGAAGCGGAAAGCACGCGAGCGAGCGTAGCGTGCTGAGTGTAGCGCCCCGGCTTTTTGTCGGAGCAAAAAGGAATCCCTCCCCCGGAGCCATGAAAAAACACGTCACTTTGGTGATGTGTTTTTTAATTATTTCGTGAGAAGAGGGATTCGAAGGCAACCCGACCGACTGCCCAATGGCAGTCGCAGCGGGTGCCCGGCTTTGCCGGAGGAGCGCGAGTCCCCGAGCGCGACGGGTGAAAAGGAATCCCTCCCCTCATCGAGTCTGAGCCTGGGGCTCATCACTCAGAGTCGAAGACCGGGGCCAACAAACTAGATACGAACGCTGAATTTTGAAAAAGATTTGTGCTCGGGCGGGCCCCATAGCAAAGCCCTCGGCTTGCTACGGGGCAAGCAAAAAGCAAGAATTTTTGCTTATCCCGTAGGGAAACGAAGTTTCTCCTTCGGGACCCGCCCTCGCTTTCCGATTCCGATTTTTCCGCCGCCGCTAAATTTCGTATTTCGCTTTGCGAAATGCGCCGCAGAAAAATATGGAGTTGTGTTTGCCCCGCCCGCCCGTGCGCGCACAACAAGTTTTTACTCCCTAAAATTTTGACTAATAGCATATCTTATAGTATCATTACAATGGTACTAAAGTATTTAACATACTTCAATATAATAGTACTACTATAAATAAACTATGTCAAAGCAAGAATATCCGCTATCAAAAAATCTTAAGAAGCTACGAGAGAAAAAGAGACTTTCGCAAGATCGTCTCGCCAAGCTCGCCGATGTTGCCAACAACACAATTATTAAGATTGAGCAGGGTGAAAATATAAACCCAACGCTTGCTACACTAAAGAAAATGGCGAAAGCCCTCGAGGTTAGTTTGGATGAATTAACCGGTTATCAATTACGGGGTAAATAAAAGTCTAACCAATTAAGGGATTAAAGATTATGATTGCAGTTAAAAACGAGGGAATAATTTTAGAAAAAACAAATCTGGAATTCGAAAATAAAGGTGTTTTAAACCCTGCCTGCATCCAGGTGGATGACATTACCCACGTGTTTTATCGGGCAGTTAACCACCGTGATGTTTCTTCTATAGGCTACTGCCAGCTGAAAGATAATAAAGTTGTAAAAAGACTTAAAGAGCCGGTTCTCTTTCCCGAATATGATTATGAGAAAAAGGGCGTAGAAGATCCCAGAATTACTCTTTTAGAAAAAATATACTACCTTCTCTACACCGCCTATGACGGTAAAAACGCTCTTACCGCATATGCCACGACAAGCGATCTTGTTAACTTTAAAAAACACGGCGTCATCTCTCCGCAAATCTCCTATGCTGATGCGATGGATCTGATCCGCAATAAGCATCTTCCCAAAAGATACTTCCACTACGAACGCCGATTTAAGCGATACCGTGGGCCAGACGTATTACTTTGGGATAAAGACACCTTTATTTTTCCAAAAAAAATTAATAACTTGTTCTGGCTTGTGCACCGGATTATGCCAAGCATCCAGATTGCAACCTTTAAAGATTTCTCGGAGTTAACCTCCGCCTACTGGCATGAATATTTAAAAACGTTCGAGCGCCATATCCTGCTGGATCCCCACTATCGTTTTGAGAATCATAAAATCGGCGGGGGGTGCCCGCCTATTGAAACAGAAGCTGGCTGGCTCTTTATCTATCACAGTGTTGGACGAATGTTCCTGCGCAAGCAGTACCGCGCCGCTTGCGTCCTCCTCGACCGCGCAAACCCACAGAAGGTCATTGCTCGGCTTCCGTATCCTCTATTTTCTCCATCATCCAGTTGGGAGCGAAACGGAAGCGTCAGAAATGTAGTCTTCCCAACGAGCGCATTGATAAAAAATGACCGTTTGTATATTTATTACGGTGCGGCCGACAAGTTAATCGCCGCGAAATCTGTTGACCTCGCAGAGCTGTTGACTGAACTCAAAAAAAACCCCCAAAACTATGAGCACTGACCAGTCACCGCCAGGGCGGGATCCCGCTGTGGCGGGACAAAACAAATCTTGGATCGTCTGTCTCTCCACCTTCCCGCCACGACAGTGCGGTATAGCTACCTTTACCGCTGACCTTACCAATGCTATTGATCAAATGTTTGGACCGTCAGTTAAGCCAAAGATTGTCGCGATGAATCTTACTGAAGTAAGTCATTTCCCCTATCCTGACAAGGTAATTCTTCAGATAAGCCAGCCTCGTGAAGAGGACTATGTTAACGCTGCCAATAAGCTCAACCAGCTCAAAGAGGTAAAGCTTGTCAATATTCAACATGAATTCGGTATCTTCGGAGGGGAATACGGTTCACACCTGCTTCTTTTTCTGAAAAAACTTCAAAAACCGGTTGTTACCACATTTCACACCGTTCTTCCTGCTCCAAATGAAAGAATGCTCAACATCGTTCAAGGCATAATGAAACATTCGAAAGGAATAATCGTCATGACTCACTCTTCAAAGGAAATTCTCAAGAAAGATTATGGGTTAGATCCTGATCGAATTCAAGTTATTCCTCATGGAATCCATAATGTTCTCTATAGAACCAGTGAACACGCCAAGTCTGTCCTTGGTTTTTCCGGTAAACTAATCCTGGCAACCTTTGGATTACTTAATCCCGGCAAGGGGATTGAGTATGTAATCGAGGCTTTGCCAAAGGTAGTAGCCAAGTTCCCTAATGTTCGATTTCTTATTGCTGGTGTCACTCATCCTGTTGTTCTGGAACAGGCAGGTGAAAGCTACCGTAATTTTCTTATCAAAAAAGTTTATGAACTTAATCTTGCTAACCACATTTCTTTT
>LCPL01000028.1:6225-10864 GCA_001003605.1 Parcubacteria group bacterium GW2011_GWC2_48_17
ACCGCCTTTGCCCAAGCCAAACAAGACATCACGAGTGAGGTCGGCATATTAATTGACTTCAAAAACCCGCAGGCTTTCACCGATGCCATTATTAAATTAATAAATAATAAGGAATTATGTTTACAGATGGGTAAAAACGCTTATTTCCGCACCAGGCATATGACTTGGGAAAATGTTGCCCTTTCCTATATGAAATATTTCTCGCAATTTGCGCCGGAGTTAACACTAGGGCAAAAGAAACTTCCACCTATAAAGCTTACACATTTGGCCAAATTGACTGACAATTTTGGCATTATTCAGTTTGCTAAACTTACCGAACCAGATCTTGCTTCTGGATATACCCTAGATGATAATGCTCGAGCCTTAATCGCGGTCGCTCTTCATTATAAAAAATTTGGGACTCACTCTGCGCTAAAACTTGCCTCCATACATCTCAACTTTCTTTATCGGGTAGCTAAACCTGATGGTTATTTTGATAATTATGTCAATTCAAACCGTGCTATTGATAAGCAAAGAAATATCCAGGAAAATTCAGAAGACCCCAGTGCCAGAACACTATATGCTCTTGCCTTAGTTTCAACTATCAAACAAGTCCCCAAACGCTTTAGAGAACAAGCCCATTCTCTCTTTGAACAAAGTGTCCAGAAAAACATTGCTTTCTCCTCACCTCGCGCCATTGCTTTTTACATTAAGGCTCTCAATTGCTTGCTTTCAAAATGGAAAGAACCTAAAGTCCTCACTGCATTAAGATACTACTGTGAACAACTTATAACTCTATACGAGAAGAGTCACTCGCCGAACTGGGAGTGGTTTGAGCCTTATTTAACATATTCAAATGCCATCCTACCAGAAGCGCTTCTCCTTGGATACAAAATAACCAGTGAGAAAAGATATCTCAAAGTGTCTGAAAAAACCTTCAACTTTTTAATTGAGCATACCTTTAAGGACGATATGTACATTCCTATCGGCCAAAGTGGCTGGTTTCCCAAGGGAGAAACAAGACAGTATTTTGACCAACAGCCCGAAGATGTCACCGCCACCATAGAAGCTCTCAATACAATGTTTAAGGTAACAAACAGGAAACATTATAAAGAATTAGCGAACATCGCATTTAACTGGTTCTTGGGAGATAATGTTCTTGGGCAGGTTGTTTATGATCGTACTACTGGAGGATGTTATGATGGGGTTGGGGAAAAATTTATTAACCTAAACCAGGGTGCCGAATCTACAATTTCTTACCTTTTGGCCCGTCTTTCTTTCGAGAACTAAATCCAGCATTTCCTGTTTCTGCGAGAAATGGGCGGCGGGCCCCGCTTTGCGGGGTACGAAATTCGGCGGCGGCGGAAAGCGCGGGCGGGTCCCGAAGGAGAAACTTCGTTTCCCTACGGGATAAACAAAAATTCTTGCTTTTTGCTTGCCCCGTAGCAAGCCGAGGGCTTTGCTATGGGGCCCGCCCCCGCTTGAAAGTTTTTCAAAATTCAGCGTTCGGATTTTCGCTAAAAAAAGTTCGGATTTCGTTCAGCGTTCGGAGCCAGTTAGTATGAAGCCCAAAATTCGGCTCGCGCGAAGCGCGAGTGAGTGTGGCATCCTACGTGTAGCCCCATAGCTTTAGGGTGGGCGAATAGGTTTTGTTTTTCTAATAAAGTATACTTAAGTTATGTACAACAAATAGTAGTTTTACTTAATCTAACTCACTCATGACGCAACAGGAAGCTTTTGAAGTTTTTAAACTCGGCTATAATGTCTACCTTACCGGTTCGGCTGGTAGTGGAAAGACTTTTTTGCTAAATAAGTATATTAATTATTTAAAAAATAAGGATGTAGGGGTAGGCATCACAGCCTCCACAGGTATTGCTGCGACTCATATGAATGGCCGCACAATTCATTCTTGGGCAGGAATAGGTATTAAGGATGAATTAACACGAGATCATATGGAAAAACTGCTGAGGAATACAAAATTTAGGATAAGATTTTTGGCTACCAAAGTTCTTATAATAGATGAGGTATCAATGCTTCATTCTTTTCGGTTGGATATGGTCGACATCGTTTGTCGTGCGTTTAAGAAAAACGAGTTGCCATTCGGGGGCTTGCAGGTTATACTTTCCGGAGATTTTTTTCAGCTTCCACCTGTCTGCAAAAAAGGCGAAGACGGTAGCTTTGTCGACACCTCAAACGCCTGGCGGAGTATGGGTATAAAAGTTTGTTATTTAACCGAGCAACACCGGCAGCAGGACGATGATTACTTGAAGCTACTAAATTGTATACGCAGTGGTAATGTTACTAATAATGCTTTGGGGTTGCTTGTGGACAGATTTAATAAGGAGGTTGTCTCGGAGATAACGCCGACGAAACTGTATACCCACAATCTGGACGTCGATGCAATTAATAATTTTGAACTTGATAAAATTACTGAGGAGGCCAAGACATTTAAAATGCATACCAGTGGTGAACCGCATTTAGTAGAGGTACTTAAAAGTGGCTGTCTTGCCCCGGAGGCGCTTACCTTAAAAAAGGGAGCAGTGGTGATGTTTGTCAAAAATAATTTTGATAAAGGGTATGTTAATGGAACTCTAGGAAAAATTATAGATTTTGATCAGAGCGGTTACCCAATCGTGATGACGATAAAGAAGACGAAGGTTATAGCCAGTCCAACAAGCTGGGAAATAGAAGAAAACCGTGTAAAATTAGCCGAGATTAGCCAGATTCCACTTCGCTTAGCGTGGGCAATTACAGTTCACAAAAGCCAAGGAATGAGTTTGGATGTGGCTGAAATTGATTTAAGCAAGTCATTTGCCTTTGGTATGGGCTATGTGGCACTGTCTCGAGTGCGAACACTAGCAGGTATTAAACTCATAGGACTAAATGATATGGCGTTGCAGGTTAATAAGGACGTCATAAATTTTGATAAGAGGCTTTTTACTATGTCGGAAATGGTGGCTAATGATATATGTGAAATGGGCTGGCGGGAAAAGAAACAGCGGCAAAAGAATTTTTTAAAAACCCTTACTGGTATCAATAAATAATAGTTTTCAGGCTATCTCCGACCGAACAGATATTAAAACATAACCGATTCCACAAACAATATCCTTACAAACTTGAGAATGTAAGGATGTTGTTTTAATGCTAAAATAATCGCAATGACCCTAATTTTAATTAAAAATAAGGAAGAAACATCCAACGCGTGGGTTTTTGATGTGGAAATTGAGGACGCGAAATATAAAGTGGCCGTGCCGAAAGAGTATTGGGCAAAGTTGACTCAAAAAAGAATTGCGCCCGAGGAACTGATCCGTCAGTCGTTTGAATTTTTACTGGCTCGCGAACCCAAGGAATCAATTCTGCGAGAATTCGAACTCCCCATAATTCAAAAATATTTTCCAGAATACGAAACCAAAATAACATCCTTACAAACTTGAGAATGTAAGGATGTGGCGTATAATGAAACTATGGCAAAGCTAAAGACGGCAAAACAAATGGAGCGGCATCTTAAGGGGGTAGCAAATCATTATCGTATTGAGATATTGCTCCTTATTGCCGAACGCAACGGTATAACGCTGGAGGATATTGTTGAAACACTTGGCGCGAATGAAAAAACCATTGGCGAACACACACGGCGGCTTTATCAGGCGGGACTTATCAATAAAAAATATCGCGGCAAATTCGTGGAGCACACCACTTCACATTACGGAAAAACATTTGTTCGCTTCTTACAATCATTCCGACAGACGCAATAACATCCTTATAAACTTGAGAATATAAGGATGTTATTGTGACAACTTAATTTATAAATTTGTGCAGCCGAAATACGATTTGGATAAAATTAAATTCACGACCGATGGGCCGACTTTTGAGAAGGCGATTGATTTATATGAGAAAGGGAAAGTAACGCAATTTAAAGAAGGAATCGGTGCGTATTCAGCCGTGGTCGTTGGCACAAAGCCGTATCGTGTTTCGGTTGAAGCGCGCCGGTATGATTATGGACATTGCGAATGTTATCTTGGACAAAATGACACGCTTTGCAAGCATATGGTGGCGGTGGCGATTTATGCGGTGATGGGCGGCAAAAAATTGAGCGAGGAAGATAAACAGCTCGTATCGCAAGCTGTTTGCAGTAGTCGGTTGGGAGAATTAAACAAAAGTGAGTTGGCGGCAACGAAAAAAGCAATCACTGCCGGCATGCGGTATATAAAATCATACGAGGGGCCGTCGCGTATTTGGTTTTCGTATCAAAGCTCTCTTTCGGAAGGATGCAATCGTCTGTCAAAGATCGTTTCCGAGTTGCCGGTAAGTCAGCAGACAGCAAAGTTATTAGTTGATACGCTTTTACGGCTTGATGATAGATTGTGCCGCGGCGGCGTTGATGATTCTGATGGCACCGTTGGTGGGTTTATTGAAGAGACCGTGCAGGTGCTTAAAGAATACACAAAACTCAATCCTTCTTGCGTTGAAGCGTTCAACGAACTAAAAGGTAAAGAAACCTGTTTTGGCTGGGAGGAGCCGCTTTTGGAGATTATCAAAAACTGATATAATAATATCTGAATAGTGAGAATCGGTATTTATGAGCTTTTGCTCATAACAGGGTTGTGTAATAAGTCCGCCATCCGCCTTTGTGCGGTGGATTTGCCCGCAAGGACGAAGGGTG
>LCPL01000029.1 GCA_001003605.1 Parcubacteria group bacterium GW2011_GWC2_48_17
CTCCGCGTTTCTGCGCTTTTGTTGGCTTTTTCATGCCATAATGATACCAAAAGCCCAGAATTATTGAGAGAAGGTTAGGGATTTATTCAACAAAGCCATAATTAAAGCTCAATTCGATGTCGGAAGCGGCACGTACATCCGCTCACTTGCGGAAGAATTCGGCCGCCGCCTCGGCGTTCCCGCAACGCTCTCTGGGCTTCGCCGCATTCAAATAGGCAATTTTAGAATTGAAGACGCGGGAAGACTTGAAATATAGCTTTTACCCACGGCCGTGGGTAAAAGCTATTTTGAAAGGAATTTTTTGATGTGTTTATAGATTCTCGGCTCGATTGATTTTGACACGCCGAAGTGGCCGCCGTGCTGGAGAGTAACAAGCTTCGCGTCGGTTTTTTCTGCGAACTTTTTGGTGCGTGAATAAGAAACAGAGCCGTCATCTTTTGAGTGAAAGATGAGAAGCTTCTTGCCGTCAATCGTATCCGCTTCTTTAAGCGGACTATAAAATTCATTGCGGCTTAAGCGAGTCCAGTTCTTTTTTGAGAATCTATAGGCATTGCCAAAACCCCTCGGAAGAAAAGCGCCGAGCTTGTCCATTGGCTCGTCTTTGGACGGAGCCGTCCAATCAATGACTGGGGCGAAAGCGACAGCTTTAGTAACACGCGGGTCGCGAGAAACAAGTATGGCGGCAGGACCTCCGAAACTCCCTCCGAAGACATATAGCGTTAAGCGTTTAGCGTTTAGCGTATAGTGTTTGCCAGACCACAAATCCACGAAACCTTTTGGAAGCCCGTCAATGACGTCAAGAATGTCCTCCTCTGGAGATTCCTTGAGAAATTCCCCGCCACTCTCCCAAGTGCCGCGATAACGAGGGGAAAACACCCAGAATCCCTTCTTTGACCAGAATTCCATTGTTTCCTTGGCTTTTGGGACTCCCGGCATTCCGTGTGCGAGAATAATAACCCGCCTCGATAAGCGCGTTGGCGGCAAAAACTCGCATACAATATCCTTTTTAAATCGAGTTCGGAGTATTTGCATCAGTTGTTTATGCCATAATCAAATGGCGTGGTCAAGATGTTCAAGTAAGCGCTCCTGCTTACAATACAGGCATAATTCGTCATTCGTTATTCATCCCGTTAGAAATCGCGTACGCGGTGAAAATGGGGGAATAAGCAGAAATCTTAGATTATCAGATTAATCACAATGGGTATAGGGCGCTTTGCGTCCGTGTCCTATTTCTAACGGGATGGAACCTACACCAAACAAAGCGTCAGCAAAGATAACCACAGCTCTCATTATTGGGCTTTTAGTTGGATTTACAGCAGGAATGTTTTGGCAGGAACGCAGGTCCGGCTCACTGCTCCTCAACAATGCTTCCACAAAAACCAGCCAAAACGGCGATGACGGCAATCTTATGCCTATTTCTACCAGCACGGCACACACTAGGAAAGCAGGTGAAGTACCGGCAAAGGGCCTTATTGTTAAAGACCAACCGGCGAGCGACCGCGTGGAGATAGAGAATCTTGATGCAATGGAGATTCTTTGGGTTGCAGTACGCGAAGAGAAAGACGGCGTTCTTGGAAACATCTTGGGAGCGCAAAAAGTACTCGTTGGCGATGGGCAAAAAGTCATAGTTGAACTCCTGCGCCCGACAGTTTCAGGCGGCGCATACAGAGTAGTATTGCATAGCGACGCGGGCGATCCAGCGTTCAATTATCGTGAAGATGTTGCTCTCGCGGGAGTAGAGGCAAAGTTTACAGCCCAATAGTGAAATCAAAGACGCAACAAATTTGTTAGACTTCACAAAACACAAACTTTCAAAAACCCAAACAAAACACAAAACATAAAAAACCGAAAACATACACAAACAAAAACGTCTTCATTTTTTGTGTTTTGAGAAATTGTGCTTTGTTTGGGTTTTTGTGTTTCTGTGCTTTGTGTTTTCAATCGGCATGGATTCTTTCAGTGTATCTACGATTCTCAAAAACGGCGGTCTCGCCGTCATTCCTACCGACACGATATATGGAGTTGTCGCGAGAGCGCTCGACCGTAAGGCAGTCGAGCGTCTCTTTGCCATTAGGCGAAAGACTCCGCAAAAACCATTCGTCATTCTTATAGATAATATCTCGCGACTAAAAGAATTTGGCGTTACTTTGGATGCAAAGCAAAAGAAATTTCTTAGTGATGTCTGGCCGAGGAAGGTGAGCATCATATTTCCCTGCGCGAAAAGGAAGTTCTCATATTTGCATCTAAAAACCAACACACTTGCATTTCGTCTGCCGAAAGGGGAGAAATTGAACACTCTATTGCGGAAAACAGGCCCGCTTGTCGCGCCAAGCGCGAACCCTGAAGGTAAAAAACCTGCGGAAACTATTGCGGAAGCAAAAAACTATTTTGGCACTCGTGTTGATGTCTATATTGGCGCCGGCCGCTTGCGAGGCAAACCTTCTACCGTCATCTCTCTTGTTGGTTCTTCTCCTAAAGTGCTTCGGCAAGGTGCAGTAAAATTCGTGGGGGAAGAGATGGTGGCGAGTAGCGGTGGAAGGTAGACAGATAAAGCAAAGCAGTACTCGCTTCTTCTTGCTCTACCTGCTACCGTCTACCTTCTGCCTTCACTTTCCCGTAACATTACCCACAGCAGATGCGGTTGCATATGCGAAACGCCTGCGGTAGCATGTAAATACAACTGAATAGCGATATCAAGAGAGAGGGGAGAGCACTGGCTCAATGATCCTCCGGCAACTGGCTTTGTGAGAGCGCGGTGCCAACCCAGCCCCGAACGGGGAAGGATAACAAGAAAAATCTTTCCTTTTTGGGAAAGGTTTTTATTAGCGACGTAGAGCGAGAGGAATGGAGACTTCTTAGTTTCCATTTCCGAGCCGAGGAGCTAACATAGTCCAATACTGCGCGGCTCTGCCGCGCGGAAAGAACGAGTGGAGCGAGTTCCGACATTACCTCGGGGCTCTGCCCCGAGGGACTATATTAACAGAAAATTAACGAGCAAAGCGAGTGTAACTTCTGACCCCGTTAAATCCCCGCCAGAGGCGGGGGAATCCGTCTGCGACGGATTATTTAACAGGGTGGCGATTTATATAGTCGCTACGCTCCTTATAAATCAGCCATGCACATACACGATAGAAAAACGTACACCGTAGAAAGCGTAACTAACGGTCATCCGGACAAAGTATGCGACCAGATTTCGGACGCGATACTCGATGAATGTCTTCGGGGGGACCCGATGAGCCGTGTTGCCGTTGAAACATTCGGTAGCCACGGACATCTTGTCATAGGGGGAGAAGTTACCACCACCGCGAAGGTTCCCTATGAGAAAATTGCTCGAACTTTATATAAGAATATCGGCTATGACAACAAACTGGATGTTCAAGTCTTTGTAGTTGAACAGTCGCCGGATATCGCGCAAGGCGTTAATACCGGCGGAGCCGGCGACCAGGGCATTATGTACGGATTCGCGACCAAGGAGACCAAAGAATTTCTTCCCGAGGGAGTCGTGCTGGTGCACAAGCTGGCGAAGCGGCTTCAGGAAGCGCGAGAGAAAAAGCAGATTAAGTGGCTGCGGCCGGACGGCAAAACGCAAATTACTATTCAGGATGGCAAGCTTGCCACGGTTCTCGTTTCAACCCAGCACGAGAAAGGGGTGCATCAGGAAGACATAGTTAAAACCGTTACCGAAAAAATCATTAAGCCGGTAGTAGGGAATCTTAAAGGCATTGAGATTCTGGTCAATCCGACTGGCAATTTCGAACTCGGTGGATTTGAAGCGGACACCGGTCTTACTGGCCGAAAAATTATGGTTGACACGTACGGCGGACTCATCTGCCATGGTGGAGGCGCGTTTTCAGGAAAAGACCTTACGAAAGTAGACCGCTCCGCCGCATATATGTGCCGCTTTGTGGCAAAAAATCTCGTGGCAAACGGCTACGCCAAAGACTGCCTCGTCTCTGTCGCCTACGCCATTGGTCACATTGACCCTCTCATGGTGCACGCGATAGATGAAAAGGGAAAAAGTTTGGCATCCCTTGTGAAGAAACACTTTGACTTTCGTCCTCTCGCCATCATTGAATGTCTGGACCTTAGAAAGCCCTGGTACCTCCCAACGGCTGCCTACGGCCACTTCGGCAAGAAAGGACTGCCGTGGGAGAAAATCATCAGGATTTAGCTTGCTAGCTGTCTAGCTTCCTAGTAAGCTAAAAAGCTATGAGAAAGGTAGCTATTTTTGACATCGACGGCACAATTTTTCGCTCCAGTCTGCTCATACAAATCGTTGAGCGACTTATTGAGGAGGACATCTTCAAGAAAACCACCGCGCAGGAATTCGCGCGGCAAAAATTGGCGTGGCTTGACCGGAAGGGCGACTACGAGGCGTACATCATGGCTGTTGTCAAAGTATTCATGGCGAATATCAAAGGCGTTTCCTACGCTGATTTTAACCGTATCGGTGAGGAGGTTGTGGCCGAACAAAAAGACCGAGTGTACCGCTTTACGCGCGAGCTTATCAAGGAATACAAAAAGAAAGGATATTTTTTACTCGCGATTTCTCATTCTCCGAAAGGAGTGCTAGACCATTTCTGCAAACGGCTTGGATTTAACAAAGTCTACGGTCTTTTTTACGAGACTGGTCCGTCGGAGAGATTTACCGGAAAGGTCGCGGAGGAGGCGTTCATATTCAACAAAGCGTCTGTTTTAAAGCACACTGTGAGCAAAGAGTGGCTGACTCTCAAAGGGTCGGTTGGGGTGGGGGATACCGAGAGCGACATCCCATTTTTGGAGCTGGTGGAAAATCCTATTTGCTTCAACCCAAACGCGAAGCTTTACGCACATGCGAGACGAAATGGGTGGCGCGTCGTGGTTGAGCGGAAGGATGTGGTGTACGAAATAGAAAGTAGTAGGTAGCTAGTAGAAAGTAGTAAGTGGAAGAGAAGCAAAGAATTCTTCCCCTCCTCAGCTGAGGAGGGGATTAAGGGGCGGTGGTGTTTTCATTGACTTTTGACACGATTAATACAGAATGGCCGTAATGGGTTCTTTGGCAATTCCGCTAAACCCTAACTTAAGAAAGCGAGGTTCTTTTATGTGGCTGATTCAAGGTTCGTGGTTTCAGGGCAATACTGGATTGGATACAGAAATGGTCCCAATCGAAGGCGCAGTCGTGGTGATAAAAGAATTCATGCTTCGCGGCATTTTTTACGGCGTACTCCATCCTGAGCCAGAATGCTGCGGAGGCCTCTTTCATCCCGATAAGGAACAGTTTCTCGAACCGGCGCAGGGTTGGATCAGTGATACATCAGGGGATTCCTTCGTATTTGATGTCGTAGTTTCTGCGGAGAAGGTTTCCTTTACTAAAGTGTATCAGCGCAGAAGAGACGAAGTCAACGACCACCGCCAAAGGCGGTGGCATGAACACCAGCCGAGAAGGCATGAATGATAATGGTTAGCCTTTTGGTTCTCGCTCCTGTTGCCACTTTACATACTTTCGTAGTTGCTCCTCATTTAACCCCACCGTGGATAC